>NZ_JBJHAF010000004.1:0-309028 GCF_054050855.1 Blastococcus sp. SYSU DS0539 | reverse complement strand
GCGAGCTGACACTCGCGATATCAATCAACCAAAGGAATCCCTGCCACAACCACAAGAGCCATGGCACGGGGTATTACTTGGCACTGACTTTCGGCACGCTGTTGAGTTCTCAAGGAGCGGACGCGCACGAAACCCGGCCAATTTCTCGGCCTTTGCTCGAGGCGGTTTTCTCAATGTACACCGGACTCCGCAGCGGCTGAACCTCGGGGGTTCCTCCGGCGGTTTCCCGGGCCTCGCGGCCCGGTCCGTTCTCGCTCGGTGCAGAAGGAACCATACACGGCTTCCAGAGGGTCTGCAGGGGGGGTCCCGAGGCTCCCCCCTGTGCCCCGGACCGGCCGGCCGGGCGGGACGCGTCCGGGTGGCGCAGCGCCGGGAGCTCGGCTCCTCCCGGCGACCGGCCGGGCGGCTCAGGCCACGCCGCGAGGCCGGAACTGGACGCTCACCCGCGGCCCGACCGGCTTGGTGGTCTTGGGGATGCAGTGCTCCCAGGTGCGCTGGCAGGAGCCGCCCATCACCACGAGGTCGCCGTGCCCGAGCGGGAAGCGCAGCGACTCGCCGCCGCCCACCGGGCGCAGCAGGAGAGGGCGGGGCGAGCCGAAGGCGACGATCGCGACCATCGTGTCGGCGGACCGGCCACGTCCGATGCGGTCGCCGTGCCAGGCCACGCTGTCCCGCCCGTCGCGGTAGAGGCACATCCCGGCGGTGACGAAGGGCTCCCCCAGCTCGGGCGCGTAGTGGCGGTTCAGCTGCGCGCGGGCCTCGGCCAGGAGCGGGTGGGGCAGCTCTTCCCGGCCGGAGTACCAGCGCAGCAGGCGCGGAACCGCGACCTCCCGCTCGTACATCTGGCGGCGGTCCTCCCGCCAGCCGATGTCACCGAGCAGCGCCTCGAGCACCTCGTCGGAGCCGGACACCCAGCCCGGCAGGTGATCGACCCACGCCCCGCGGCCGAGGACGTGCCGACGGATCCCGCCCAGGGGCTCGAGCGTCGCCTGCTCGGCGAGATCCCACATCGAAGGCTGGTGCGCCAGCGTCATGCCGGCACGCTACCCCGACTTTTCGCACATGTGTGCGAAAAGCTGTGGATGGAGCGCCCGGCCGACCGCGCTCGCGCGCGGTGGAGGCGCCGCTCGTGCTCAGGCGGTGAGCGCGAGAGCGAACGGGAGGACGGCGGACGCGCCGGCCCGGCGCAGCTCGCGACCGGCGACCGTCACCGTCCAGCGCGAGTCGGCGAGGTCGTCCACCAGGAGGACGGGACCGTCCACGGAGGCGAGGGCCTCGCGCAGCTCGGGGCCGACGACGATCCGGTCCCACACCGCGGCGAGCCGGAAGGCGCTGTTGCCACCGGGCTGGCCGGTGGGGCCGCCGTGCGCGAGCGACAGCTCCCCCAGGTACGGCAGCCGGCCCATGCGCGCCAGCCCCTGCGCCACCCCGCGCACGAGCTCGGGGCGCCGGCGCGAGGGGATGGCGACCACGGCCCCCGGCCGCTGCTTCCAGTCCCAGGCGGCGAGCACCCGGCCGCACGCCCGCAGCAGCTCCTCGTCCGGCGGTAGGTCGGAGACCGACCGCTTCACCGGCACGTCGAACGCCGCATCCGGGTCCTCCTCGATGCTCGGCGCCTCCAGGTCGACCACCCCGCCGACGCCGTCGTCCCCGAGGAGGGTGCGCAGGCGCTGCCCCCAGCCCAGGTCGGTGAGGCGGGCGACGGCGCGACCGGTCTCCAGCTGCTCCGAGGGCGGGATCTTGCCCTTGACGTCGACGCCCAGCCGGTCCGCGCCGGTGGGCCACATCGCGCGCGGCGCCAGCTCCACCCCGGGCCGGTCGAGCGCGGCGGACGCCGCCTCGGAGGCAGCCGCGGGGACGTCGGTGGCGTACCAGGGGCCGGCGCAGACGTCGCAGCGGCCGCACGGCGCGGCCGTCGGGTCGTCGAGCGCGGACTGGAGGAAGGCCATGCGGCACTCGGCCTCGTCGACCGGCTCGGCGTAGCTGAGCATCGCGCGCTGCTCGGCCTCCCGGGTGCGGGTGACCCGGGCGTAGCGGTCGGCGTCGTAGACCCACGGCTGCCCGGTCGAGCGCCAGCCGCCCTGCACCCGCTCCACCGCGCCGTCGACGGCGAGCACCTTGAGCAGCAGCTCGAGCCGGGAGCGCCGGACGTCGGCGACCGTCTCCAGCCGCGCGACCGACCAGGCCTTCCCGTCGGCCATCGCCGTCAGCACCGCCGCGGCGTGGTCCTCCCGCGGCATGGAGGACGTGGCGAACCACTGCCAGATCGCGATGTCCTCCGGCCCGGGCAGCAGGATGACGTCGGCGTGCTCGACGGCGCGGCCCGCACGGCCGACCTGCTGGTAGTAGCTGACCGGCGACGACGGGGCGCCCAGGTGGACGACGAAGCCCAGGTCGGGCTTGTCGAAGCCCATGCCCAGCGCGGAGGTGGCCACGAGGGCCTTCACCTCGTTCTTCCGCAGCGCCTCCTCCGCGTCCTTGCGGTCGGCGTCGTCCAGCCGGCCGGTGTAGGCGCGCACCTCGTGGCCGGCGTCGCGGAGCAGGTTCGCCGTCTCCTCGGCCGCCGCGACGGTGAGCGTGTAGACGATGCCGCTGCCCGGCAGGTCGCCCAGGTGCGAGGCCAGCCAGGCCAGCCGCGCCCGGTCGGTGGGCAGCCGGAGCACGCCCAGCCGCAGCGAGTCGCGGGACAGCGGGCCCCGCACCGTCGTCACCCCGACGCCGCCGGCGCCGAGCTGCTCGGCGACGTCCGCGACCACCCGCTCGTTCGCCGTCGCGGTCGTGGCGAGCACCGGCGTCCCCTGCGGCAGCGTGCCGAGCAGGTCGCGGATGCGGCGGTAGTCGGGCCGGAAGTCGTGCCCCCAGTCGGAGACGCAGTGCGCCTCGTCGACGACGACCAGCCCGCAGCGGGCGACCAGGCCGGGCAGCTGCTCCTCGCGGAAGCGCGGGTTGGTGAGCCGCTCGGGGGAGACGAGCAGGACGTCGACGTCGTCGGCGGCGAGGCGCGCGGCGATGTCGTCCCACTCCGTCATGTTGGCGCTGGAGATCTCGACCGCGCGGATGCCGGCGCGGGCGGCGGCGGCGACCTGGTCGCGCATCAGGGCCAGCAGCGGGCTCACCAGGAGCGTGGGGCCGGCGCCGCGGCGGCGCAGCAGCGCGGTGGAGACGAAGTAGACCGCCGACTTCCCCCACCCGGTGCGCTGCACGACCAGCGCCCGCTCGGAGCGCTCGACCAGCGCAGCGACGGCGGCGTCCTGCCCCTCCCGGAAGACCGCGTCGGGCCGGCCGGTGAGCTCCCGCAGGATCTCCAGGGCCTCGTCGGCGATCGAGGACGGCGGTGCGGCGGTGCTCATGCCGACGACAGTAGGCATCCGGAGGGACAGAACGGGTGCCCGCGCGGGACCTGGGGACGACGGTGGAGAATCCACAGGCGATGGCACACCAGGGGCAGCGACCGGCCGACAACCACGTGCACACCCACTGGTCGTGGGACACCCCCGACTCCTCGACCATGCGGCGGGCGTGCGAGCGGGCGCTCGCCGAGGGCCTGCCCGCGATCGCGTTCACCGAGCACCTGGACTTCACCGTCTGGGAGGCAGACGACCGCGCGACCACCGAGGGGCTGCTCGACCGGCACCCCGCGCACCAGCTGCCCATCGACGTCGAGGGCTACTTCGCCGAGCTCGAGGAGGTGCGCGACCGGTTCCCCGAGCTGCGCATCCTGTCGGGCATCGAGACCGGCGAGCCGCACCTCTTCGCCGTGAGCATCGCCCGCCACCTGGAGAGCTCCCCGGTCGACCGCATCCTCGGCTCGCTGCACTCGCTGTCCGACCAGGGCCGCCTCGTCGGCGTCGGCCGGCTGCTGCACGTCGACGCCGACGCGACGATGCGCCGCTACCTCGGCGAGATGGTCGGGATGGTCGAGAGCAGCGCCGTCTTCCAGGTGCTGGCCCACGTCGACTTCCCGCGGCGGTACTGGCCCGGTGGGTCGCACCGGTACGTGGAGAAGGACTACGAGGAGGAGTACCGGGCGGTGTTCCGCGCGCTGGCCGGCAGCGGCCGCGCGCTGGAGATCAACACCAGCAGCCCGCTCGCCTCGGCCGACCAGGTGCGCTGGTTCCGCGAGGAGGGCGGCGAGGCGGTCAGCTTCGGCAGCGACGCGCACGCCCCGACCGCGGTCGGGCAGAAGTTCGACCTCGCGGTGGCCGTCGCCGAGGCGGCCGGGTTCCGGCCGGGGCGCGACCGGTTCGACTTCTGGCGCCGCTGACGCACCGGCTCAGACCGGGGAGACGGCGGGCTGCGGCCGGAACCAGGCCCAGGCGGCCAGCCCGACGACCAGCGACCAGAACGCCGATCCGACACCGCCCACGGTGACGCCGCTGATCGCCACGAGGAAGGTGGCGACGACGGGGATCCGGTCCTCCGGCCGCGCCAGCGCCCCGCTCAGGGACGCGGCCAGCACCGGCCAGAGCGCCAGGCCGGCGGCCGCGGCGACGAAGCCGGCGGGTGCCGTGGCCACGAGGGCGGCGACCGCCGCCGAGACGAGCGCGAAGCCGACGTAGGCGAGCCCGGCGGTGCGGGCGGCGAGGTAGCGGCGTCCCGGGTCGGCGTCCGCCTCGGGGCCGGCCGCCAGGGCGGCGCTGATGGCGGCCAGGTTGATGGCGTGCCCGCCGAACGGTGCGCCGAGCACCGTGCCGACGCCGGTCACGGCCATCGCCGGCCGCCAGGGCGCGCGATAGCCGTAGGCGGCGAGCACGGCCATGCCGGGCACGTTCTGCGAGGCCATGGTGACCAGGAACAGCGGCAGCGCCAGCCCGATCGCCGCGGGGGACGTGACGTCCGGCGTCGTCCACTCGAGGGCGGGGACCAGCGCGGCGACCGGGACGCCGCCCTCCTGGGAGGCCAGCCACCCGATGATGCCGAGGGTGGCCGCGAAGGCGGCCGGCACGGCCCAGCGCGGGGAGAACCGCAGCAGGGCCGCCCAGACCCCGATCACCGGGACCACCAGCCAGGGCATCTCCAGGGCGGACCTGACCGGCTGGAGGCACAGCGGGACGAGGACGCCGGCCAGCATCGCCTGCGCCAGCACCGGCGGGATGGCCCCGATCGCACGGCCCAACCGGGGCCACCCCGCGGTGAGCAGGACCAGCGCGCCGACCAGGACGAAGGCGCCGACGGCGGCCGGCCACGTCGGCGCGGAGGCGGTCGCGAGCAGGGCGGCGCCGGGCGTGGACCAGGCCACGGTGATCGGCATCCGCGTCCGCTGGGCCAGCAGCACGGTGGCGAGCCCCATCGCGAGCGAGAGGACCACCAGCCCCGACGCCGCCTGGGCCGGCGAGGCCCCGACCGCACGCAGCCCGGTGAGCACGACCGCGAAGGAGCTGAGGAACCCCACGAGCGCGGTCACCAGCCCCGCGACGGTCGTCGACGACGGGGCAGCGGGCACGGCGCGGGACGCTAGCGGAGCCGCCGCCGCACGAGCCCGGCGGCGGATCCGCGGGGAGCCGATCCGCCCAGGTACTTCACCGCTAAGGAAAATCCGTCTAGGGTCGTCGGGGTGACGTCCCATCGCGTGGTCATCGCCCTCGGGGGCAACGCCATGACCGGAGCCGACGGGTCGGCGACGCCGGAGGCCCAGCGCCGAGCGCTGGCCGAGGCGGCCACGCACATCGCCGAGGTCGTCGCCGCAGGCGTCGAGGTGGTGCTCACCCACGGCAACGGCCCGCAGGTCGGCAACCTGCTGGTGAAGAACGAGCTGGCCGCGCACGAGGTGCCGCCGGTGCCGCTGGACTGGAACGTCGCGCAGACGCAGGCCACCATCGGCTTCACCCTCGCCGACGAGCTCGACGCCGCCCTGCGCGCCCGCGGCCTCCCCCAGCGCACCGCCGGCCTGATCACGCGGACGCTGGTCGACGCCGACGACCCGAACTTCGCCGTGCCGTCCAAGCCGGTGGGCCGCTACCTCCCCCGCGAGAAGGCGGACCGGTTCGTCACGCTCGGCCAGACGTGGGAGGACCGTGGTGAGCGCGGCTGGCGCCGGGTCGTCGCCTCGCCCGAGCCGAAGGCCGTGGTCGACTCCGCGGCGATCCACGCGCTGGCCGGCGCCGGCTTCGTCGTCGTCTGCGCCGGCGGGGGCGGCATCCCCGTGGTGGAGGACGGCCGCGACCACGACGGGAGCCGGCACGCGCTGCGCGGCGTCGAGGCCGTCATCGACAAGGACCTCACCGCCGCGATCCTGGCCCGCGACGTCCGGGCCGACACCCTGGTCATCGCCACGGATGTCCCGAACGTGATGGTCGACTTCGGGACGCCGTCGCAGCGCCCGCTCGGCCGGATCACCGCGGCGGAGATGCGCGAGTTCGCCGCGGCCAGGCAGTTCGCGCGGGGCTCGATGGGCCCCAAGGTGGAGGCGGCGCTGCGCTTCCTCGACCATGGCGGCCGGCGCGCCGTCGTCACCTCTCTCGAGCACATCGCCGACGCCGTCAGCGGCGACGGCGTCGGCACCGTCGTCACCAACTCCTGAAGGGAACCCGCATGCCCGCACCGATCGAGGTCCGCAAGGTCCCGCTGCACAACGTCAGTGACGCCTCCGAGCTGGCCAAGCTCATCGACGAGGGCGTCATGGAGGCCGACCGGGTCATCGCCGTCATCGGGAAGACCGAGGGCAACGGCGGGATCAACGACTACACCCGGATCATCGCCGACCGGGCCTTCCGCGAGGTGCTGCTCGAGAAGGGCAGCCGGTCGAAGGAGGAGGTCGGTGACATCCCGATCGTGTGGTCCGGTGGCACCGACGGCGTCATCAGCCCGCACGCGACCGTCTTCGCCACCCTGCCGGAGGACTCGGTCGAGAAGACCGACGAGCCGCGGCTGACCGTGGGCTACGCCATGAGCGACGTCCTGCTACCGGAGGACATCGGCCGCGTCGCGATGGTGGCGAAGGTCGCCGAGGGCGTGAAGAAGGCGATGGAGGCCGCCGGCATCACCGACCCGGCCGACGTCCACTACGTCCAGACGAAGACGCCGCTGCTGACGATCGACACGATCCGCGACGCCCACCAGCGCGGGGAGACGACGATCCTGGAGGAGCCGCACGGCTCGATGGACATCTCCAACGGCACGACGGCGCTGGGCATCGCGGTGGCGCTCGGCGAGATCGAGATGCCGACGCAGGAGCAGATCATGCGCGACCTCTCCCTCTACAGCGCGGTCGCCTCCTGCTCGTCGGGCGTGGAGCTGGACCGGGCGCAGATCGTCGTCGTCGGCAACGCCCGCGGGCACGGCGGCAACTACCGCGTGGGCCACTCGGTGATGAAGGACGCCCTGGACCAGGACGGCATCTGGAACGCCATCCGCGACGCCGGCCTCGAGCTGCCCGAGCGCCCGCACCACACCGACCTCGGCGACCGGCTGGTCAACGTGTTCCTCAAGTGCGAGGCCTCGCCCGACGGCAAGGTCCGCGGCCGGCGCAACGCGATGCTCGACGACTCCGACGTCTCCTGGCACCGCCAGATCAAGGCCACCGTCGGCGGCGTGACGGCGTCGGTGACCGGCGACCCGGCGGTCTTCGTCTCGGTCGCCGCGGTGCACCAGGGCCCGTCCGGCGGCGGCCCGGTGGCCGCCATCGTTAAGGCCTGATCAGCCCGTCGGCCCGCTTCGGGGAAGCAGGCTCCGGACGACGACGTCCCGGAGCCCTGCTTCCCCGAAGTCGTTCCCGGGAGCTCGGGCCGCCCCGACCCGGCGCCTCCACATCGGCCTCCCCTCGGGCCCGATGCCGGGTCCGGGCCGCTGACGCGCCCGGCGTCGGGCGCGCGGGATCCCGATGCCGCGGGCGCCGTCCTCTAGGTTGGGGGCCGGTGCGGCACCGCTGGGCCGGACGAGGGGGATGTGGTGAACCGGTCGAGGCGAGTCACCGTCGCGCTGCCCGCCGTCGTGCTCCTGCTCGTCGTGCTCGCGGACGTCGTCAGCGGCCGCGACCAGGTCGTCCTGGGGCTCAGCGTCATCGCGCCCCTGGCCTCGGCGACCTTCCTCGACCGCCGGTCCACCGTCGGCTACGCGGCGCTCGCCTTCGTCGTCGCCACCCTGCTCGGGCTCTACGGGCAGCAGTACACGGCCGAGACGGCGGTCGCGCAGACCGTCCGGCTGGTCGCCGTCACCCTCGGCGGGGTGCTCGCCGTGGTGACCTGCGAGCTGCGGCTGCGCCGGGAGGCGCAGATGGCCCGGCTCGGCGCCGAGGCGGCCGCGACGCGGGCCGTCGTCCGCACCGGCGAGACCCTGCAACGGGCACTGCTGGGCGACGCCCCGTCGGTGCCCGGCCTGGAGACCGCCGCCCGCTACCTGCCGGGCGCCCGGGAGGCCTACGTGGGTGGCGACTGGTATGACGCCTTCCCGCTCGCCGACGGCCAGACCATGCTCGTCATCGGCGACGTCGCCGGGCACGACGCACCCGCCGCGGCCACGATGGCGCAGACCCGCGGCATGCTGCGGGCGCTGGCCCGCTCGGGGCACAGCTCGCCGGCGGGCGCGCTGACCGCGCTGGACGACGTCCTGTCGGGGCTGTCGCTGGAGACGCTGGTGACCGTCGCGGTGGCCACGGTCGACGTGCGCGGCCGGTCCGGGGACGCCGTGCCGCTGCGGTGGTCCAACGCCGGCCACCCGCCCCCCGTGCTGGTCCGCGCCGACGGCAGCGCCGAGGTGCTCGAGCGGGTGCCCGACCGGCTGCTCGGGGCCATCCCGTCGGGCGTTCCGCGCAGCGACCACGAGCTGCTGCTCCGCCGGGGCGACACGCTGCTGCTCTACACCGACGGGCTGGTCGAGCGGCGGGGCATGACCCTCGACGACGGCACCGCCTGGCTGGTGCGGTCGCTGCGGGACCTGGGCCGCGAACCGCTGGACCGGATGTGCGACGGACTGCTGAGCGCGCTCGGCACCCGGGGCGACGACGACATCGCGCTGCTGGCGGTCCGGCTCCCTGCCTGACCGGCGCCCGTGACGACCGGCTGAGCGAGCCGAGCTCAGCCGAGCGGGAGCGGTCCGTCCCGGACGGTCAGGAACCGCGGGGGGACGGCGTCGACGAGCCAGACGCCGTTGGCCGAGCGGCTGAACACGGCCCCGCCGGCGGCCATCGCTCCGGCGTCCACCCGGAGCACGACCGGGCGGCCCCGCCGTCCGCCGACGGCCCGGGCGGTGGCGACGTCGGCGGACAGGTGCACCGCGTGCCGCCGGCCGGGCCGCAGGCCCTCGGCGAGGATGGCCGGCAGGAAGCGCTCCACCGTGCCGTGGAACAGCTCGGCCGGCGGACGCTCGGGCCGGTAGCCCAGGTCGACGACGACGCTGTGCCCCTGGCTCGCCCGGATGCGGCTGCCGGTGTCGTCGAAGGCGAACCGGCGCTTGTCGTTCGCGGCGACGACGTGCTCGAGCTGCTCGCGGGTGATCCGCAGGGCGGCGAGCAGCTGGTCGACATCGGCCCAGCCGGCGGCGTCCAGGGTGAGCCCGACCGAGTCGGGCCGGTGGCGCAGCACGAAGGACAACCGCTTGCTCATCCGCACGACGTCCACCGGTGGCCGGGCCTCAGCTGCGGTGGAACAGGACGAAGGCGACGTCGTCGTCCGGCGCGTCGCCGAGCAACTGCTCGGTGAGCCGCACCTTCAGCTCGGCCGGGCCCAGGTGCCGCCCCTCGACCAGCGCCGCCGCGGCCCGGTCGATCCCTTCGTCCAGCGCCTCGTCCCGCCGCTCGACCAGGCCGTCGGTGTAGAGCAGCAGCGTGGCACCGGCGGGCAGCGCCACCTCGGTCTCGGGGCGCGCGCACCCCTCCGCCACGGCGAGCGGGAGTCCGCGCCCGTCCTCCAGCAGCCGGACGGCACCGTCGTCCTCGACGAGCACCGCCGGTGGGTGCCCGGCGCTGCTGTAGCAGAGCCGGCCCCCGCGGGGATCGATGACGGCGCAGAGCACGGTGCTCACCGCCGCACCGGGAACCAGCGCGGCGAAGCGGTCGAGAGCCGACAGCACGTGGGCGGGCGACCGGCTCTCCAGCAGCAGCGCCCGGCCGGCGCTGCGCAGCTGGCCCATCACCGCCGCGGCGGGCAGGCCGCGACCGACGACGTCGCCCACCACCACGCCGTAGCCGCCGTCGGGGAGGTCCACCACGTCGTACCAGTCGCCGCCGACCTCCAGCGTGCCGGTGGCGGGTTCGTAGTGGACGGCGAAGCCGTCGGGGAGCGCGGTCGGCCCGAGGACGGCGCGCTGCAGCGTGACGGCGACGCCGGTGAAGAACTGGGCCCGCGCGCGATCGGACCGCGCCCGCTCCTCCGCCCGGCGGCGCTCGGCGGCGACCGCCTGCGCGTCGGCGACCGCCGCGGCGACCTGCCCCGCGGCCAGCGCCAGGAAGACGCGGTAGTCGTGGTCGAGCGGGAGGTGCGGGCTCACGCCCAGGACCAGGGCGCCGATCGGCTGCTCGGCGCCGGCGGCGGCCAGCGGCAGGGCGACGGCGGTGTCGACCTCGGCCTGCCCGGCGGGGCTCGCCCCGGCGGTGGACAGCCCCGGCAGGACGGCGGCGAGCCCGGTGACCGTCTGCGGCTCGCCGGTCGCCATCACCCGGGCGACGTTCGCGGGGATGGCGCTGGTGGCCAGGTCCCCGTGCACGCCCAGGCCCTGCCCGGCGACGAACCGCGGGATCCCGGCGTCGTCGGCGAGGTAGACGAGCCCGAACGGGCAGTCGGTCCGGGCGTCGGCGAGCACCCCGAGCGCGGTGGACACCGCTTCCGCCGTGTCCCCGTGCGAGGCCCGCGGCAGGCTGCCCAGCCGCTGCAGGACGCCGAGCCGCCGGGCCGCGAGCACGCGGTGGGTGGTCTCGACGACCGTGTCCAGCAGCCCCACCACCTGCCCGCCCGGCTCGACCACGGGGCTGAACGAGAAGGAGAAGTAGGTCTCCTCCTCGAAACCGTGCCGCGTCATGACCAGGAGCAGGTCCTCGGAGTACGTGGGCCGCCCGGCCATCACCTCGGCGACCATGGGGTCGAGGGCGGCCCAGATGTCGGACCAGACCTCCCGCGCCGAGCGGCCCAGGGCGGCGGGGTGCCGCGCACCGAGCATGGGGGCGTAGTCGTCGTTGTAGATCATGACGAGCTCCGGGCCCCACATGAGCAGGAACGGGAAGCGCGAGTTCAGCGTGCTGCTGACCGCCGTCCGGAGCGTCGGCGACCAGTCCGCCTGGGGGCCGAGCGCCGTGGTTCCCCAGTCGTGCTCCAGGACCATCCGCTGGAGCTCCGTCCGGGGCCCGCCAGGGATCAGTTCCGCCAGGTGCCTGTTCAGCGCTGCTCTCCCCACGGCCCGGCACGCGCCACGCCGCCGTGGGGGCAGCCGTTCGTTCGTGCTGTGCGCATCCTCGCACCTGCGCGTGCCACAGGCGGATTGGGCACTACCGGATTGGTGCCGGGATCAGGCGACGGTGGTCTTCCGCGACGGCGCGATGGTGGCCGGCTACCTCGCCGACTCGCAGGCGGCGCGGGCCACGCTCGTCACCGCCGTCGACGACCTGCTCGCCGCCGCCTGACTCAGCGCGAACCAGCTGTCCGGCGGCAGGTCGGGCGGCTGCGGTCGCTGCGGCAGCAGACCCGGGTCACACCCGACACGCCGGCTCGGACCAGCGTTTCTACCTCCCGGCCGGACGCCGCACCGCTAGCCTGCCCCCGACCAAGACGAACGGGTTCTGGAACAGGTGGGAACACGAGTGGCGGAGACCGCGGGGATCGACTTCCCGGAGCCGGCGACGGTGGTGGACCTGCTGGTCACCAGCCGGGGCGACGTCCTGCTGAGCTGGGTCGAGGCCGCTGAGGGCGCCGACTTCGTGGTGACGGTCGGGGAGGACCGGTCGAGGCGGCGGGTCCGGCTCGAGGCCGGCGAGCACGTCGAGGTCGTCTGGCGCGGTCCCGAGGAGATGCGGTCCCGGCCGACGGAGCTGATCGCGACGCAGCTCGATCCCCCGCAGTGGCGGCTGCGTCCCACCGGGCCCGCCACCCGCGGTCAGCGCAGGTCGTCGGTGCGGGCGCCGCTCAGCCTGCAGGTGCGGATGACCGTCGGCGCGGAGCCGCTGCACGGCTCGACGCTCGATGTCAGCGAGGGCGGGATGCGAGCGCTGTTCGGATCGCTCGCCGGGATTCGCAACGGGCCGTCCCCGGCACAGCCGGTGGAGGAGCCGGTCGAGGCGCCCGCCGAGGGTGCGGGCGAGCAGGAGGGGGCCCGGCCGGGGAAGGAGGAGCCGCTGCGCGTCGGCGCCGTCCTCCCCCTGGTCCTCTGCCTGGACCAGACCGAGGTGCCCTGCCGCGGGGAGATCACCCGGCGGGTCCCGCGGCAGGACGACCGCGCGGAGCTCTGCTTCCGCTTCGTCGACATGCCCGAGCGGACCCAGGACCTGATCCGCCGGCACGTCTTCACCGAACTGCGCTCGCTGCGCGCCCGCGGGCTGCTCTGAGCGGTGGGCGAGCCGCCGCCGGCCCCGCCCGCCGCCCTCGACGCCGTCAGGCGGTGCGGGCCTCCTCGGCGAGCGCGGCGAGCGCCTGCTCGAAGCACTCCTGCGGCGGCTGGACCAGGCCGGCGCCGACCTGGCCGGTGCCGGCGACCCGCCCGGCCATGCCGGTGTTGATCTGCGGCAGCCAGCCGGTGCGGGCCACCTTCAGCACGTCGATGCCGGTCGGCGAGCCGCGGAAGCCCATGATCGGGATCGCCATCGCCGGGTTCTCGGTGAGCGTCAGCTGGTACATGCGCTCCGTCGTCGCCAGGGCGTCGGGGACGGTGCCGCCGACGAACCGGACGATCGCCGGGGCCGCGGCCATGGCGAAGCCGCCGATGCCGTAGGTCTCCATGATCGCGGAGTCGCCGATGTCGGGGTTGGCGTCGTCCGGGCCGTAGTCGCCGAGGAACAGGCCGACCGGGGTGTTGGCCGGGCCGGTGAACCAGCGGTCGCCGGTGCCGGCGGTCTGGATGCCGAACTCCGTGCCGTTGCGCGACATCACGGTGAGCATCGTAGAGCCGGGGACGTCGCGGGCGGCGTCGAGCGCGAGCTTCGCCGTCGGCATGCCGAGGTTGAGGAAGAAGTGCTCGTTGCCGCCGATGAAGCGCAGCACCTCGGCGATGTCCGACGACGGCACGCCCTCGACGGCGACGATCGACGGCGAGAGCTCGCGCAGCGCCATCAGGGAGCCGGCGCGGTTGCGGTTGTGCCCCTCGTCGCCCATCTGCAGCATCTGGGCGAGGATCGCCTTCGCGTCGAGCGGGTCCTTGCCGGCGTCGATCGAGCCGCGCACCGCCTTCGACAGCACCGGGCCCAGCACGTCGCGCATCCAGCGCAGCCGGGCCTGCACCTCCTCGTTGAAGGCACCCATCCGCAGCACCTTGCCCAGGCCCTCGTTGAGGTTGCAGAAGGCCTGCCCGCCGGTGACCGGGTCCTCCAGGCACCACATCCACATGGACGGCGAGGTCACCCCCGCCATCGGGCCGACCGTGCGGTGGTGGTGGCAGGGGTCGAGGGTGACGGCGCCGGTGGAGAGCAGGATCTCCGCCTCCTCGACGTCGGCCGCCCAGCCCTCGAACAGGCAGGCGCCGATCAGCGCGCCGCGCATCGGACCGGAGGCGGCCTCCCAGGTCAGCGGCGGGCCGGAGTGCAGCAGCATCCGGTCCGGCAGGCCGATGACCTCGCGGGCCGGCCGGACGTCGACCAGCACCGAGCCGGCGGCGAGCAGCCGCTCGACGGCGGTGCGGTTGGCCGACGCGCGGCGGGCGTCCAGCGCGAGCGCGGCGAGGTCGGCCGGGTCGCCGAAGCCCGGCGGCCGCCAGTCGACGTCGGCCACCTCGGCGCCCTGCGCGCGCAGCGCATCGGAGAAGACGTCGACCCCGGCGGCCACGATGGACGGCGGGCCGGTGAGCAGGTTCCCGAGGGTCATGCGCTGGCTCCCAGCAGGTCGAGGGCGTACCGCGTGGCGGCGGCGTTGGAGGCTGGAGACGTCACGAGGCCGCTCCGAGGAGGCTGAGGGCGTACCGCGTGGCGGCGGCGTTGGAGGAGAAGACGGCGGCGCCGGCGGCAGCGAGGGCATCGGCCTGGCTCGACCAGCCCTGCGGGTCGCCCTCGGTGCCGATCAGCGCCACGACGACGGGCAGCGCGCGCTGCTCGCGGGCGGTCTGCAGCGCCGGGACCAGGGCCCCGGCCGGATCGGGGTCGGCCCCGTACCCGAGGACGACGTCGAGCAGCAGGACGGCGGGCTCGTCGGAGGCCGCCAGGCCGGCGATGGCCTCCAGCCGCAGCGTCGGGTCGATCATCGGGTGCGCGCGGCCCACGGTGAGGGCGTCGTCGCCGAAGTCGATGACCAGGTGACCGGAGGCGGACAGGTCCGTACCGATGTCGAGCCCGGGCTCCAGCGGCGTGTTCGAGCGGATGCCGCCGAGCGCCGGGGCGGCCAGCAGCATCGCCTCGTCGGCGAGCGTGCCGCCGGAGTAGAGGCCCTTGAGCACCGCGCCGGGGACGGCCGCCTCGGCGGGCCCGGGGCGCGACGGCCACACCGGGACGTCGAGCCCCATGTCGGTGAGCAGCGCCTCGACGGCGGCGGTGAGGTCGGGCGTCTCCACGGACAGCGCGGCGGTGCGGACCGGGACGGACAGCCCCTCGGCGAACGACGTGACCGCGGCGGCCACCGACGGCGCCGGGGGCTTGGAGACCACCAGCACCCGCTCGGTGGCGGGGTCGGCGTCCAGCGCGGCGAGCGCGTCCAGGGTGGCCAGACCGCCCACGGCCTCCGAGAGGTCGCGGCCGCCCACACCGAGCACGTGCGAGACGCCGACCCCGGCCATGTCCAGCAGGCAGGACACCTGCTGGGCACCGGTGCCCGAGGCGGCGACCAGCCCGACCGGGCCGGGGCGGACGACGTTGGCGAAGCCGAGGGCGACGCCGGAGACGATCGCCGTGCCGCAGTCGGGGCCCATGACGAGCACACCGGCGTCGTGCGCGGCGCGCTTGAGCGCGACCTCGTGCTCGACCGGGACGCCGTCGGAGAACACCAGCACGCTGCGCCCGGCGGCGACGGCGTCGGCCGCCTCGGCGACGGCGTACTGGCCGGGGACGCTCACGATGGCCAGGGCCGGCGACTCGGGCGCCAGCTCGTCGAGGCCCGCGCCGACCGTGCGGTGGGCGACGGCGGTGGCGGTGCCGGTGGAGCGCTCCCGCTCGGCGAGCGCGGCGTCGACGTCGGCGAGCGCGTCGGCCAGCGCAGCGTCGTCATCGGCGCGGACGGCGATCAGCAGCTGCTCGGGCGAGGTCGCGCCGTCCGGGGCCAGGCCCATGCTGGCGGCGAGCTCCAGGTTGAGCGGCGTCGCCATGGCGACGAGGACGGCGGAGACGCCGTCGCGGGCCCCGATGCGGCGGCTCACCTGCATCAGCCGGACCGAGTCTGCGTACACCCCGGATCGCAGCTGGACCGAGACCGCGGCATCTCCACCGGAGGGGGCTGAGGGGCTCATCCTCGGCACGGTACCGACAGATCTCTCAGCGGTGAAGTATCGACATCTCCCCGCAATAACGATTTAGCACTGAGGTACTTCCGCCCACGGTGCGAGCCGTGCCACATTGACGCCTCTCGCTGCGCCGACATCCCTGTCGACCAGCACCGGCACGAATCGCACGTGCACGTCGAGGAGGCACTCATGGCGTTCGGGTGGAAGCTCTACGGGGACGGCAAGACCCCCCCGCTGGGAGAGGCCGTCGCCCCTGACGAACGCCTCTCCTGGCCGCGCACGGCCGGCATCGGGGCGCAGCACGTCGTCGCGATGTTCGGGGCGACGTTCGTCTTCCCGATCGTCATGGGGCTGGACCCCAACCTGGCGATCATGATGAGCGGTATCGCGACGATCATCTTCCTGCTGATCGTCAAGAACCAGGTACCGAGCTACCTGGGCACCAGCGCCGCCTTCGTCGGCGGCGTGGCCGCGATCCGGGCCAACGGCGGTGACTCCAGCGACGTCGTCGGCGCCCTGCTGGTCGCCGGCGTGGTGCTCGCGCTCGTCGGCCTGGTGATCCACTTCTCCGGCCTCGGCGTCATCAACAGGGTGCTGCCGCCGGCCGTGACCGGCGCGGTGGTCATGCTGATCGGCTTCAACCTGGCCCCGGTGGCGGCCGGGGTCTACTGGCCGCAGGACCAGTGGGTCGCGCTGGCCACGATGACCTTCGTCATCGTCGCCTCGCTGGCGCTGCGCGGCTTCATCGCCCGCATCTCGATCCTGCTGGGGCTGATCTTCGGCTACCTGCTGTCGATCCTGCTGGACGCGACGGCCGGCCAGATCACCTCGGTCGACGGCACCGGCGCGGTGTCCACCCGCGACCGGATCAACTTCGAGTCCGTCGGCGCGGCGGACTGGTTCGGTCTGCCGGACTTCACCGCACCGTCGTTCTCGATCAACTTCAGCCTGCTGGTGATCCCGGCCGTCATCGCCCTGGTCGCGGAGAACGCCGGTCACGTCAAGGCGGTCGCCGAGATGACCAAGCGCGATCTCGACCCCGTCATGGGCCGCGCGGTCTTCGCCGACGGCTTCGCGACCGTGGTCGCCACCTCGGTCGGCGGCTCGCCGACGACCACCTACGCCGAGAACATCGGCGTCATGGCCGCGACCCGCGTCTACTCGACCGCCGCCTACTACGTGGCCGCGCTCGTGGCGATCCTGCTGGGTCTGATCCCCAAGTTCGGCGCACTGATCAACATCGTGCCGGGTGGCGTGCTCGGCGGCATCACGGTCGTCCTCTACGGGATGATCGGCCTGCTGGGCGCCAAGATCTGGAAGGAGAACCGGGTCGACTTCGCCAACCCGATCAACCTGGTGCCGCTGGCCGCCGGGATCATCATCGGGATCGGCAACGTGACCCTGGTCTTCTCCGACGACTACGTGCTCAACGGCATCGCGCTGGGCTCGATCGTCGCGGTGGTGGCATGGCACCTGGCCCGCTGGCTCGCCCCGGCCGACATGAAGGCCGCGCTGCTCCGCGAGGGCACCCACCCCGCGACCGGCAGCACGCTCGGCCACGGGCCCGGCGACGACGTGTCCGCGGACCCGTCGTCGGTGGACGAGGTCGGCCGCCCCGGCGTGCTCGGCGGCTCCACCCCCGGCCGGGACTCGCACAACCGGTAGCCCGACCGCTGCACCGCACCCCGCCGTCCCCGGCGTCCGGACGAGGTCTCCCGACCCCGTCCGGGCCCGGGGACGGCGTGCGTCCGGGGTCGGATCGCCGGGACCGCGCGGTACCGGCTCCGGGCCGTTCCGGACGGCCGTCGGCAACCCGCCGAAGTTTTAGCGCTGAGGTACTTTCGCCCGCCTCCGGCCGGTGACAGAGTGAGTTCACCGCAGCCGCTCGCACGGAGGTGACCGCAGCCGGTGAAGCCCGCCCCCTTCCGATACGCAGACCCAGGCTCCCTGGACGAAGCACTCGAGGTGCTCGCCGAGGAGGGCGCCAAGGTGCTCGCCGGGGGCCAGTCGCTCCTGCCGCTGCTCTCGATGCGCCTCGCGGCGCCGGCCACGCTGGTCGACATCAACGGCGTCCCCGGCCTCGACGCCGTCGACGTCACCGACGACGGCGTCACCGTGGGCGCGCTGGTCCGCCACCACGCGCTCCTGCACGACGACGGCGCCGCCCGGGTCCAGCCGCTGCTGGCGCGGGCGACGGCGAACGTCGCGCACCCGGCGATCCGCAACCGCGGCACCACCGTCGGCTCGATCGCGCACGCCGACCCGTCGGGCGAGATGACGTCGGTGCTCGCGCTCACCGACGGCACGGTCACGGTGGCGAGCGCCGCGGGAACCGAGACCGTGGGCTGGCGCGACTTCTTCGTCGGCCCGCTGGAGACGTCGATCGCCGGCCCCGCCGTCGTCACCTCCGCCTTCTTCCCGGCGCTGCCGGCGCGCTCCGGGACCGCGTTCCAGGAGGTCGCCCGGCGCAAGGGCGACTACGCCGTCTGCGGCGCCGGCGTCGTCGTCACGCTGGACGCCGACCGGCGCGTGGCATCCGTCCGCGCCTCCTACGTCTCGGTGGGCTTGACCCCCGAGGTGCACGACCTGACCGAGGCCGTCGCCGGGTCGCCGGTGGAGAAGGCCGACTGGGCCGCCGCCGGAGCACTGGCGCGCACCCTGGTCGACCCGGACACCGACATCCACGCCAGCGCCGACTACCGGCGCCTGCTGGTCGGCGTGCTGACCGAACGCACTCTGGCCGAGGCTGCCGCCGAGGCCGCTGGGAGGGCCGCATGACCAGTGTCGACACGGAGCGGAGGATCACCGTCACGGTGAACGGTGTTCCACGTGAAGCCACCGTCCCGGTGCGCCGGCTGCTGTCCGACGCGCTGCGCAACGAGCTCGGGCTGACCGGCACCCACGTCGGCTGCGAGCACGGCGTGTGCGGGGCCTGCACGGTGATCGTCGACGGCGCCCCGGTGCGCTCGTGCCTGATGCTCGCCGTCCAGGTGGACGGGGCGGAGGTGCGCACCGTCGAGGGGCTGGCGCGCGAGGACCACCAGGGCGGCCAGGTGCTGCACCCGGTGCAGGAGGCCTTCCGCGAGTGCCACGCCCTGCAGTGCGGGTTCTGCACGCCGGGCTTCATGATGACGATCGCCGCGGGGCTCGAGGGCCGGGACAACTCGGTGGAGGTCTCCGAGGAGGAGGTCGACGAGATGGTCAGCGGCAACCTCTGCCGGTGCACCGGCTACGCCAACATCAAGAAGGCCGTGCACCACGCCGCCGCCGCGATGAAGGACGACGCCTGATGACGCTTTTCCGCGGAAACCCACCGCACTCCTCCGCGAGCACCCGGGGAACGGAGGGCCAGCGGTGACGACGAAGCTGTTCGGGGAGCCGGTCCGCCGGCGCGAGGACGCCCGGCTCATCACCGGCAAGGGCCGCTACCTCGACGACATCGGGTCGAAGGCGCTCGCCGCCGCCTTCGTGCGCAGCCCGCACGCGCACGCCCGCGTCACCGACATCGACGTCGACGCCGCCCTCGAGGTCGAGGGCCTGGTCGCCATCTACACCTACGAGGACCTCACCGGCCCGATGGCCGAGCCGATGCCGGTGCTCATCCCGCACCCGCAGCTGCACTCCCCGCGCACCGGTTTCCCGCTGGCCAACGGCGAGGTGAACCACGTCGGCGAGGCGGTCGTCATGGTGGTGGCCACCGACCGGTACGTGGCCGAGGACGCCGCCGAACGGATCGTCGTCAGCTACGAGGAGCTGCCGGTGGTCGTCGGGGTCGACGCCGCGCACGAGGCGGCGGCCACCGTGCACGACGACGTCCCCGACAACGTGGCGGCCCGGCACCACCAGGAGACCGGCGACGTCGAGCCGGTGCTGGCCGCGTCGCCGCGCACGCTGAGCTTCACGCAGTACATCGAGCGCAGCGCGTCCATGCCGATGGAGGGCAAGGGCGTGCACGCGCGCTGGGACGCCGACGACCGGTCGCTGCGGGTCTACACGAGCACCCAGGCGTCGACGTCGGTGCGCGCGGCGATCGCGGCGAAGCTGGAGCTGTCGGTGGACACGGTCGAGGTCGTCGCCCCCGACGTGGGCGGCGGCTTCGGCGTGAAGATCATGCACCCGTGGCCGGAGGAGCTGCTGGTGCCGATGGCGGCGATCGCGCTGGGTGCCGAGGTGAAGTGGGTCGAGGACCGCCGCGAGCACTTCATCTCCTCGGCGCACGAGCGGCAGCAGCGCCAGGAGATCACCGTCGGGTACGACGACGACGGCCGGATCACTGCGCTCGACGTCCACGTGCTGCACGACAACGGCGCGTACACCCCCTACGGGATCATCGTCCCGATCATCACCGCCACGCAGCTGGTCGGCCCGTACGCGCTGCCGGTCTACCGGGTGCGCGTGGACAGCGTCTACACCAACACCGTCATCGTGACGCCGTACCGCGGCGCCGGGCGGCCGCAGGCCTGCTATGCGATGGAGCGGACGATGGACCGCATCGCCGACGAGCTCGGGCTCGACCGGGCCGTCGTCCGGGAGCGGAACCTGATCCAGCCCGACCAGTTCCCCTACGACCACCACCTGACGTTCCAGGACGGCCGGCCGGTCATCTACGACTCGGGCGACTACCCGGGGCTGCTCGACAAGCTGAAGACGCTGGTCGGCTGGTCGGAGGCCGACCGACTGCGGAACGAGGCGGCGGCGCGGGGGAAGCTGCTCGGCATCGGGATGGCGATGTACGTGGAGGGCACCGGGCCCGGCCCGTACGAGGGCGGGCACGTGCAGGTGCTCGGCAGCGGCAAGGTGCTGGTCTCGACCGGCCTGACCTCGCAGGGGCAGGGGCACGAGACGGCGTTCGCGCAGATCGTCGCCTCCGAGCTCGGGGTGCCGATCGAGGACGTCGAGGTGACCACCGGCGACACCCGGCGCTTCGGCTACGCCGTCGGCACGTTCGCCTCCCGGGCCGCGGTGATGAGCGGCAACGCGATCGCGCTGGCCGCCCGCGGCGTGAAGGAGAAGGCGCTGCGGATCGCGGCCGAGGCACTGGAGGCCGCCCCCGAGGACCTGGAGATCGAGGAGGGCGTGGTCCAGGTGAAGGGCGTGCCCGGCACGTCGATCCCCCTGCGCACGGTGGCGGTGCTGTCGAACCCGCTGCGGTACGCCTTCGACGAGGCGGCCAAGCAGGCGACGCAGTTCGCCGGGGCGGGCGACGACTCGAAGCCGCCGGTGGCGCCCGGTGACGCGCCGGGGCTGGAGCACCGCGACTACTACTCGCCGATCCGGTCGACGTTCGCCTCCGGGGCGCACGCGGCGATCGTGGAGATCGACCCGGCGACGTGGGAGATCGAGATCGCGAAGTACGCGGTGGTGCACGACTGCGGCA
Source organism: Blastococcus sp. SYSU DS0539 (assembly GCF_054050855.1). NCBI lineage: Bacteria > Bacillati > Actinomycetota > Actinomycetes > Geodermatophilales > Geodermatophilaceae > Blastococcus > Blastococcus sp. SYSU DS0539. Next base: position 288,156 of record NZ_JBJHAF010000004.1, on the reverse strand, counting down.
ACGTGGTGAACCCGATGATCGTCGAGGGCCAGGTGCAGGGCGGCGTCGCCCAGGGCGTGGGCGGGGCGCTGTACGAGCGGATGGCCTACGACCCCGACGGGCAGCTGCAGAACGCCTCGTTCATGGACTTCCTGATGCCGTACGCGTCGGAGGTCCCGGACATCGACATCGACCACCAACAGACGCCGTCGCCGCTGAACCCGCTGGGCATCAAGGGCGCCGGCGAGGCCGGCGTCATCCCGGGGACGGCGGCGATCGCCTCGGCGATCGAGGACGCGGTGGGACGGCGGATCGCCTCGATGCCGATCTCGCCCACGGAGCTGTACGACCTGGTTCGGAACGACTCGTCGGAGATGACCGCCGCGGCGCAGCGCCGCGCGGGGACTGGAGTGATGGCGTGAAGCTCGACGGCTCTGCGGTTCTGCACGGCGACCCCGAGCAGGTGTGGGCCGTGATCACCGACCCGGCCGTGCTGGCGCGGACGATCCCGGGCTGCGAGACGCTCGAGCAGGTCGGCGACGACGAGTACAAGATGAACGTCTCCGTCGGCGTCGGCGCCATCAAGGGGACGTACGCGGGCGAGGTCCGCCTGGCCGACAAGCAGCACCCGACGTCGTACGTCATGCACGCGTCGGGCGCCGGTGCGCCGGGCAACGCACGCGCTCAGGTGACGATCACCCTGGCGCCGGCCGACGAGGGCACGACCAACCTGACCTACTCGGCCGACGCCGTCATCGGCGGACCGGTCGCAGGCGTGGGCCAGCGGATGATCACCGGTGTCGCCAAGCGGATGGCCGGCCAGTTCTTCAAGGCGATCGACGGCGAGCTGACCGGCGCCGCGGTGCCGGCGGCCGCCGCTCCGTCGGCCGCTGCGGTGAGCTCGACGGCGGCCCCGGCCGCTCCCGGGGAGCCGGCCGCCGCTGCTCCCGCTGCCGCGCCGGCGGTCTTCGCCGGCAAGGCCGGCGTTCCGGCGGGAACGCCCGGCGACGTGCAGACGCTCGCGCTGGGCGCCGTCGGCGGCGCCGTGCTGACCCTGATCGGCGTCCTGGTCGGCTACCGCATGGGCCGCCGGGCGTAACGGTGCGGGCCGGGGCGGTGGCGTCGGTCACCGCCCCCGCCGGCGGGCGCGGGGAACAGGACCGGGACACGAGGCGCTGACGAGCGCGGACGCCCGACGAAGGAGATCTCCGCATGCCCAGGACCTGGTTCATCACCGGTGCATCCCGCGGCTTCGGCCGCGAGTGGTCGATCGCTGCGCTGGAGCGCGGTGACGACGTCGCCGCCACCGCCCGGGACACGGCCAGCCTCGACGGCCTGGTGCAGCAGTTCGGCGACAAGGTCCTGCCGATCCAGCTCGACGTGGACGACCGCGACGCCGTCTTCGCGGCCGTGCGGGAGGCGCACGACCGCTTCGGCTCGCTGGACGTCGTCGTCAACAACGCCGGCTACGGCCAGTTCGGCATGGTCGAGGAGATCAGCGAAGCCGAGGCCCGCGCCCAGTTCGACACCAACGTCTTCGGCGCCCTGTTCGTCACCCAGGCCGCGTTGCCGTACCTGCGCGCCCAGGGGTCGGGGCACATCCTGCAGGTCAGCAGCATCGGCGGGATCAGCGCGTTCCCGAACATCGGCATCTACAACGCCTCGAAGTGGGCGCTCGAGGGCTTCAGCCAGTCGCTGGCCGCGGAGGTCGCCGACTTCGGCATCAAGGTGACGATCATCGAGCCCGGCGCCTACTCCACCGACTGGGGCGGCACCTCGGCCAGGCACGCCACCCCGGAGCCGGCCTACGACGCCTTCCGCGAGAAGGCCGCCGAGCAGCGGAAGGCCCGCGCCGGCAACCCGGGCAACCCGCTCGCCACGCGCGAGGCGGTGCTCCAGCTCGTCGACGCGAAGAACCCGCCGCTGCGGATCTTCTTCGGCGACGGCCCGCTGGCGATCGCCACCCGCGACTACGAGTCCCGGCTGGCCGAGTGGCGCGGCTGGGAGCCGCTCTCCGTCGCCGCGCACGGCACCAAGGGCTGAGCCGCCGCCGGGTACACCTGGCTAGGCGCCGAGCAACCGCCGGGTCTGCCGCCCGCGGGCGACGAGCGAACCGTCCTCGTTCCGCAGCTCGACGCCGTCGATCGCCACGTCGGCGTGGCACCACACGGTCCGCTGGTCGACCCGCACCCACGCCCCGGGCCGGGCACCGGGCCCGCGAGGTGCGCGGTCAGCTCGACCGCCGGCATCGCCGCCGGCACGGGTGCGGACGGCGAACAGCGACGGCGGCAGCGAGCCGGGGCACGGCCCGCTGCCCCGCTGACCTCCACCCTTCAGCGATGTGCGCTGATGCGCGGTTCTACGCCCCGGACCTCGGCGCCAGCGCACAACGTCGACGAGGTCGGGCGCTCAGGGCAGGCGGCCGGTGGCCCGCAGCTCGACCGCCGTCAGCACCTCCCAGCGGATCGCCGAGCTGCCCGGCCGGATCACCCGCCAGTAGCGGTCGAACCGCCGCCGGGTCGCGGCGTCGGTCGACATCACCCGGGTCTCCGAGCTCAGCTCCGTGCCGCCGTCCCGGGGCGTCAGCCGGAAGTCCATCGCGGCCTTCACCCAGCCGCGCTGGGTGAACCGGCGGAACGCGTGCGCGTCGAGCGCCGGCCCGTCGTCGCCGCCGGCCGGCCGCCAGGCCTGCAGCGCGCCCCCGTACACCACCGACGACGGCGCCTCGGAGCCCAGGAGCGGCACCGGCAGGGCGTCGAGGAACGGCCGGTCGTGCAGTTGGCCCAGCCCCCGGCCGGAGAGCACCACCGGCAGGAACCGGGCGGCGCCGAGCGCCAGCGTCACCGGTAGCCCGGACAGCCGCACCCCGTGCAGCGCGTCCCAGACCACCGACGGCGGAGCCGCGATCCACCGCGCCTGCCGGGTCACGTGCTCCGGCCGCGGCAGGACGTCGTCGAGATCCACGGCGGCTACCTTTCCCGCAGCGCCGGCGGGCACGCATGGATCCTGCGGCGGTCAGGCCTCGCGGCGGCGCTGATCATGGGTCGGTGTTCGGCGGCTTCGTCCTCGGCCACGACGCGACCATCGAGAGCATCGGCTTCGCGCTCGCCTTCGGCGTGCTGGTCGACGCCTTCGTCGTCCGCATGGCGATCGTGCCGGCGGTCGTGCCCCTGCTCGGCACGGCCGCCTGGTGGCTGCCGCGCTGGCTGGACCGGGCCCTGCCCGACTCGACATCGAGGGGCGCCGCCCTCGAGCGCGCCACGTCGGCGCCCCCGGCCGAGCAGGAACTGGTTCCCGCGCAACGCTGAGCTGCGGAGGGCCCCCGACGTCGTCCGGGGGCCCTCCCGCGTCAGCCCAGGGCGTCGTAGACGGCGCGGACGTACGCCTCGCTGCGCGGCGAGCCGATCAGCCCGGCGCCCATCTTGTTCATCATGTAGCTGATCGTCAGGCCGCGGTCGAGGTCCAGCACGACCAGCGAGCCACCCCAGCCGCCCCAGAAGAAGGTCCGGCCCGACGGCACGTAGGGCACGACCGGTGAGCCCAGGCAGAAGCCCATCCCCCACCGGAACGGCTCCCCCAGCACCAGGTCCACGCCGTCGGCCTGCTGGTCGAACACCATCTCGACCGTCTCCGGGGACAGCAGCCGCATCCCGCCGACCTCGCCGCCGAGCGACAGGACCCGCAGCGCCGTCATCACGCCGCGCGCGTTCGAGTGCCCGTTGAGCGCGCCCAGGTCGGCGGCCCGCCACGGCGCCGAGTTCGCCGCCTTCGCCGACGCCGTCGGCCCGGTGAAGGTCTTCACGCTCACCGACTCGGCGTCCAGCGTGCGCGGGTCGACGTCGGGACGCGGCGGGGGCACCACCGGCGCGATCCGGGAGACCTCCGACTCCCGCGCCCCGATCTGGAAGTCCGCCCCCAGCGGGTCGGCGACGTTGTCGGCGACGAACTTCTTGAACGTCGTGTTCGTGATCCGCCGGATGACCTCGCCGACCAGGTGCCCCTGGTTGTTGGCGTGGTAGCCCGACGCGGTGCCCGGCTCCCACCACGGCCGCTGCTGGGCCAGCCGCTCGGTGGCCGAGGTCCAGTCGTACATGTCGCGGATGGAGAACGGCTGCTCCCAGCCGGAGACGCCGGAGGTGTGCGACAGCAGGTGCCGCACCTGGACGTCCTTCTTCCCCTTGGCGCAGAACTCCGGCCAGTAGTCGCCCACCGGCGCGTAGAGGTCGAGCTCGCCCCGCTCCACCAGCAGCAGCGCCGACAGCGCCAGCACGCACTTGGTCGTGGACCAGACGTTGACGATCGTGTGCTCCGACCAGGGCTGGGTGCGCGCCTCGTCGCGGTAGCCGCCCCAGAGATCGACGACGGTCTCGCCGCCCAGGTCGACGGCGATCGACGCGCCGAGCTCCTCGCCGTCCAGCTGCTCCGCCAGCGCCTCCCGCACCCCGGCGAACCGCTCGTCGCACCTGCCGTGGACCTCGGCCATGAAACCTCCCCGTCGTCGCACCGGCGATCGCCGCCTGCCCCGATGAGACCACGGACACACTTCCCGCCGGGACCGGGGACCGCCAGCGCGCGGTGGAACGCCCGGTAGTGGAATGCTCAACCACTCGAGCCGGTTATCCGCCCGGAAGCATCGAGACGAGCGGCACGGAGGCATCGACATGGCACGGATCGGCGTGTTCGGCGGAACCGGTTACGCGGGAGGCGCACTCGTCGCCGAGGCGGCCCGACGGGGTCACGCGGTCACCTCCTACAGCCGTAGCCTCCCCGAGCAGCGGGTCGACGGCGTCGAGTACGTCGCGGGGTCGCTGCTGGACGAGGACACCCGGCGCGCCGCGCTCGAGGCGTCCGACGTCGTCGTGGTCGCCGTCGCCCCGCGCGGGGACATGGCCGGCTCCGTGCGCGGCGGCATCGCCGCGCTGGCCGCCGAGGCCGAGCGGGCCGGCGTCCGCCTGGGCGTCGTCGGGGGCGCCGGGTCGCTGCACGTCACCGAGGGCGGACCGCGGCTGTTCGACACCGACGGGTTCCCGGCCGAGTACCGCCCGGAGAGCCTGGAGATGGCCGACGCCCTGGACGACCTGCGGGCCACCGGCACGCTGGACTGGTTCTACGTCTGCCCGCCGGCGGCCTTCGGCGCCTTCGCGCCCGGCGAGCCGCAGGGCACCTACCGGGTGGGCGACGACGTGCTGCTGACCGACGAGCAGGGCGAGTCGTTCATCGGCGGGGCCGACTTCGCCCTCGCCCTGGTCGACGAGATCGAGCGGCCGGCGCACCGCCGGGCGCGGTTCACCGTCGCCTACTGAGCACCGGGGACTCAGGAGGGGCGTGCCGTCCGCCGCCGCTGGGAGCTCTTCGCCCCGTACATGGCGCGGTCGGCGCGGGCGATCACGTCGTCGGCCTCCTCCCCCGGGCGCCCCACGGTCGCGCCCACGCTCATCCCGATCACCAGCGGCCCGGACGGCCCGGGGAACGGCACGCCCAGCCGGGCGACCACGCGGCGGGAGAGCTCGGCGAGCTCCGCCTCGCTGCCCCGGGGGCAGAGGATGACGAACTCGTCGCCGCCGAACCGCGCCACCAGGTGCTCGGCGCCGGTCACCTCGACCAGGCGGGCGGCCGCCTCGGCGAGCAGCCGGTCGCCCACTCCGTGCCCGTACCGGTCGTTGACCGCCTTGAACTCGTCGAGGTCGCAGAAGAGGACCCCGCAGCCCCCCGCCGCGAGCCAGGTCCCGAGCACGTCGAACAGCGCCCCCCGGTTGGCGACGCCGGTGAGCAGGTCGGTCCGCGTCTGCTCGTGCAGCCGGGCCTCGCGGGCCCGGTCGTCGGTGACGTCGAGACCGACGCAGGCGATCCCGTAGGGCCGCCCGTCATCGTCGAACAGGACGGTGTTGCGCATGGTCACCCGGCGCAGCTCGCCCCGGGCGTCGATCCAGTCGGCCTCCTGCGGGTTGGCCGTGCCGCTGGCCATCGCCCGCCGCACGGCGTCCTCCGCGTACGGGACGTCGTCCGGGACCACCCACACGTCGACGAACCGCCGCCCCCGCAGCGCTTCGCCGTCGTGGCCGGTGAAGCGCTGCAGGGCCGGGTTGCTGAGCACGATGCGGCCCTCGGCGTCGATGATGCACAGCAGGGCGTCGACCGCCTCGACGAAGGCGTGCGCCAGCTGCACCTGCTGCAGGTCGGGGCCCGCGTCGTCCCGCGGGGACCACCCTCCCTGCGCAGACATCAGGCTCCACTCCCGGCGGTGATCGCACGGATCCGTTCCGTACGCGGAGCCGTGAAGACGCGGCGAAGCGACGCATCGGGGCTCCTTCAGGAGCTGCCCCGCCACCCCCGGGTGCCTAACGTGGATCGGGGAACCAGTACGCCGAGAGACCAGCGGGAAGGAATCCGCATGCTGTCCGAGAGGTCCACACCCGTCATCCAGGCGACGCTGCCGGTGGTGGCCGAGAACATCCAGGAGATCGCCCGGCGGTTCTACGCGCACCTGTTCGGCGAGCACCCCGAGCTGTTCGACGGCACGTTCAACCGCGGCAACCAGGCCGAGGGCACCCAGCAGGTCGCGCTGGCCGGGTCGGTGGCCGTCTTCGCCAGCGCCCTGGTCAACCACCCCGACCGACTGCCCGAGCACCTGATGAGCCGGATCGCGCACAAGCACGCCTCGCTGGGCATCACGCCCGCGCAGTACCAGGTCGTGCACGACAACCTGTTCTGGGCGATCGTCGACGTGCTCGGCGACGCGGTCACGCCCGAGGTGGCCGCCGCCTGGGACGAGGTCTACTGGCTGATGGCCAACGCGCTGATCAACCAGGAACGCGGCCTCTACAGCGCCCGCGGCGTGCGGGCGGACACCGTCTGGCGGCCGTGGGAGGTCGCGGAGAAGTCCAAGGAGACCGACGACGTCGTCACCTTCCGGGTGCGGCGGGTCGACGACCGGCTGGTCAAGACCTCGCTGCCCGGCCAGTACGTGACGGTGCGCCCGGTCATGCCCGACGGCGTCCGCCAGCCCCGGCAGTACAGCCTCACCAGGGCCGACGACGGCGAGCACCGCCAGTTCTCCGTCAAGCGGGTGCACGGCGGCGACAAGCCCGACGGGGAGGTCTCCAACCTGCTGCACGACACCGTGGACGTCGGCGACCGGCTGGAGCTCTCCGTCCCGTTCGGCGACGTCGTCCTCGACGACTCCGGGCGCCCGGTGGTGTTCGCCAGCGCCGGCATCGGGATCACCCCGATGGCCGGGATGCTCTCGCACCTCGCGCACGCCGGCTCGGGCCTCGACGTCCGGCTGTGGCACGCCGACGTCGACGAGAGCTCGTGGGCGCTGCGGCAGCAGGTCGTGGACGACGTTCGGAAGCTGGCCAACGCGTCGGCGCACGTCTGGTTCGAGCAGGGCGCGGACTGCTCGCTGCCGGTCGACGGCGTGCACGCGGGGCAGATGAGCCTCGAGGACGTCGAGCTGCCGTGGGGCGCCGTCTACTACCTGTGCGGCCCGCTGCCGTTCATGCAGGCGCTGCGCAGCGCGCTCATCGACCGGGGCGTCCCGGCGAAGGACATCCAGTACGAGGTGTTCGGCCCCGACCTGTGGCAGGCCGACCTGGACTGAGCGCGGCCGCGGGCGGCGCGCTCGTCGGAGCCCGGGAGGGGCTCCGACGAGCGCACCCGGTGGATCAGCGCGCGGCGGCCAGCACGGGGTAGTCGATGTACCCCTCCGGTCCGGGCGCGTAGAAGGTGAGCGGGTCGGGCTCGTTCTCGGGGTGCTCGCCCTGCCACCGCTCGACCAGGTCGGGGTTGGCCAGGACGGGGCGCCCGACGGCAACGGCCTCGGCGTGCGACTCGTCGATCAGCGCCAGCGCCTCCGCGCGGGTGGTCACGGTGCCGAAGCCGCTGTTGGCGATCAGCGGCCCGCCGAACCGGCGGCGCAGCTCCTGCACCAGGTCCCCGGCAGGTTCCACGTGCAACACGCTGAGGTAGGCCAGGCCCAGCGGGCGCAGCCCGTCCATGAGCGCGCCGTAGGTGGCGAGGACGTCCGCGCGGTCGGTCTCCAGGGCGTCCTGGATGTTGTGCTCCGGCGAGATCCGGATGCCGACGCGGCCGGCGCCGATCGCCGCGGCCACGGCGGTGGCCACCTCGACGACGAAGCGGGCGCGGTTCTCCGGGCTGCCGCCGTAGACGTCGTCGCGCTGGTTGGACGCCGGCGACAGGAACTCGTGCAGCAGGTAGCCGTTCGCCGCGTGCAGCTCGACGCCGTCCAGGCCGGCCGCGACGGCGCGCTCGGAGGCGGCGACGAAGTCGGCGATCGTCGCGCGCGCCTCCTCGGTGGTGAGCGCGTGCGGCACCGGGAAGGCCTTCTTCACGCCGCCGCCGACGTGCACCTCGCCCCGGATCGCCAGCGCGCTCGGCGCGACCACCCGGGTGCCGGTGAGCTCGGGGTGGGAGACCCGGCCGCCGTGCATGACCTGCATGACGAGGCGGCCGCCGCGGGCGTGCACGGCGTCGGCGACCTGCCGCCAGCCCTCGACCTGCTCGTCGGTGACGATGCCCGGCTGGCCGGCGAAGGCGCGGGACTCGTCGTTCGGGAAGGTGCCCTCGGTGATGATGAGGCCGACTCCGGCGCGCTGCGCGTAGTGCTCGACGACGATGTCGCGGGGGATGCCGGCGCGGCCGGAGCGCATCCGGGTCAGCGGGGCCATGACGACGCGGTTGGCGAGCTCGAGCTCACCGAGCCGCACGGGGGAGAACAGGTCCATGCCGGGCGCAACCGGGCCGGGTGCGACCGGATTCCGGGGAGCGGCCCTCGTCACTTCCCCGCGCACCCGCACCGACCTCGCGGACGGGCGGACGGGCGGCTGGACGGGCGGTCGCGAGCGGTCAGCCGGCCAGGACGGCGTCCCGCTGCGCCATGCCGGCCAGCCGGGCGTACCGGCCACCGAGGGCCAGGAGCTCTTCGTGGGTGCCCTGCTCGGCCACCTGCCCGGCGTCGAGGACCAGGATCCGGTCGGCGTTCCGCACGGTGGAGAGCCGGTGCGCGATGGTGATCGTCGTCCGGCCCCGGCCGGCCTCGTCCAGCGCCGCCTGCACGGCCCGCTCGGTCTCGTTGTCCAGGGCGCTGGTCGCCTCGTCGAGCACCAGCACCCGCGGGTCGCGCAGCAGCGTGCGGGCGATGGCCAGCCGCTGCTTCTCCCCGCCGGAGAACCGGTGCCCGCGGGCACCGACCACGGTGTCGTAGCCGTCGGGCAGCGCGGCGATGACCTGGTGCACCTGGGCGCGGCGGGCGGCGTCGACCAGCTCGGCGTCGGTGGCGCCGGGCCGGGCGTGCAGGAGGTTCTCCCGGACGGTGCCGTGCAGCAGATAGGTCTCCTGGGAGACGACGCCGACGACGCGGGCGAGGTCGGCCAGCGTCACCCGCCGGACGTCGATCCCGTCGATCAGCACCCGCCCGGTGGTGGGGTCGTTGAGCCGGGCCACCAGCGAGGCCAGCGTGCTCTTACCCGAGCCGGTCTCGCCGACCAGCGCCAGCGTCGAGCCGGCCGGCACGGTGACGTCGACGTCGGTCAGCGCGGGCCGGACGCCGTCGGGGTAGCGGAAGCCGACGTGCTCGAAGCGCACCTCACCCCGCGCGGAGCCGGCGCCGAGCGGGACCGGGTCGGCGGGGTCGGCGATGTCGACGGGCAGGTCGAGGTACTCGAACACCCGGCTGAACAGCGCCATCGAGGCGGTCAGCGAGACGCCGATGTCCAGCAGCTGCATCAGCGGGCGGAACAGCGCGCCCTGCAGCGTGGTGAAGGCGACGAGGGTGCCGATGGTCATGCCGCCCGACGTCGCCGGCAGGCCCGCGGCCAGGTAGATCAGCGCCGGGATGCCGGCGAAGACGATGCTCATCGTCGCCATCCGCCAGCGCCCGGCCAGCTGCGAGCGCACCTCCAGGTCGACCAGGAACTCCGACGTCCCGGCGAACCGCTGCGACTGCGCCGGCCCCGCGCCCAGGGTCTTGCCCAGCAGGACGCCGCTGACGCTCAGCCCCTCCTCGACCTGCGAGTGGAGATCGGCCAGGTGCCGCTGGCGCTGGGCGGTGATGGCGCGGCGCATGCGGGCGACCCGGCGGGTGAGCCAGACCGCCGGTGGCAGCACGACCAGCGACAGCAGGGACAGCCGCCAGCTGAGCACCGCCATGGCGACCACGGTGCCGATGACCGTGGTGGCGTTGGAGGCGAACGACGTCGCGGTCGAGGTGACCACCGACTGCATCCCGCCGATGTCGTTCATCAGCCGGGACTGGACCTCGCCGCCCTTGGTGCGGGTGAAGAAGCCCAGCGACTGGCGCTGCAGGTGGGTGAAGACCGCCGTCCGCAGGCGGTGCATGACCCGCTGGCCCACGGTGGTGGACAGCCAGGTCTGGACGACGCCGAAGACCGCCGTCACCACCGTGACCGCGAGCATCCCGCCGACGGCCCAGAGCAGCAGCGGGACGTCCTGCTCGGGGATCGCCTCGTCGATGACCAGCCGGATGAGGAACGGGGTGGCCAGCGCGACGGCCGAGGAGGTCACGATCAGCGCGACCACCACGGCCAGCTGCCACCGGTAGGGGCGGAACAGCGCGGCCACGCGGCTCCAGCGGACGGGGGAGCGCTCGAGCTGGGCGCGGTCGGCCGGGTCGGGTCTGCGCCCGGCGTTGCCGCCGCCACCCCCGCCCGGGCCACCGCCGCGGCCGCCGCCCATCGCCATCTCGCTGATGTCCGCCACCTCTCCGGTCGTCAGTTGCTGAGGTTACCTCACCATGCGGTGCCCGCAGTTCTTCCGCCGCTGTTCCACGGGGTCGTTAACCGCATGTCGATCGGGTGACGTTCACCCGATCGGGGCAACCGTGCAGCGCGGACCGGGAAGGAAGAGGCGACGCACCCGTCGCCGATCGAGGACCCCGCCCCATGACCCAGCCCCGCCCCTCGGGCGCCACCGCCGCAGGCGAGAAGAGCCGGCTGCTGTGGCCCTGGCTGCTGCTGGCCGCCCTGATCACCGGAGCGCTCGGCTGGTGGCTCGTCGCGGCGCTGGCCGGCGGCGGCAATCGCGACGGCGGAGCGGTGCCCGGCACGTCCACCGCCCCGCCCGCCGCGCCTCCGGGCGCCGTTCTCGTCGGGGACCTCGACGCGCTCGCGCCGGACGTCGACCTGAGCGGGCACGTCGGCGAGCCGGTCGAGGGCGACGCCGTCGAGGTCCGGGAGGTCGTGGCGGACGAGGCGTTCTACGTCGGGCCCGAGGCCGGGCGGACGATCCTCGTCCGGCTGCAGACCGTCGCCGCCGCGGACGCCACCGGGTCCCCGTTCGAGGTCGAGGCGGGGGACACGGTGAGCTTCACCGGGACCCTCGAGCAGGTCGACGACCGGCTCCTCTCCGAGCTGCGGCTGCACGACGCCGCGGCGCAGCGGGAGGCCGGCGACTTCTACGTCCGGGTCGAGGACATCACCCGGACGCGGTGAGCCAGGCGAGTTGCTGAGGTTGCCTCATGATCCGGTTACCCCCGTTCGTCGCTACGCTGCGCCCGTGGCGGACGACGGGACCGGCGAGCTGGGCGACCTGCTGATGCGGGTGGCCCGCACGCAGCGCCGTCGCTGGCGGGACGCCCTCGCCCCCTGGGACCTCTCGCCGCACCAGGCCCGGGCGCTCCGGGTGGTCTGTGAGCGCGACGGCGTCCGGCTCTCCGACCTCGCCGAGTCCCTGCACATCGCACCGCGCTCGGCGACCGAGGTCGCCGACGGGCTGCAGGACCGCGGTCTGGTCGAGCGCAGCCCGGACCCCGGCGACCGCCGGGCGGTGCTGCTGCGGCCCACCCCCGAGGGCCGGCGCGTGCGCGGCGAGGTCGGGCGCGCCCGGGCCGCCGACTCCGCGGAGCTCTTCGCCCGCCTGGGTCCCGAGGACCGGGCGGCGCTCGCCCGGATCCTGCGCACGCTCGCCGACTGAGCCGTGCACCTGACGGGGCCCCTCCCGGGCCGGTGCGCCCGGCGTCTGCACGGCCGCGCCGCGGCAGCACCCCGAGAATGGGGCGGACCCGTCCGCCGCCGTCCGGGGAGGCCCGATGAGTGACCAGCTGGGGATCGACTGGGACACGGCCGGGCTGGTGGTCCTGACCACCGTGGCGATGTACCTGCTGCTGGTGCTCTGCGTCCGGCTCGTGGGGCAGCGCAGCCTCGCCACCATGTCCAGCTTCGACCTGGGGTGCGCGATCGCGCTGGGCGCGGTCGTCGGCCGCACCGTGCTGCTGCTCGATCCCACGCTGCTCACCGGCGCGATCGCCATGGCCACGCTGTTCGCGACGCAGACCGCGCTCGCCCGGCTGCGGCAGAGCCGGTGGGTCGACCGGCTGATGAACCGCCCTCCGGTCCTGCTCATGGCCGGGGACACCCCGTTGCGGGAGAACATGCGGGCCGCCCACGTCGCGGAGGACGAGCTGCGGCAGAAGCTGCGGCTGGCCGGCATCCGCAACCTCACCGAGGTGCGCTGCGTCGTCCTCGAGCGCACCGGGGCGGTGAGCGTGGTGCGCCGGACCGAGCCGCTGGACCCGTGGCTGTTCTCCGACGTCCCCGGTGCCGAGCGCCTCTGCGCGGCGGCGGAGGAGCCCGGCCCCCGGCGGACGTCGTCCTGACTACTGCCGCCCGGGTGGGTGCTCGGCGCGCCAGTCGTCGAAGGCGTCGAGGAACGAGACGGCCATCCGGTGCTCCGTCAGCACCTCGTCCCGGTCCTGCTCGTCACGCATCCGGTCGGCCAGCGCCAGGGTGTTGAACTTGATGGCGCGGAAGTAGGGGATGAAGGAGGCGGGCGTGAAGGCCCGCTTCGACGGCCGGGGCTCGACGCCCTCCGGTGCCCACGGTGCGGGCTGCTCCAGCGCCGGGAGACCCAGCCCCTCGAGCGCGGTCAGGAAGGGTTCGTCGTCGGTGCGGTCGGTGAAGTCGCGGGAGAGCTCGGCGAAAACCTCGGTTCCGTCCGGGGCGACGGCGACGACCACCGGCCGGAAGATGGCGGCGTCCTCGTCCCAGGCGCCCAGCGGCTTCGCCAGGCGAGCACCGTCCGGATCGCTCGCCCAGCGGAACGGGACGTGCCAGGTGCGGTCGAACGCCAGCTGCACCTCCGGGGGCTCGACCGACGCGAGGACGACCTCGGTGCCGGCTGCGGCGAGCCGGGGCAGGGACCGGGCCAGGCGGACCGCCTGGGCGCAGCAGTAGGGCTACCAGTCCCCGCGCAGTCCGACGAGGAGGAGGGCCGCACGGTCGTCGGACCGCAGCGCGAGCAAATCAGCGGTGTCCATCCCCCCACGGTAGGGAGCTGCCCCGGGAACCGCGACCGGCGGCACGCGAACTGGTCCCCGGCACTTCCCGCGCAGGTATCTCAGCGCTAAGGTTTCTGCCATGAGTGCCCGCCGCGTCCGCATCGGCATCGACACCGGGGGGACGTTCACCGACGTCGTCGCGGTGGACGAGGAGACCGGCGCGACGACCACCACCAAGACCCCGTCCACGCCCGCCGATCCGGCGGAGGGCTTCCTCACCGGCGTCCGCAAGGTGCTCGACCTGATGGGCCTGACCGGGGAGTCGGTCACCGCGGTCAGCCACGGCACGACGGTCGCCACCAACCAGCTGCTCGAGGGCAAGCTGGACCGGATCGGGTTCATCACCACCGAGGGCTACGAGTCGGTGCTGGAGATCGCCCGCCAGTCGGTGCCCGACGGCTACGGCAACAGCTACTTCTGGGTGAAGCCGCCGCGGATCGTCCCGGCAGACCTGGTGCGCAGCGTGCACGGGCGGCTGGACCACACCGGCGCCGAGGTGCGCTCCTTCGACGAGGACGACGCCCGCGCGGCCGCCCGGTTCTTCCGCGACGCCGGCATCACGACCATCGGCGTCTGCTTCCTGCACGCCTACGCGAACGACGCCCACGAGCAGCGAATGCTCGAGGTGATCCGCGAGGAGCACCCCGGCGCCGTGGTGAGCATCAGCTCGCAGGTGCTGCGCGAGTACCGCGAGTACGAGCGGTCGGTGACCACGCTGGTCGACGCCGCGGTCAAGCCGAAGGTCGGCGCCTACGTCACCAACATCCGCACCCGGCTGGACGAGATCGCGCCGGGCGTGCCGTTCTACGTGATGAAGAGCAACGGCGGCGTGCTGTCGGCCGCCGAGGTGGTGCACCAGCCGATCACCACGATGCTCTCCGGCCCGGCCGCCGGCGCCCTGGGCGCCGCGCTGATCGCCGGCACCGCCGGGTTCGACCGGGTGCTCACCTGCGACGGCGGCGGCACCTCCACCGACGTCACCGTCGTCATCGACGGGGAGCCCGCCCTCACCACCGAGGGCTCGGTCGGCGACTACCCGTCCAAGATCCCGATGATCGACGTCGTCACCGTCGGCGCGGGCGGCGGCTCGATCGCCTGGCTGTCGCCCGAGGGCACGCTGAAGGTGGGCCCGAAGTCGGCCGGTGCCGACCCCGGCCCGATCTGCTACCCGAACGGCGGCGACCAGCCGACGGTCACCGACGCGCACGTCGTCCTCGGCCGGATCCCCCCGCACCTGCTGGGCGGGGAGATCCCGCTGTCGGTGGACAGCGCCCGCGCGGGCCTGGAGCAGCTCGGCGGCAAGCTGGACCTCTCGCTGGAGCGCACCGCCACCGGCATCCTGGAGATCTCCGCCTGGAACCAGGCCAACGCGCTGCGCCAGGTGACGGTGGCCAAGGGCCTCGACGTCCGGGACTTCACGCTCACCACCTTCGGCGGCTCCGGCTCGCTTCTGGCCTGCCGGCTGATGGACATCCTGAACCTGCCGCGCACCCTGGTGCCGCCGAACCCGGGCAACGTCAGCGCCTTCGGGCTACTGACCGTCGACGTCCGCAACGACTACGTGCAGACCGTCGTCAGCAAGCACCTCGATCTCGACCTGGACCGGGTGCGCTCGGTCTACGCCGACCTGGAGGCGCAGGCCCAGACGGCGCTGGACGGCGAGGGCTTCGGCCGCGACGAGCAGCGCATGCAGCGGACGGCGGACCTGCGCTACGTCGGCCAGGCGTTCGAGGTGCGGGTGCCCGTCGCCGACGGCGAGCTCGACCGCGCCGCGGCCGAGGAGGTCGCCCAGGCCTTCCACGCCGCGCACCACCAGCTCTACGGCTACGACTTCGCCGACGACCCGCGCCAGGCCGTGGAGTGGGTGAACCTCCGGGTCAGCGGGATCGGGCCGATCCGCCGTCCCGACCTGGTGGAGCTCCCCGCCGGGGAGGGCGGGCCCGAGCGGGCCCGCACCGGCTCCCGCCCGGTCTTCTTCGACGACTGGGTCGACACCCCCACCTACGACCGACCCGGGCTCGCGCCCGGTGACGTCGTCCCCGGCCCGGCGATCGTCGAGGAGTTCGGCTCGACCGTCCCGGTCCACCCCGGCTTCGCCGCGACCGTCGACGCCTACGGCAACCTGCTGCTCACGAAGGAGACCGGCCGATGAGCCTCACCGACGGCACCGTCGCCGCCGACCCGGTCCTGGTCGAGATCGTCGCCGGCACCCTGGCGGCGATCGAGAAGGAGGTCGAGACCTCCATCGGCCGCACGTCGCGCTCGCCGATGATCCGCGACGCGCACGACTTCCGGGCCGGCATCCACGACCGGGAGCTGCGCAAGCTCACCGGCCGCTCGTACTCGGCACTGGTGCACCCGGTGGTGCGCGACTACCCGCTCGAGACGATGCACCCCGGCGACGTCTACTTCCACAACGACGTCTACCTCTCCGAGGGCGGGATCGGCCACCTGCCCGACCTCTGTGTGACCGTCCCGGTCTTCGCGCAGGTGGACGGCGCGGAGCGCGTCGTCGCCTTCGTGCAGGCGTTCGGGCACCACGACGACATCGGCGGCGCCGTGCCCGGCTCGATGCCGAGCGCGGCGACCAGCGTGTACGAGGAGGGCCTGATGGTCCCCCCGATCAAGCTGTGGGACCGCGGCGTGCCCAACGAGAGCGCGCTGAAGATCATGACCCGCAACTCGCGGATGCCCGACTCGCTGGCCGCCGACCTCGACGCCGAGTGCTCGGCCTGCCTGGCCGGCGCCCGGCGGCTGGGCGAGCTGTTCGACCGGTACGGCGTCGCGGCGGTCGAGGCCTGCTTCGACGCGATCCTGGACAGCTCCACCGAGATCTACCGGCGCGAGATCCTGTCGCAGATCCCCGACGGCACCTACGTCTGGGAGGACTACGCCGAGCACGACGGCGTCGAGGAGCCGCAGCTGCACCGGCAGCGGATCACGCTGATCATGGACTCCACCCGGGAGACCCCGCTGGTCATCGACTTCACCGGCACCGGCCCGCAGGCCAAGGGCCCGATCAACCACTGCGGCGACTACGCCGACGGCAACTTCCTGAAGAAGTGGCTGGCGCCGATCCTGCGCAACCTGGCCGAGAGCCCGGAGCGGATGGCCCAGCTCGACGTCAACGAGGGCGTCGTGCCGCTGATCGAGATGCGGTTCCCGGAGAAGGGCACGCTGCTCACGCCGATCTTCCCGGCGCCCACCAACGCCCGGACCTTCGTCATCCTGCGCCTGCTCGGCGTCCTCGCGGGCGTGCTCGCCAAGGCCACCGGCGGCCGGATGCCGGCCGACCAGGAGACGATCCGCTACACCGGCGTCTACGGCACCGACTTCGACGGCCAGCCGTACCTCATGCGCGAGGTGCTCGGCGGCGGCTCCGGCGGGCGGTACTACGCCGACGGCGAGGACACGATCCACGTCGTGCCCGACTCCCGGAACCTGCCCACCGAGTTCACCGAGGGGCGCTTCCCGCTGCGCGTGGAGCGGCTCGGCCTGGCGATGGACTCCGGTGGCCCCGGCCGCTACCGCGGTGGCTGCGGCTACGAGAAGCACATCCGGGTGCTCCGCGACGCGCACTTCATGTCGATCGCCGACCGCTCGATCCTCGCCTGCTGGGGCGTCAAGGGCGGCAAGGCCGGGCGTCCGTTCCAGATCACCGTCGACCCGGGCGGCCCCGACGAGCACGAGGTCGACGCGCTGGCCGACGCCGAGCCGTTGAAGGCGGGCACGGTGGTCCGCATCCGGACGACGGGCGGCGGCGGCTGGGGCGACCCGCTGGACCGGCCGGTCGAGGAGGTCCTGCGGGACATCGCCTGGCGCAAGGTGTCGGTGGACGGCGCCCGCGCGGACTACGGCGTCGTCGTGCTGGCCGACGGGACCGCCGACGAGGCCGCCACCGAGGCGCTGCGGGCGGAGCTGCGCGGCGCGCGGACCGGCGAGGAGCCGTTCTTCGACCGGGGCCCCGGCTACGCGACCCTCTCCGGCGGCGCGGCCTTCAACGAGTTCGACGTCCTGTAGGGGCTCCGCGGACAGTCCGTCTCTGCCCGGCACAGCTGGGCAGAGACGGACTGTCCGCAGATCAGGGAACGGGGTCGGTGCTCCCCGACGACGGCTTGGCGTCGTCGCCCGTGACGCCCTCGTCCCCCGTCGGGCGCGCCTCGTCGTCGACGTCCGCCATGTCCTCGGGGACGAGCGGGGTCTGCTCCTCCACGTTCTCGCGGGCCTGGTCGCGGTCGGTGCCGGGCACCTCGGTCATCGGGACCTCCTCGGGATGGGGTGCCCGTCCCCGTACCCGGAAGGCCGGCGGGCAGGCGCGCGTTCGCTGCCGGCGCACGCCGGGTCGCCGGTCGCCGTGCCGGACCGGCGGCATGGCCACCCGGGAGCTCGCCGCGCACGCGCGGGAGGCCGCCGCGGCAGACGACTGAGCCGGCTCAGGCCCGGCGGCGGCGCCACCAGGGACGCCGCGCGACCTCCACCACCGGGGGCGACGGCGGCGGCTCCGGTGGCCGGGCCAGCCACCAGCCGGCGACCAGCGCTTCGACGTCGGCCAGTCCGGGCACCGGCGCCCAGCGGCTCTCCTGCGGACGGCGCCAGAAGGCCTCGACGCGGGCGTTGTAGTCCTCGGCGAGCGCCCGGACCTCGGCCTCGGACCGCAGCCGTGCGGCGCGCTCGGGCAGCTGGTCGCGCTCGCGGCGCAGCGCCAGCCCGGGCGGCAGCATGGCGGCGGTCTCGACGCCCTCGCGCCGCGCCTTCGCCACGGCCCAGTCGTAGGCGTCCTGGGAGAGGGCCTCGCGCGGCAGCGGCCGGCCGGCGCCGGACAGGTTCTCGAAGTCCCCGCGCGCCATCCCGCGGGCGATCTGGTTGTCCACCCACGTCTCGAACGACATCCCGGTCGGCTTGCGGTCGGTCATCGCACCCCCGTTCCTCGCCCTCCCCATGGTGCACCGCCCTCCGAACGGGTGGCGCCCGCGCCCGCCGGGGTGCGCGCGGCGCGGCGGCCCAGCAGGCTGGGCGGGTGCCCCTGTCCGTCCCGGGTCTGCCCGGGCTGCCGCCCGAGCTGGCCGGGCCGGTCGCCGTGGAGCTGGCCAAGCCCGTCCGGGAGATCCCGGCCCCGGGTGCCCTGTCCGGTGGCTGCCGCTACGAGCCCAAGTGGGACGGCTACCGGCTGGTGATCGTGCGCGACCGGAGCGCCACCCGGCTGTGGTCCAAGCAGGGCCGGGACCTCACCGACCGGTTCCCCGACGTCGCCGCGGCCGCCCTGGCGCAGATCCCCGCGGGCTCGGTGGTCGACGGTGAGGTCGTCATCTGGAACGGCGACCGGCTCGACTTCGGGCTGCTCCAGCGCCGCATGGTGGCGACCGCCGGCCGCATCGCGGCCCAGGTGGCGGCCACGCCCGCCTCCTACGTCGCCTTCGACCTGCTGGCCGTCGGCGGCGAGGACCTCCGCGGTCGCACCCTCACCCGCCGCCGCGCCGCGCTCGAGCAGCTGGCCGGCCGGTGGGCGCCGCCGCTCCAGCTCTCCCCCGTCACCGCCGATCCCGCGCAGGCGCGCCAGTGGTTCGACGACTTCCGGCCGGCCGGCGTCGAGGGCCTGGTGGTGAAGGGGGCGGCCACCCGCTACGCCCCCGGCCGCCGGGAGTGGCTCAAGGTGAAGAGCTGGGAGACCACCGAGGTGCTCGCCGGCGGGGTGATCGGCTCCCTGGAACGGCCGAGCCAGCTGGTGGCCGGCCGCTACCGCGACGGCGAGCTGGTGGTCGTCGGCCGGACCGGTCCGCTCTCCCCCCGGCAGTCGGCCGAGTTGGCGGCCGTCCTGCGCCCGGCGGGCGCGGACCATCCGTGGCCCGAGCGCATCGGCACCGGCCGGTTCGGCGGCGGCCGGCTGTCGGTCCCGCTCACCCGCGTCGAGCCGGCGGCCGTCGTCGAGGTGAGCGCCGACGCCGCGCTGCAGGCCGGGGTGTTCCGCCACCCCCTGCGCTTCGTCCGGGTCCGCCCCGACCTCCGGCCCGAGGACCTGCCCCAGGTCTGAGCCGGCGCGCCGCATCCCTCCGGCGGGTGACCGGGGCTCGACCCGTGGCGGCCGACCGCCGATGGGACCGGGTGACCACCTCCGCGTCCCCGGTTCCGGCCACCGCGCGTGCGGCCTGGCTGCACGCCGGGCTGGCCGTGCTCGTGGTCGCCGCCGTCGTGCCCCTCGTGCCGATCGGCCCCTGGCGGCCCACCGCCGAGATCCCGCTCTTCCTGCTCGGCACCGCCGGCACGCTCACCGCGCTCCGCCGCCACGCCGCGCCCCAGGTCGTCGCCTGGCGGGCGCTCACCGCCGCACTCGTCCTGTTCGCCCTCAGCTCCGCCGTGGAGGCCCCCGCGCTGGCCGGCGTCCTCCCCGGTCCGCTCGCGAGCCTGGAGTCCGCGCTCGACATCGCGGCCTACGCGGCCATGGTGGTGGGGGCGCTCGGTGTGGTGCGCGACGGTCGGCGGACCCGGGACCGGGGCGCGTGGGCCGACACCGCCACGCTCCTGCTGGCCGCCGGCCTCGCCCTGCTGGCCGTCCAGGGTCGGGACCACGTGGTCACCGCCGACCACGTCGAGACGGGCGTGGGCACCCCGCTGCTCACGGTGCTGCTGCTGTTCGTCTGCGTGCCGCTGGCCGTCTCCCGCGGGCGCCGCTCGGTCAGCTCGACGGCCCTGCTGGCCGCCGCCCTCCTCACCGTCGCCGGCTACACCGGCCGGATGCTGTTCGGCGCGCTGCGGGAGGCCCCGCTGCTCGACCCGCTGCCCCTGCTCGCGGTCGCCGCCCTCGTCCTCGCCGGGCGGCACCCGTCCGTCGCGGCGCTCGGCCGGCACCCGGAGTCCGCGCAGGACCCGGCGTCGGGCCGGCTCCTGGGGCTGTGCGTCACCCTGCTGGTGAGCCCCGCGCTGCTGCTGCTCTGGAGCTCCGGGCACGGCGGCATCGGCTACCTGCTCGGCGCGGGCAGCGCGCTGCTCACCGGGCTGGCCCTGTGGCGGCTGGCCGCCCTGAACCGGGAGCGCGAGCGGACCCGGGCCGCCCTCGCCGCCAGCGAGGCGCGGATGCGGCTGCTCCTGGCCAACGCCACCGACGTCATCGCGACCATCGACCCCACCGGCACGATCACCTACATGAGCCCCGCGGCGGAGACCCTGTTCGGCCGCCCCGGCAGCGCGTACGTCGGCCGCTCGGCGATCGAGCTGGCCCATCCGCGCGACCAGGTCCGGCTGCGGGCCGCGGTGGCCGCGGCCGGTGCCGCCGGCGCCGCCGTCGCCGGCTTCGTGGACGCCGACATCCGGGTCCAGCACAGCTCCGGGGGCAGCCGCTGGGTGGAGGTGCGGATCAGCGGCAAGGTGGAGGACGCCGGGTTCGAGGGCTGGGTGGTCAACCTCCGCGAGGTCACCGACCGCAAGCTGTTCGAGGAGGAGCTCCGCCGCCAGGCCCGGACCGACCCGCTCACCGGCCTGCTCAACCGGGCGGCCTTCAACGAGCGGCTGGCCGAGGCCACCGCCGCCGTCGACCCGGCCGCCCCGCCGGCGGTGCTCTTCGTCGACGTGGACGACTTCAAGGGCGTCAACGACACCCTGGGGCACGCCGCGGGCGACGAGCTGCTGCTGGCGGTGGCCGCCCGGCTCTCCGCCGCCGTCCGCGGCGACGACGTGGTGGCGCGCCTCGGCGGGGACGAGTTCGCCCTCCTGCTCACCGACGCCGACGGGGCGCGGCTGCGCGACGTCGCGGACCGCCTGCTCGCCGCGCTGCGGGACCCGGTGGAGCTCGACGGCCGTTCGCTGACGGTGACCGCGAGCGTCGGCGGCGCGCTGGCCGACGCCGGCTGCACCGCCGAGGAGCTGCTGCACCGGGCCGACACCGCCATGTACGCCGCCAAGCGGGCCGGCAAGGATTCCCGGGCCCTGCTCGGCGCCCCCGAGACCGCGCTGTCCTGAGCCGGAGTCCCTAGGGCTCCTGCGGCACCCGGCCCAGGCCGACCAGGACGCGGCGCAGCAGCGTCGCCAGCTGCTCCTGGTCCTCCGCCGGGAGCGCGTCGAGCAGCCGCCGCTCGGTGTCCAGGTGGTCGGGCAGCGCGGCGTCCAGCGCCGCCCGGCCGGCCTCGGTCAGCGTGACGACGACGGCCCGGCCGTCGGCCTCGCTGCGCTCGCGGGTGATCAGGCCCTTCTCCTCGAGCCGGTCCAGCCGCTGGGTGATGGCCCCCGAGGTGACCAGCGCCGTGCGCATGAGCGCGGTGGGGGTGAGCTGGTAGGGCTCTCCCGCCCGGCGCAGCGCCGCCAGCACGTCGAAGGACGGCGCGTCCAGGCCGTGCCGGGCGAAGGTGGCCCGCTGCGCCAGGTGCACCTCCCGCTGGAGCTGGGTGATCCGCCCGACGATGCCCATCGGGGAGCAGTCCAGGTCCGGCCGCTCCCGAGCCCACTGCCGCAGGATCAGGTCGACGGCGTCATCCACGTCGCTCACCGTAGTGGCCTGGCTCACGGGACCCCGGCGCCGCGCGTCAGCGCAGCCGGGTGCTGAGGCGGACGGTGCACCCCGCCGTCCCCGGGAGCACGTCGACGTGGTCCCACAGCTTGCGGGCCAGCCACAGCCCCATGCCGCCGTTGGCGAGGTCCACGCCGTGGGCCGGGCGGAAACCGGCGAAGGGCACGTCGAAGCCGCTGCCCTGGTCGGTCACCGTGCACACCAGCCGGTCGGCGGCGGCCCACACGCGGGCCGAGACCGGCCGGGATCCGTGCCGGAAGGCGTTGGAGGCGATCTCGCTGAGGGCGAAGTGCAGATCGGCCGCCTGGTCCGGATCCGGTACCCGCGCCTCGATCACCCCTCGCAGCTCCCGGCGCAGCCAGGCCAGCGAGGGGGCGTCCGCGATGGCGACGTCCGCCGCGGCCGCCTCCATCGGTTCCCGCGGCAGGGGCAACCGGCGCACGAAGTCGGCCGGCTCCTGGAACTCGGTGCTGGCGCGAGGGTGGCTGCCGGCCATCAGCTCGGGGTGCGTGGCGGCCGCCCCGGCCAGGACCTCGGGCGACAGCACCCGCCGGTCGAACAGGCACAGCGCCGACACCGGCCGGGCGGCGAGGAGCAGGTTCACCGCGGCCTCGTAGCGGAGCCCTTCCCGCCAGTTCCGCGGCTCGGGGCCGAACCCGATCTGGCCGGCGATGCGCAGCCGGCCCGAGCCGGTCTCCCGCGCGCGCCGCATCAGCTCCCAGGTGGCGGCGACGGCGTCGGGGACGGCGGTGTCGAGCAGGCACAACCGCGTGTCGGACCGGACGGACCCGGCCCGCTCGCCCAGCGCCGACGAGACCAGCGCCGCGGTGTCCGGCGGGCAGGACAGGACGACCATCTCGTCGCCGCGCAGGCCCTCGTCCAGGTACGGCAGGGTGCAGGCGAGGAGGTCGTCGTCGGAGCCGACGAGGGCGGCCAGGTGGGTGCGCAGCGGATGCCCACCGGCGGTGACGTGCGGGGGCACCGGGCCGACGACGGCCGCATCCCCTTCCGCCACCTGAGACATCCAGCCCCCTGCGCCATCCGGGACCGGGACCGACCCGGCCGACTGGTTGAGCATTCTGCGACATCATCCGTCACGCTCCGCCGCCGGGGCACGGCGAGACCGGGTTGGTTCACCCCTTGGGGCGGCTACCGGTGCCGACGTCGCGGGCGGGATGTTCCACGTGGAGCACGTCAGCGGCGGCGGGACACCGTGACCGTGAACTTCGGGTCGCGCCCGGCCACCCGCGTCGGCCCGACCACGCGGTTGAGCACCGGCCGGTAGCGCAGCGCGGAGTTGTAGACCGTCCAGAGCTCACCCCCGGGCCGCAGGACCCGCGCCGCCGCCGCGAACAGCCGGTCGGCCGCCGTCGTCACGACCGCGGCGCCGACGTGGAAGGGCGGGTTGCAGACGACGAGGTCGACGCTGCGGTCGGGCACCGTGGCGGCGGCGTCGTCCCGGAGGGCCACGACGCGGTCGGCGACCCCGTTGGCGGCGGCGGTCGCCGCGGCGGAGGCGACCGCCGCCGCGGACTGGTCCACCGCCAGCACCCGCAGCTCCGGCCGGCTGCGCGCCAGCACGGTGGCCAGCACGCCGGTTCCGCAGCCGAGGTCCAGGGCCGTCCGGACGTCGGCGGCCGGCTCCGGCAGCGACCGCAGCAACGCCCGGGTGCCGACGTCGATCTTCGTCCCGGCGAACGCGGCGCCGTGGGCGCAGACGGTCAGCCCCAGGTCGCCGTGCACCTGCTGCCGGGGGAACGACGACGGCCCCGGTCGCGGCCCGCGGGCGACCAGCACCCGCGACTTCTGCCGGGCCAGGGTCGCCGACACCTCCCCGAACGACGCCCCGAGGACGTCGTTCATCGCCAGCGTCATGTGCTTCACCCGGCCGCCCACCAGCACGGTGACGTCGGGGGCCGCGGAGGCGGCGACCACCTCGGCGATCTCGCGCAGCGCGTCGAGCGCCTTGGGCGCCTTGACCAGCACCACCCGGGCGCCGGCGGCGAGCTCCGGGCCCAGTGGCACCGAGCGGTAGCTACCGGCCAGGCCGACCCGCTCGGCGTTCGCGGCCAGCGCCCGCTCCCCCACCAGCAGGTCCTGGCTCACCCGCATGCCGGTGAGCCCGTGCCGGGCGGCCAGCCCCAGGGCCAGCGCCCCGTAGGAGTCGTCGACGACGGCGACCTCCCCGCCGCCGCAGCCGGCGACGAGCTCGGCCGCGAGGTCGAGCAGCAGCCGGTCGGTCGCGTCGACGGCGACCAGGTCGGGCGCCTCGACGTCCGGTGCGCGCCGCAGCGCCCCGAGCACCTCCGCCGCGGAGTCGGGCACGTCCGCGTTCAGGGTCGGGGGGTGGCGGCGACGAGGTCGACGACCACCCGGGCGAGCTCCGGGCCGACGTCCTCCTGGAGGAAGTGCCCGCCCCCGGGCAGCGTCGTGTGCGCCATCCCGCGGGCGCCGGGCACGAGCTTCTGGAACACGCGGTCGCCGCCGCCGGTGATCGGGTCGCCGTCGGAGAACGCCGTCAGGAACGGCTTGTCCCAGCGCGACAGCACCTCCCAGGCGGCCCGGTTGGCCGCCGCCGCCGGGTCCTCGGGCGAGGTCGGCACCAGCGCGGGGAACTGCCGGGCGCCGGCGGTGTACCGGTCGTCCGGGAAGGGTGCGTCGTAGGCGGCGACCACCTCGGGGGAGAGCCCGCCGACGGTGCCGTTGGCGACGATCCGGCCGATGTGGAACTCCGGGCTCTCCTGGGAGAACTGCTGCCAGGCCAGGAAGGCGTCGCTCATCTTCTGGTCGCCGGTCGGCAGGCCGGTGTTGGCGACCACGACGCGGGCGAAGCGGTCGGGGTGCTCCGCGACCAGCCGCAGGCCGATCAGCCCGCCCCAGTCCTGGCCGACGAACGTCACGTCGCGCAGGTCGAGCTCGTCGAGCAGCGCCTGGCGCATCCACGCCACGTGCCGGGCGTAGGTGTAGGCGGCCCGGTCGGCCGGCTTGTCCGAGCGGCCGAAGCCGACCAGGTCCGGGGCGACGACGCGCAGGCCCGCCGCCGTCAGCACCGGGATCATCCGCCGGTAGAGGAACGACCACGACGGCTCGCCGTGCAGGAGCAGCACCGTCTCGCCGTCGGCCGGCCCCTCGTCGAGGTAGGCGACCCGCAGCCGCCCGCCCTCGCCGTCGTCGACCTCGACGTAGCGGGGCTCGTACGGGAAGTCGGGCAGGTCGGTGAACCGCTCGTCGGGCGTCCGCAGGATGTCCATGAACCGGCCTCTCCGTTCCAGGCACAGGAAGCCGTGCCTACGGTCTCGGGGCCTGAACCGTAGGCACAGCTCCCTGGGCGCAGGTGGGGCGGGTCAGACGCCGGGCAGCCCGACGGGGCAGGAGACGCCGGTCGAGTGCACCGGGCAGTAGCCGTTGGGCACCTTGTAGAGGTACTGCTGGTGGTAGTCCTCCGCGTAGAAGAACTCCCCCAGCGGCGCGATCTCGGTGGTGATCTCGCCGTAGCCGGCGGCCTTGAGCCGCTCCTGGTAGGCGTCGCGGGTGGCCACCGCGGCGGCCTCCTGCTCCGGCGAGGCGTAGTAGATCGCCGAGCGGTACTGGGTGCCGATGTCGTTGCCCTGCCGCATGCCCTGCGTCGGGTCGTGGTCCTCCCAGAACGCCTTGAGCAGCTGCTCGTAGGAGGTGACGGCGGGGTCGAAGACGACGAGGACGACCTCGGTGTGCCCGGTACGCGCCGAGCAGACCTCGTCGTAGGTCGGGTTCGGCGTGTACCCGCCGGCGTAGCCCGCCGCGGTCGAGTAGACCCCGGGGAGCTCCCAGAACACCTTCTCCACGCCCCAGAAGCAGCCGGCGCCGAAGACGGCGGTCTGCATGCCGTCCGGGAACGGCGGCTGGATGCGGTTGCCGTTGATCGCGTGCACCTCGGGCACGTGCGGCAGGGGGTCGGGACGGCCGGGCAGCGCGTCCTCGGCCGAGACAGGCTGCGTCTTGAACCGGGAGAACAACATGCCCCGAGCGTAGGCGTCGGCCGCAACCCGGCGGCGCACGACCGGACCGCCCGCTGCAGCCCTGACCTGCACGGGGCAGAGTGGCGGACGTGCCCGTGACGACGCGTGAATGGCAGCTGGCGGCCCGGCCGCACGGCGAGCCGACCCCCGACGACTTCCGCCTGGTCGAGTTGGAGCGGCCCGATCCGGCCGAGGGCCAGATCGTCGTCCGGATGCTCGTGATGAGCGTCGACCCGTACATGCGCGGGCGGATGAACGCCGGGAAGTCCTACGCCGCCAGCTGGGAGATCGGCGAGACGATGAAGGGCGGCGCGGTCGGCCGGGTGGTCGCCTCCCGCTCGCCCGACGTGCCCGAGGGCGCCCTGGTCCTCGCCGACGCGGCCTGGCGGGACGTCGCCGTGCTCGACGCCGCGCACGTCCGGGTGCTGCCCGAGCTGCCGGGCATCCCGCCCAGCTACCACCTCGGCGTCCTCGGGATGCCGGGCCTCACCGCCTGGGCGGGGTTGTTCCGGCTGGCCGCCTTCCGGGAGGGCGACGCCGTCTTCGTCTCCGGCGCCGCCGGCGCGGTGGGCAGCCTGGTCGGCCAGTTCGCGAAGCTGTTCGGGGCCTCGGCGGTCGTCGGCAGCGCGGGCACGCCGGAGAAGGTGCGCTGGCTGACCGAGGACCTGGGGTTCACGGCGGCCTTCGACTACCACGACGGGCCCGTCGCGAAGCAGCTCGCGGCGGCGGCGCCCGGCGGCATCGACGTCTTCTTCGACAACGTCGGCGGCGAGCACCTCGAGGCCGCCATCGGCGCGTTCAACGAGTTCGGCCGGGCCGCGCTGTGCGGGGCCATCTCGGGCTACAACGCCGTCGAGCCGCAGCCCGGGCCGCGCAACATGTTCATGCTCGTGACGAAGAAGCTCAGCCTGCGCGGGTTCATCGTCGGTGACCACGCCGACCTGCGCGACGAGTTCACCGAGCAGGTCGGCGGGCTGCTCACCTCGGGGAAGCTGGTGGTCCGCGAGACCGTCCGCGAGGGGCTGGACAACGCGGTGGAGACCTTCCTCGACCTCCTGCGGGGCGGGAACACCGGGAAGATGGTCGTCAAGCTGGCCGACTGACCCCGCGGTTCCCGGGGACGACGACGGGGCAGAGTGCACCTCATGTGGCTCTTCTTCACCCGCCGACTGCGCATGTGGCTGATCCTGACCGTCGTCGTCCCCCTGGCCACCGGCGTGCTGCGCCGGCTCGGGCGGGCGCTCGAGCAGCGCCGCGGCCCCTCCACGGTCAGCAACGCGCTCCTCAAGGCCGGGGACCTCGGCGACCGCGCCCGGGCGAGCCTGGGCGGCGGCCGCCGGTCCCGCCGATCCCGCCGGGCGTGACCGGGCCGGTCCTCGAGACCCGGCCGGCGACCACCGGACCCCGCGCGGTCGCGCTGTTCTGCCACGGCGGGACGGTGGCCAGCGTGGAGCCGCCCAAGGAGCGCGCCCTGTCGCTGGTGCGGATGCGGGCGATCGAGCACTTCGTCTCCTCGGCCGCCGCCGGCCGGGGGCTCACCACCAGCCTGCTGCGCTACCGGGTGGCCGGCTGGAACGGTGCGGCGGCCGACGCCTACGCCGACGTCCGGTGGGCCCTCGACCGGATCCGCGCCGAGCACGGCGACCTGCCGGTCGTCCTCGTCGGGCACTCGATGGGCGGCCGGGCGGCGCTGCGCGCCGGCGGGCACGACGGCGTCACCGCGGTGTGCGCGCTGGCGCCC
Source organism: Blastococcus sp. SYSU DS0539 (assembly GCF_054050855.1). Lineage (NCBI taxonomy): Bacteria > Bacillati > Actinomycetota > Actinomycetes > Geodermatophilales > Geodermatophilaceae > Blastococcus > Blastococcus sp. SYSU DS0539. Next base: position 260,632 of record NZ_JBJHAF010000004.1, on the reverse strand, counting down.
TGGACGCCGCCCGGCGAGCCGGTGGCGCACCTGCGGGGCCGCACGGTCGCGATCCTGCACGGCCGGGGCGACCGCTGGGTGCCCGCGCAGCTCTCGGCCGACTTCGCCGTGCGGGCCCAGCAGGCGGGGGCGCGGGTGGCCCGGTTCACCGTCGCGGGCGGGCACAGCATGGTGCGCTCCGCGCACCGCTGGCACGGCTTCACCCGCGACGTCGTCCTGGCCGGGGCAGGGCTGGCGCCGATGCGGCCCGACGTCGCCGAGGCGCTGGCCCGGCCGGCGCCGGAGGGCCTGGCCGTTCCGCTCTGAGGACGCCGCCCGCTCCGGAGCTCAGCCGCGGACGGCGACCTCCGGGGCGGGGTCACCGGCCAGCCGGGCCCACAGCAGCTCGTCGTGCTTCACGCCGTCGCCGTAGCGGAAGGACCGCCGCAGCCGGCCCTCGTAGCCGAAGCCGGCCTTCTCCGCGACCCGCCCGGAGGCGGTGTTCTCCACCGCGTGGCACAGCTCGATGCGGTCGATCGGCAGCGCCCGGAAGGCCCACCGGCAGACGGCGTCGACCGCCGCGGCGGCGAGACCCCGGCCCCGGGCGGCGGGCACCGTCCAGTAGCCGACCTCGGCACCGCCCTGGAGCCGGTCGATGGAGTGCAGCGACACCGACGCCAGCAGCTCCCCGGTCACCGGCTCCACCAGCGCCCACGACGCGTGGTCGCCCGACGTCCAGTCCATCCGGCGGCCGAGCAGCACCAGAGCGTCGGTGCGGGAGGCCACGCCGCCGCCGTTCCAGAGCCGGATGCCGGGGTCCTGGAAGGCCGCCCACACCGCCTCGACGTCGTCCTCCCGCCAGGGCCGCAGCAGGAGCGGGCCGACGGGCAGCTCGACGGGCTCCAGCGGCCCGGGCGGCTGCGGCGGCGTCACGTCCCCGATCGTGCCGGACGGCTCACCCCTCGGCGGAGCCCGGGGCGGCCATCGGCTTCATCGTCTTCGCGGCGGCCGTGTCGGGGGTCACCGCCGACATGCGCCCCATGGCCTTGCTGGCCAGGGAGCCGGCGAACACCGTGGCCTCGCCCTTCATCAGCGCCGCGAAGCCCTGCTCGGCCACCTGCGCCGGGTCGTCCTTCTTGTCCGACGCGCCGAGCTTGGTGTCGGTGAGGTCGGCGCGGTCGAAGAACTCGGTGTCGGTCGGACCGGGAAGCATGGTCGTGACCGTCACGTCGGTGTCGGCGAGCTCCTCGCGCAGCGCCAGCGCCAGCGACTGGACGAACGCCTTCGACGCCCCGTAGACCGCCTGGAAGGGCTGCGGCGCCTGGGACGCGACCGACGAGGTGAACAGGATCCGGCCCTCGTTGCGGACCACCATGTCCTGGGCGATCCGCTTGGCCAGGTGCATCGTCGAGACGCAGTTCAGCGCGACCAGGCGCAGCTCCGCCTCGAGGTCGGTCTCGACGAAGCGGCCGCCGACGCCCACACCGGCGTTGAGGGCGGCCGCGTCGAGCGGGCGGCCGGCGCCACGCACGGCGGCCACCAGCTTCTCCACCTCCTCGCGGCGGGCGAGGTCGGCGCGCACCGGGGAGACGGCGGCGCCCCGCTGGCGCAGCTGCAGGGCCGCCGCCTCCAGCCCGGTGTCCTCGGCCGCGACGATCAGGTCGTAGCCGTGCTCGGCGAACTGCTTGGCCAGCTCGAACCCGATGCCGCTGGAGGCACCGGTGACGAGGGCGAGGGGGCGGACTGCGGTGTCGGGCACGGGACCTCCACGGTCGGACGGGGAACGGCTGATCCGTGCCCAGGGACGGCGCGGTCCACTCCTGGGCCGGCCGCACGTGTCGCCCGGCGGACCGGCCGGGTAGGGGCCCCGGCATGGCCGTGGACGTCGCCGTCGCGGTGCCACCCGCGCTGCGGTTCCTGCTCCCGGCGCGGGACCGCGCCGTCGGCGTCCGGCGGCTGCGGTTCGATCCCGACGCGACGCTCGGCCACCTGGTGCGCGCAGCGGGCGTGCCGCCGACCGAGGTCGGCTCCCTGCGGCTGGACGGGGAGCCGGCCGCCTCCGCCGCCCGGGCCCGGCCGGGCAGCACCCTGGTGATCGAGGAGCGCGCCCGCCCGCAGGCCGCGCCGCCGGGCGGCTACCTGCTCGACGTCGGCCTCGGCGCGCTGGCCCGCCGGCTGCGGCTGCTCGGCCTGGACGCGTCCTGGTCGAACCGGGCCGAGGACGCCGACCTCGTGGCCCGCGCCGCCGCGGAGGACCGGGTGCTGCTCACCCAGGACCGCGGGCTGCTGATGCGCGCGGCCGTGCGGCACGGGGCCCTCGTCCGCGGCGCGGGCACCGAGGCGCAGCTCGCCGACGTCCTGGACCGCTTCGCGCCGGCGCTGGCGCCGCTGACCCGGTGCCCCGCCTGCGGCGGCGTCGTCCGGCCGGTGCCGAAGGCCGAGGTCGCCGAGCTGCTCGAGCCGGGCACGCGGCGCAGCGTCGACGAGTTCGCCCGGTGCACCGCCTGCGGGCAGGTGTACTGGCGCGGCGCGCACGCCCGCCGCATCGACGCCCTCGTGCGCGCAGCGGGGGCGCGGGCAAGGCCAGCCTGACCTTGGCCCCCGGGGGCCACCGGTCGGCCCCGGCGTGACACCCCGGCCGGGCAGGACAGGAGCGACCGCCCAGTCCCGAACCGCCTGCGAGGCCGCCGTGTACCTGTCGAAGACCGAGGCCGCCGTCCTCCCCACGACGCTGGGGGCGCCCGCGCGCCCCGCACCGCCCGCTCCGGGCCGGCGCCGGCTGTGGTCGATGCTGGGCCCGGCCTTCGTCGCCGCCGTCGCCTACGTCGACCCGGGCAACTTCGCCACCAACTTCTCCGGCGGTGCGGCGTTCGGGTACACGCTGCTGTGGGTCATCGTCGCGGCGAACCTCATGGCGATGCTCATCCAGTCGCTGACGGCGAAGCTCGGGCTGGCCACCGGCCGCGACCTGGCCACGCTCTGCCGCGAGCGCCTCCCCCGGCCGGTCACCTGGGGCCTGTGGCTGCAGGCGGAGGCGGTGGCCATCGCCACCGACCTCGCCGAGATCGTCGGCGGCGCGGTGGCGCTGAACCTGCTGTTCGGGGTGCCGCTGCCGATCGGCGGGCTGATCACGGCCGTCGTCGCCTTCGTCCTGCTGGCGGCCCAGTCCCGCGGGCACCGGCCCTTCGAGCGGGTCATCACCGGGCTGCTGCTGGTCGTCGGCCTCGGCTTCGGCTACACGCTGATCGGCGCCGGCGTCGACCTGGGCGGCGTGGCCGGCGGGATGGTGCCCTCGTTCGAGGGTGCGGACAGCATCGTGCTGGCCACCGGCATCCTCGGCGCCACGGTCATGCCGCACGTCATCTACGTGCACTCCGCGCTGACCCCCGGCCGCTACGGCGACGCGGTCACCGCCGGCCGCACCCACCAGGGACGACGGCGGCTGCTGCGGGCCCAGCGGCTGGACGTGCTGCTGGCGATGGGCCTGGCCGGGCTGGTCAACGCCGCGATGCTGATCATCGCCGCGCAGCTGTTCACCAGCGGCAGCGGCGCCGACACCCTCGAGGGCGTGCACGCCGGGCTGGGCGACCAGCTCGGCACCGGGGCGGCGCTCGCCTTCGCCCTCGCGCTGCTGGCCTCCGGGTTCGCCTCCTCCTCGGTCGGCACGCACGCCGGTCAGGTGGTCATGGCCGGGTTCCTGCGCAAGCACATCCCGGTGCTCACCCGCCGGCTGATCACCCTCGCCCCGGCGCTGGCGGTGCTCGTGCTCGGCGGCGACCCGACGACCGCCCTGGTGTGGTCCCAGGTGGTGCTCTCCTTCGGCATCCCGTTCGCGCTGGTCCCGCTGCTGTGGCTGACCAGCCGCCGCGACCTGATGGCCGGCTGGGTGAACCGCCGGATCACCACGATCGCCGGCGCCGTGATCGCGGCGCTCATCATCGGGCTCAACGCCCACCTGCTCCTCGGCCTGGTGACCGGCTGACCCGCTAGGCGTCCCAGATGCCGGCGAAGTGGTGCACCGGCCCGTGCCCCGAACCGACGCCCAGCGCCTCACCCCCTGCCAGCGCGACCTGCAGGTAGTCGCGGGCACCCTCGACGACCGGCGCCCAGTCGGCCACCTCGACGGAGACGTCCACCGACCCGGCGCGACGGCGGGCCAGCAGGGCGGCGATCGCCGACGACAGCGTGCAGCCGGTGCCGTGCGTGGCCCGGGTGTGCAGCCGTGGCCGCACGAACGTCAGGACGTCGTCCGCGGTGGCCAGGACGTCGACGCTCTCGGCCCCGCCGAGGTGCCCGCCCTTGAGCAGGACCGCCCGCGGGCCGAACTCCAGCAGCGCCCGTGCCTGGGCGGGCAGCTCGGCGGCCGTTGCAGCCGGCGGTACGTCGAGCAGTGCCGCCGCCTCCGGCACGTTGGGTGTGATCAGGTCGGCCACCGGCAGCAGGACGTCGCGCACGGCGGCGATCGCGTCCTCGTCCACGAGCCGGTCACCGCTGGTGGCGACCATCACCGGGTCGACCACCACCGGCCCGGCGGCCCGGCCGGTCAGTGCGGCGGCCACGGCCTGGACGACGTCGGCCGTGCCGAGCATGCCGGTCTTCGTGGCGTGCACCGTCACGTCGTCGAGGAGCGTGCCGATCTGCTGGGCCACGAACGCCGCCGGCACGGGGTGCACTCCGGTGACGCCCCGGGTGTTCTGCGCGGTCAGCGCGGTGAGGACGGCGGTGCCGTAGACGCCCAGCGCGCTGAAGGTCTTCAGGTCCGCCTGGATGCCGGCCCCGCCGCTGGGATCGCTGCCGGCGACGGTGAGCGCGACGGGCGTCATGCCGGCTCCCGCCCGGCGAGGGCCGACCGCAGCGACCGGGCCGCCGCCTGCGGATCAGGGGCGGCGCAGATGGCGGACACCACGCAGATCCCGTCCACACCGGTCACCTGCGGAGCCCGGACGGCGTCGATGCCCCCGATCGCCACCGTGCGCAGGCCACCGCGCCGGGCGGTGGCGGCGAGGGCGGCGACCCCCGCCGGTCCGAGGCCGGCGCCGGCGTCGGGCTTGGTCGGCGTCGACCACACCGGGCCGACGCCGACGACGTCGACCGTGCCCGGCGGGAGCGCCAGCGCGACGGCCAGCTCCGCCTCGTCGCCGGTCGAGAGACCGAGCAGCCGGTCCGGCCCGATCAGCGCCCGCACCTCCGCGGGCGGCAGGTCGTCCTGGCCGACGTGCACCCCGTCCGCCCCGGCCAGGAGCGCGACGTCGACCGCGTCGTTCACGAACAGCGCCACCCCGGACGTGCCGGCCAGCGCCTCGCGCACGGCCACCGTCAGGTCGTACAGCTCCCGCCGCGACGCCGTCTTGTCCCGGACCTGCACGGCCGTGACGCCGCCGGCCACCGCGGCCCGGACGACGTCGGGGACGCCCCGGGCCCCGGCCAGTGCCGTGTCGGTGACCAGGTAGAGCGTGGGGTCGAAGGCCGGCCTCACCCCGTCACCTGCGCCGGGCCGAGGTCGGTCACCGCATCGAGGGTGTCGAGCCAGAGCGGGGCGAAGGTGCCGGGCCCGGCGGCGACGGCGGCCGCGGCCTCGGCGGCTAGGGCGACGTGCGCGTGGGCGGCGACTGCTCCGGTCAGCGCGTCGCCGGCGACCGCGACGTAGGCGGCGACCAGCGCGCCGAGGGCGCACCCGGCCCCGGTGGTGCGGGTGAGCAGGGCCGACCCGCCCCCGATCCGCACGGTGCGGGACCCGTCCGTCACCAGATCGACCGGCCCGCTGACCGCCACCACCCCGCCGGTGCGCGCCGCCAGCACCGTGGCGGCCTCCAGCGCGTCGTCGGCGGTCGCCGTCGAGTCCACCCCGCGCCCGCCCGCCCCGGCGCCGGCCAGCGCCAGCACCTCCGAGGCGTTGCCGCGGACGACGGCGGGCCGGGAGTCGAGCAGCTCGGCGGCCAGGTCGGTGCGGAAGGCCAGCCCGCCCACCGCAACCGGGTCGAGCACCCAGGGCGTCCCCGCCGCGGCGGCCGCCCGCGCCGCGAGCCGCATGGCGGCAGCGGTGCGCTCGTGCACCGTGCCGAGGTTGACCAGCACCGCCGAGGCCACGGCCGCGAAGCCCTCGGCCTCCAGCGGCTCGTCCACCATCGCCGGAGCGGCTCCCACGGCGAGCAGCGCGTTGGCGGTGAGCGTCTGCACCACGGTGTTGGTCAGGCAGTGCACCAGCGGCACGGCATCGGTCAGCGCCGATCGGGCAGTGGTCAACGCAGCGGCATCCACGCCGTGACATCCCTTCGCCAGCATGACCTGGTCAGGTTCGACGGGTGTGCTCTCAGTCCGCACGACGGCGGACACCCCGTGTCACTCGGCGGCGACGGTACCCCACCCCCGGGCGGCGGCGCCGAAGAAGTCCACCTCCAGCTGCATCGCCCGGCGGTACGCCCGCCGCACCGCCGGGGTGTCCGTAGCCGTCCGGTCGAGCAGCGCCTCCAGCGTCGTGGCCAGCTGCTCGAACCCCGGGTCGGCGTAGGTGTCCACCCACTCCCGGTAGGGCCCGCCCGCCCGCGGCGCCAGCGCCTGGCCGAGGTGGGCGTAGAGCCGCATGCACGGGACCATGGCCGCGCAGGTCTCCCCGACGTCGCCGAGCGCGGCCGTGGCCAGCAGGAACTCGGTGTAGGCCAGCGTCGCCGGCGCGGGCTCCACGTCAGCCAGGTCGATGCCCCACCGGGCGGCGTAGCCGTCGTGCAGGCGCAGCTCGTCCCGCACGCCGCCCAGCAGGTCGGTGAACGTCTCCAGCGTGCCCCGGTCGCGGCTGTGCGCCACCCCGAGGGCGTAGGCGCGGGCGAACGCCTCCAGGAAGAACGCGTCCTGGGCGACGTATCCGGCGAAGCGCTCGCGGGGCAGCGACCCGTCGGCGATCCCCGTCACGAGCGGGTGCGCCAGGGCGGCCCGCGCGAGGTCGGCGCTGCCGGACCACAGCGCGGCTGAAAGCGTCATGCGGGCAGCGCCGTCTGCCAGAACGCCGTCTCGGCGTCGACGACCTCGAGGAAGACCCCGTCCCCGGCCGGCCCCGCCTCGTCGGCGGCCGCCTCGAGCCCGGCGACGTACGCGGCGAACCCGGGAACGGTCCAGTGCTCGACGAACGCGCGGTAGGCCGGTGCGCCGGGCAGGGCCCACGACCAGGCGTCGAGATAGGTCCGCTCGATCGTCCACAGGGCGGTCAGCGCGGTCGGGACGTCGGCGTCGTCGAGACGCGCCAGCAGCCGCGCGTAGGCCTCGGTGGCCGGGAGCCGCGGCCGGCCCAGGTCCAGCCCCCGCGCGGCGGCCTGCCCGTCGAACCAGGCCAGCTCCTCGACCAGCGCGACGCACCCCGCGGCCAGCACCGGCTGCGCGGCGCGTGGGGCGCGTGCCAGCAGCCGCGCCTGGAAGCGCAGCAGGTCGGCGACGAAGTGCGCGTCCTGCACCAGCCAGGTGTCGAACGCGGCCTCGGGCACGGTGCCGTCGCGGACGGCCGAGAGGAAGGGATGTCGGGTGGCTCGGCCCCACGCACCGGCGTGGCGGGCGAGCAGGTCGATGACCGGCACGGCCGGGAACCCTACGGCGTGCGTATGGTGGCAGCGCCATGTGCGGGAGCTCGGGTCACCGGGCTGAGAGGGCGACTGGACACGTCGCCGACCGCTGGAACCTGTCCGGGTAATGCCGGCGTAGGGAGCGACCATGAGCACGTCGGACGACGTCCGGACCACAGAAGCACCCCTCACCCTCGGCGAGGCGCCACCACCCACGCTCGGCCTCCGGGACACGTTCGGCCTCTGGGCGAACCTCGGCGTCAGCCTGCTGCTGCCGGTCGCGGCCGTCTTCGTCGTGCTGCCGGGCCGGCCGCTGTGGGTGACCCTCTCCGCCATCGCCGTGGGTGCGGTCATCGGATCGGTCCTGCTGGGGCTGGTCGCGGCAGCGGGTGCGCGGGAACGCGTACCGGGGATGGTGCTGCTGCGCGGCCTGCTCGGCCGGCGCACGTCCTGGCTGCCGACCGCGTTCAACCTCGTCCAGTGCATCGGCTGGGCGACGTTCGAGATCGTCATCATCGCCGAGGCCGCGTCGCGGGTGCTCGATGCACCCCGCTGGCCGTTCGTCCTCGCCGCGGGGGTGCTCGCGACCGCGATGGCGCTGCGGCCGCTCGGCGTCGTCCGCGTCCTGGCCCGCTACGCGGTCTGGGCCGCGCTGGCCGCCGTGGTCTACCTGTTCGTGCAGGTGCTGGCCGAGCCGCTGCCCCCGCTCGAGGGCGGCGGGGCGACGTCGTTCTGGACGGCGGCCGACATCGTCATCGCGCTACCGGTCTCGTGGCTGCCGCTGGCCGCCGACTACACCCGCCACGCGCGCAGCACCCGGGCCGCCGGCGTGGGCGCGGGCGTGGGTTACGGGCTCGCCACGGTCGCCATGTTCACCCTCGGCGTGCTGGCGCTGGCCGCCTACGGCAGCGGCGGGCTCGACGTGATCGACGCGCTGCTGGCCGTGCCGCTCGGCGCGCTGGCGGTGCTGGTGCTGGTCACCGTGGAGCTCGACGAAGCCTTCGCCAACGTCTACTCGACCGCGGTGTCCGCGCAGAACGTCGTCGGCCGGCTCGACCGGCGGGTGCTGGCGGTGGCCGTCGGCGGCGTCGCGACGCTGCTGGCCTTCAGCCTCGACGTGGTCGCCTACGAGCCGTTCCTCTTCCTCATCGGCGCGGTGTTCGTGCCCCTGGCCGGCGTGCTGCTGGTGGCGTACTGGCTGACCCCGCGCGGGGGCTGGGACACCTCCGACACCGCGCCGGCCCGGCCGCTGTACCTGCTGCCGTGGGTCACCGGGTTCGTCGCCTACCAGCTGACGCTGCCCACCTACTTCCCCGGGCCGGGCTCGGGCTGGACGGCGTGGTGGGGCGCGCGGCAGGCCGACCTCGGCATCGATCCGGGCAACGGGTGGTCGGCGTCCCTGGTCGGTCTGGCGGTGGCCGTCGCCCTGACCGTGCCCGTCGCGCTGGCCGCCCGACGCCGCCGATGACCGACGTCGTCGTCGCCGGCGGAGGGCTGATCGGGCTGGCGGTGGCCTGGCGGGCCGCCCGCCGGGGCCTGTCGGTGACCGTCGTCGACGACGCCCCGGGGGCGGGCGCGTCGGCCGCCGCGGCCGGGATGCTGGCGCCGGTGGCCGAGGCCGGCTACCGCGAGGAGGGCCTGCTGCGGCTCGGCCTGGCCTCGCTGGCGAGCTGGCCGGCGTTCGCCGCGGAGCTGGAGGCGGCCTCCGGCGTCGCGGTGGGGCTGCGCACCGCCGGCACCCTGGTGCTCGGCTTCGACGAGGACGACGTCCGCGAGCTGGACTCGCTGCTGAGCTTCCAGCGGGAGCTGGGCCTGGCCGCCGAGCGGCTCCCCCCTCGGGAGACCCGCCGCCGGGAACCCGCGCTCACCCCGCGCGTCCGCGGTGGGCTGCTGGTCGAGGGCGACCACTCCGTGGACGGTCGCGCCGTGCACGCCGCGCTGCTGGTCGCCGCCGGGGCGACGGGCGTGGAGCTGGTGCGCGAGCGGGTGGCGGAGGTCGTCGTCGAGGACGACCGGGCCGTCGGCGTGCGGCTGGTGTCGGGCGGGCTCGTCCCGGCCCGGACCACCGTGCTGGCCCTCGGCGCGCACAGCGGCGCCCTCGCCGGCGTCCCGCCGCTGCCCGTGCGGCCGGTGAAGGGGCAGATCCTGCGGCTGGCCGGGGCCGACGGCCTGCTGCAGGGCACCGTCCGGGCGCTGGTCCGCGGCCGGCACGTCTACCTCGTCCCGTACGGCGACGGCGGGTTGATCGTGGGGGCAACCGTGGAGGACCGTGGCTTCGACGCCCGCGTCACCGCCGGCGGCGTGCACGACCTGCTGCACGACGCGATCGAGGTCGTGCCCGAGGTGGAGGAGCTGGAGCTGGCCGAGACCCTGGCCCGCTGGCGCCCGGGCACCCCGGACAACGCCCCGCTGCTGGGTCCGTCGTCGCTGCCCGGCCTGGTGCTCGCCACCGGCCACCACCGCAACGGTGTGCTGCTCACCCCGGTCACGGCGGAGGCGACCGGCGAGCTGCTGTCCACCGGCGCGCTGCCGCAGGTGGCCGCGCCGTTCACCGCCGACCGGTTCGCCGTCGGCACGTCGGAGGGACGCTGAGATGCAGGTGACCGTCAACGGCGAGATCGTCGAGCTGGGCGACGGCGCGACCGTGGCCGACCTGGTGGCGGCCCGTGCCGGCGGGCACGACCGCGTCGCCGTGGCCCGCAACGGCGACGTCGTCCCGCGCAGCAGCTGGGCGCAGACCCCGCTGGCACCCGGCGACGCCGTCGAGGTGCTGGCCCCGACCGCAGGAGGCTGAGATGACGACCGACGACGTGCACACCGAGGGCTTGGCGTCCGCGCTGGCGCGGGAGGAGACGGCCGACCCGTTCCTGCTGGGCGGGCAGACCTTCCGCTCGCGGCTGCTTCTCGGCACCGGCGGGGTACCCAGCCTGGAGGCGCTCGAGGCCGCGGTGCGCGCGTCGGGCACCCAGCTGGTCACCGTGGCGCTGCGCCGGGTGGAGGCTTCGGCGTCCGGCTCGATGATGCAGGTCCTGGAGCGTGCCGGGGTCCAGCTGCTGCCCAACACCGCCGGCTGCCGGACCGCCAGGGAAGCCGTGCGCACCGCCCGGCTGGCCCGCGAGGCGTTCGGCACCCCTTGGGTGAAGCTCGAGGTGATCGGCGACGACCGCACGCTGCTCCCCGATGCCGTCGAGCTGCTCGACGCCGCCGAGCAGCTGGTCGCCGAGGGTTTCACCGTGCTCGCCTACACCACCGACGACCCGGTGCTCGGTCGCCGCCTCGCCGACGCCGGCTGTGCCGCGGTCATGCCGCTGGGCTCCCCGATCGGCAGCGGTCTGGGGATCCGCAACCCGCACAACATCGCCCTCCTGCGCGAGGCGGTCGCCGTACCGGTGGTCCTCGACGCCGGCATCGGCACCGCCTCCGACGCCGCGCTGGCCATGGAGCTCGGCTGTGACGCGGTGCTGCTGGCCTCGGCCGTCACCCGCGCCCGCGATCCCGAGCGCATGGCGCTGGCGATGCGCCAGGCGGTCGAGGGCGGCCGCTCGGCGAAGCTCGCGGGTCGCATCCCGCGCCGCTGGCACGCCGAGGCCTCGACGTCGTTCGAGGGTCTGCCCGGGCTGTGACGGTTCCCCGACTGCTCGTCATCACCGACCGGACACAGGCGTCCCGGCCGTTGCCGGACGTGGTGGCCGCAGCCGTGGCCGCCGGCGCGCGGGCGGTGCTGCTGCGGGACAAGGACCTGTCCCTCGGGGATCGGCGCGCCCTGGCCGGGAAGGTCCGTGCGGTGCTCGACCCGGTGGGCGGCCTGCTGGTGTGGGGCGGCGCGGCCGGGGCGCCGGCAGGCACGGCGGTGCACCTGTCGGCCGACGACCCGTTCCCAGCGGTGCGCCCTCCGCTGGTGGGGCGCTCCTGCCACTCGGCGGCCGAACTGGCCCGGGCGGCAGCCGAGGGCTGTGACTGGGTCTCCCTCTCCCCGATCTTCCCCACGTCGTCCAAGCCCGGTTACGGCCCGGCGCTCGGACTCGACGGGCTGGCGGCACTGGTCCCGGAGGCGCCGCCGGTGCTCGCCCTGGGCGGCGTGCGACCGGAGCACGTCCCCGGCTGCCTGGTTGCCGGCGCTCACGGCGTCGCCGTCATGGGAGCGGCCATGCGGGAGCCCGCCGTCGTGGCCGACCACCTCGCTGCGCTCGCGAGAGCCACGGGCGCAGCAGGGGACCGCCTCGGCGCTGGGAGTGCGGGAGCCTGATGCGGGCGTGCTCGCCCGACTGTCCACGGCGACGCCGGACATGGCGCTCCACCACGCCCGCACGGGAACGCTGTGGTCCTTCGCCGCGCGTCGTCAGCGGTCTGACCCAGGGTGCTCGCGAGAAGCACGCCGAATCGGCTGACCCTCTCCGGTGTTGTGATCTGGGCTACTTCAGGTTTGATCCGGCCCGCAGGAGCCGATACGAGGTTGTTCGGTCGGCACACGCAGCACGTCGGCCCGAGACCGAGGAGCACGGGTGACAGGGCAGGCGGCCGGCACCATCTGGCCGTCGGCGTTCCCGCCTCCGGCCGAGACCGTGCTCTCCTGGCAGCTGCGGACCGTCGCGGAGCTCCCCGCCGTCCGCGCCGAGGTCCGGGAGCGCGTGGACGGGTCCGCGGTCGAGGACCTCCTCGACAAGCTGGTGCTGGCCCTGGACGAGATGGCCTCCAACGCGCTGCGCCACGGCGGCGGGAACGTCCGGGCGGCGCTGCGCAGCACCGGCAGCGCGTTCGTCGTCGAGGTCTCCGACGAGGCGGCGCAGACCCCGCCGACGCCGGCGGTCGGCCGCGACCCCAGCCTCGGGGGCCTGGGGCTCTACCTCATCGCCGAGCTCGCGCCGAAGCACGGGTGGTATGTCGGCGACGGCGCCAAGCACGTCTGGGCCCTGCTCGCGGACTGAGCCCGTCTCAGTCCTGCGGGTGCAGCCGGATGGCCACCAGGGCGACGTCGTCCTGCAGCCCCTCGGGCCGCAGCCGCTCGATCACCGCGTCGCACAGCTCCGGCAGCGGCCGCCCGGCCAGCTCGCCCAGCGCCGCCCTCAGCCGGGCCGTGCCCTCGTCGAGCGAGAGGTCGCGGCCCTCCACCAGGCCGTCGGTGTAGAGCAGCACGGTCGTGCCGCGTGGCACGGTCACCACCGTCTCGGTCCGCCGCGCCCCGGCATCCACCCCGAGCATGAGCTCGGCCCGCTCGCCGGCCAGTTCCTCGATCCGGCCGTCCGGCCGGAGCACCAGCGGCGGCGGGTGCCCGGCGTTCGACCAGCGCAGCCGCGTCACGCCCGCGGCCCGCTCCCCGGCGGTCTGCTCGATGCGCACGATCGCCGCGGTCGCCAGCGTGCCCATGCCCAGCCCCTGGACGGCGGCGTCGAGGTCGGTCAGGACGGCGGCGGGCCCCATGCCGGCCCGGTAGCCGATCCCCCGTAGCATGCCGCGCAGCTGCCCCATGGCCGCGGCTGCCTCGGTGTCGTGGCCGACGACGTCGCCGATCACCAGCATCGTGGCGCCCGACGGCTGCACGAAGGCGTCGTACCAGTCGCCGCCGACCTCGGCGACGGCCATCGCCGGGTGGTAGCGCACGACGATCTCGGAGTGGTCGGGCTGCGGCGGGGCGGTGAGGAGGCTGCGCTGCAGCCCCTCGGCCAGCCGCCGCTGCTGCTCGTAGAGGCGGGCGTTGTCCAGCGCCAGCGCTACCCGCCCGGCGACGTCCCGGGCCGTCGCGACGTCCTCGTCCCCGGGCACCGGCCGGTCGGCCGAGCGGTAGATGCTGAGCGCGCCGAGGGTCCGGCCGCGGACCGCCATCGGCAGCGTCACCGCCGACCGGGGGGCCAGCGCCCAGAACGCCTCGCTCACCGGGCCCGGCGGCAGGGTGCGGCCGACGGCGGCGGCGACGTCGGGGACGACGAACACCTGGCCGGACGCCAGTGCCCGCAGGACGGGGGCGTCGGGCTGCAGGGCCGCCAGCCGGGTGGCCGCGTACCGGGCCACCAGCTCCCGGAGGTCCGGGTCCCGGTGCGAGCTGGCGACGTCGCGCATCCGGCCGTCGGCGTCGACGAAGCTGAGGATCACCCAGTCCCCCAGCTCCGGGACGAGCAGCCCGGCGACCCGCTGCAGCGCGGCCTCCTCGTCCACCCGGCTGTCGAGCGAGGCTGCCATCGCCGTCGTGGTGTGCGCGACCAGCGCGAGCCGGGCGGCGCTGCGCCGCGCCTGCTCCTCGGCCGCCCGCCGTTCGGTCACGTCGAGGAAGGACACCGACAGGCCGTCGGGCGTAGGCCAGGCGCGCACCTCGAACAGCGCGTCCAGCGGCAGCGGGTAGTACGCCTCGAACACCTGCTCCCGGCCCGTCGACACCGCCGCCCGGTAGTGCCGCTCGAAGTCGCTGCCCACGGCCGCGGGGAACAGCTCCCAGACCACTCCGCCGATCAGCTCCTCGCGCGGGATACCCAGCACCCGCTCGGCCTCGGCGTTGACGTAGGAGAAGCGCCACTCCCGGTCCAGGGAGAAGAACGAGGCCTTCATCGCCTCCAGCAGGCGGGCGATGCGGACGTCCTCCTGCCGCTGGGGCGTGGTGTCGTAGCTGGCCCCGAGCAGCCGGACGGCGGTCCCGTTGTCGCCGGCGACCGCCCGGCCGCTGCCCCGCACCCAGCGGGTCCCCCCGGTCGGCAGCACGACGCGGAACTCGGCGTCGTATTCCCCGCACTCGTCGACGGCCGCCTGCAGCGCGTCCATCGTCCGCTCCCGGTCGTCGGGGTGCACCCGCGCCGCGAACGAGTCGATCGTCTCGTCGAAGTCGGCCCGCTCGTAGCCGAACAGGGCGAGCAGCCGGTCGTCCCAGAGCAGCCGCCCGGTCTCCAGGTTCCAGTCGAAGCTGCCGATGCCGGCGGCGTCGATGGCCAGCTCGAAGCGCAGCCGGTGGGCCTCGTACTCCGCCGTGAGCGCCATGAGCTGCAGCTCCGTGCCCACGGAGTCGGCGAGCTGCCGGAGCAGGGCGACGTCTCGGTCGGTCCAGGGGCGTGCCTGGGCGCCGTACGCGCACAGCGCGCCGATCGGCTCGCCGCCGGCGATCCCGAGCGGGATCCCGAGATAGGCGCCGACCTCCCCCGACCGGACGGGGGCGCGGTCGGACACCCGCTCGTCCCGCGTGGCGTCCGGCACGACGAGCGGCTCGCCGAGGGTGACCGCGACGGCGCACAGCGAGTCGGCCAGCGGCAGCCGGGCCCCGATGCCGCCCGGCGGCAACCCGGTGCCGGCCACCGCGGTCTGCACCTCGCCGACGAGGGACACCTGGGCGGAGTCGCAGTCGAGCAGCCGGGTGGCCAGGTCGGTCAGCCGCTGCAGGCTGCGCGAACCGAGCGCCTCCCCGGCCAGCCGGCGCACCAGGTCCGCGCGGTCGCCCGTTCCGGCGTGGGCCCCCTGGGGGGCCGGCCCGTCGGAGAGCTCGGCGGCGGTCACGGGGGCTTCCCTCCACAGACGGTCCGCGGTAGCCGACGGCACGGTTGCTCCGGTACGCGGCGAGGGGTAGATCGTTTCACACCGCCGCACCGGCGGTGCGCGTCGAGGGCGGGGGGAGCGGAGGCAGGACGGCGGGCGCTGCCCGGGAGCCGGGGCGGGCGCCCGGCCGGGGGCCGGGGCGGGCGCCCGGCCGGGGGCCGGGGCGGGCGCCCGGCCGGGGGCCGGGCCGTCGAGCGGTCCGGCCCGCTCCGGCGGGGCGCCCGCCGTCCGGCGGGAAGAGCGGACGGGAGGCTCCGTCCACCGGCGCGTGCCCACGGTTCCCGGGGCGTCGTCCCGGCGCTGTCCCGGAGCGCCGGTCCCTGGACGTCCGGCCCGGACCCGGGACGTCCGCACCCCTGCCGGCGGGCGGGCCGGTGGCGCACCGGGCCGCACCGGGCCAGGCCCCGGCCGGTCAGAGACCCGGCTGGTCGCGAGGAGCATCGCGCCAGCGGGCACCGGCAGGAGACCTGTCGTCCACCTCGCGGGACGGTTCCGGGTCCGCGGGCCGGACCGCCGGCGATCCGTGCCTCCCTGGAGGGTCCGCGCGCTGCCTGGCGAGCAGGAGCCGTGCGGGGGGGACGAGGCCGGATACGTCGGGCGGAGCGGTCTGCGGGCGCCCGGAGGGGCACCGTCGGAGGTGGGCCAGGTGCGGCCGAGGTCGGCCGAGGGGGGGACGTGCTCGGGAACCGAGTCGACGATCCGCGCCACCCGGGGAAGGGGGTGGCCGGTTCCGGCGTGCTCGACAGGAGAGCGGAGGACGGCGGTCCGCGGCTGGATGCCGTGGTCGCGCGGCGCGTTCAGCTCGGCGCGGTCGGCGCCGGGCGGGGGTGCGACGAGGGTGCCCGCACGGGGAACGGACCGGGATCGGAGCCGTTCGCGGGCCAGGTTCGTCGCGGGGGGAGGGGCGAACCCCGGACCGGGTGGCCGGACGGATCGCCCCGGGCCCCGGCGCCACCGGACCCTCCGGGGGATCTCGGTGCCGGCACCCCGGAGGTGCGGCCCTGGCCGGAGGTGCGGACCGGGAGAGACGGCGGCGTGGACCGCGCCCCGTACCGACCCGAGGACGACCGGTCCCGCGGGAGCCGCGAGCCGACGCGTGGCTGCGACCGTGCCGGGGGTTCCGGAGAGCTCGGGGAGGTGGGACGGGCGGTCGCGTCAGGTGCGGCCGTACCGGTTCGCGACCCCGGCGACGAGGCCGGTCCCGCGGGAAGGAGCGCCGCGGCGGGGGAAGACGCCACGGGCTGGATCGAGGGGGTGCTGGGCAGCTCGCGCAGCACCACGGGCGCGTCGACGTCGCGCGGCGCCGGGCGGGCGGGTCCACCCCAGGCGAGGTGCGCACCGTCCCCGGCGCCCCACAGGGCCATCCGGCGGGTGAAGGCGCGCACGGTGGCGCGGCGGCGACCCGGCACCGGGGCGGCGTGCGCGGGCACCCGCCAGGCCAGGTTCTCGCCCTGCTCGCCGGCGCCCCACAGCGCCATCCGGCGGGTGATGCCGCGCAGCCCGCCCAGCGGCCGGCGGACGCGCTCGGGAACCACGACCACGCGCGGGGCCGGCATCCGCGCCGAGCGGGCCGGCGGCGCAGGCTGCACCGACCGCAGCGGAACGGGCCGGGCGGCCGAGCGGTGCGGAGCCGGACGCGGGCGGTGGCGCGGTCGGGCGTCGTCGGCGCGGTCGAGGACGCCGATGAGGCCCGCCAGGGTGCTGGCCGGCTCACCACCGGACAGGTCGGCGCGCACAACCGCGGTAGCCGGCCGGACGGCCCGCCGGCTGCTGCTCATGTCGCCTCCCGAAGTCGTGTCCGCAGCAGGGGAAGGTGCCGCGGACAAGGAGAAAGGTAGGGACCCGGCGCGTCCGGACGGCGTTGTTCGGACACCTCTCCGGATGCGCGTGACCGAACCGTTGCCGAGCCATTCCCGAACGGCCGGTGACCCTTTTCCCAGCGCATTTCCTTGTCGACTCGGCGGTGCCCCGTGAGCGTGGAATTGGCCGATCGCGGGTCCGGTCGTCCCCGGACCGTCGCGACGCGCCCGGCGTGTCGGGGGCTCCCGCCCGATCGGCCGCACGCCGGATCGGCGCGGGCGCCGTGGTGGTGGGACGGCGCCGGCCCGACCGGCCCCGGGCGCCCGCGGAGCCGGCTGGGAGGATGCTGCGGTGACCGACCGCATCCCCCTGGTGATCGACACCGATCCGGGCATCGACGACGCGCTCGCCGTCCTCCTGGCGCTGGCCAGCCCGGAGGTGGACCTGCGGCTGGTGACGACGGTGCACGGCAACGTCGAGCTGGAGCAGGTCACCGAGAACGCGCTGCGGGTGCTGCACCTGGCCGGCCGCTCGGACGTGCCGGTCGCCGTCGGGGCGCGGGCCTCGCTCGTCCACCCCCAGCCGGAGCGGGCCGGGCACGTGCACGGGGCCGCCGGGCTCGGGGGCGTGGAGCTCCCGCCGTCCCCGGCCGGGGCCGACCCGCGCCCCGCCGTGATCGCCCTGGCCGAGCTGCTGCTGGCGTCCCCGGTGCCGGTGACCGTGGCCGCCATCGGCCCGCTCACCAACATCGCGCTGCTGCTGGCCGTCCGCCCGGAGGCGGCCGCGCGCATCGGGCGGCTGGTCGTCATGGGGGGGTCGGCCGGCCGGGGCGGCAACGTGACCGCCGCGGCGGAGTTCAACATCTGGTCCGACCCCGAGGCGGCGCAGGCGGTGTTCATCTCCGGGCTGCCCACGGTGATGGTCGGGCTGGACGTCACCCTGCCCACGGTCCTGACCGAGGAAGGCATCGCCCGCTTCGCCGCGGCGGGCCCGATCGGCCGCTCCGCCGCGGCGATCCTGCAGCAGTACGTGGACCACGCCCGCGACTCCTACGGCACCGCGGGCGTCGTGGTGCACGACGCCCTGGCCCTCTCCGAGGCGATCGTCCCCGGCACCGTGGGCACGGTGCGGCGCGACGTCGTCGTCGACACCACGCTGGGTGCCGGCCGGGGCCAGACGCTGGTCGACCGCCGGTCGGTCTCCTCCACCGGCACGGCCGTGGAGGTGGCGGAGAGCGTCGACAGCGACGCCGCCGTGGAGTTCCTCGTCTCCCGGCTCGCGGCGCTGGATCGGCGCTAGCCGCCCGCCCGGGTGCCCTCGACGATGCCGGCGGCGATGTCCCGGAGCTTGCGGTTGTACCGCTGCGAGGCCTGCCGCAGGATCTCGAACGCCTGCTCGGCGTCGACGTGCCGCTGCGCCATGAGCACCCCCTTGGCCTGCTCGATGACCGCGCGCGACTCCATGGCGATGCGCATGTTGCGGGCGTCGTCGGCCAGCCGGGCGTGCGCGTCGGCGTTGGCGACCGCCACCGCGATCAGCTCCGCCGTGCCCAGCCCTGCGGCCAGCGAGTCCGGCGACGCGAACGCCGCCGGCTGCGCGGAGTAGACGTTCAGCGCCCCGATGCTCGCACCCTGGTAGGGCAGCGGCACCGACAGCGAGCTCCGCACCGCGGTCTCGCGGACCCGGGCCATGTACGTCGGCCAGCGCTCCTCGGTGTGCACGTCGTCGATGCGCAGGACGACCCCGCCCCGGCCGGCGTCGATGCAGGGGCCGCCGTTCTCCGCGTACTGGAGCTCGTCGGCCTCCAGCGACATCGCGCCGTGGTGGGCGGCGGTGAAGGCCGTGTCGCCCCGCACGAGGGTGGTCGAGACCGACTCGGCACCCGGGATCGCCCGGGCCGCGATGCGGGTGATCTCCCCGAGGACGTCGGCGAGCTCCCGCCCGCCCAGGGTCACCCGGCTCAGCTCGCGCAGCGCGTCGTCCACCCGCCCAGTGTGCCCGGTGCGGAACTCGCCGGTCGCCCCCCTTCGCGCGCCGGGACCGCATCGGTCAGGATGGTGCGACCAAGCCGGGTCCCGGTGCCGCCTGCGAGGCAGACGCGAGAGGAAGCGATGGCCGACGAGCTGGCCCACGACGCGTGGCCGAGCGCGCCCGTCCCCTCCGTCCCCGGCGACGTCTGGCACTGGCAGCTGGAGGCCATGCAGGTGGTCTCCCGGGTGCGCACCGACCTGCGCGCGCGGATCGCCCACCCCTCGGTCTCCGCGGCGTCGACCGAGGACGCCCGCGACGGGCTGCTCCTGGTGTTCGAGGAGCTGGCCTCCAACGCGCTGCGGCACGGCGGCGGCGACGTGCGCGCCCTGGTGGTGGCCGGCCCCGCCGGCTGGCTGCTCGACCTGAGCGACGAGGCCCCCGACCGCCCGCCGGTCCCGGCCGTGGACCGCGATCCCGCCCTCGGCGGGATGGGCCTGCACCTGGTTGCCCAGCTCTCCACCGCCTACGGCTGGGAGCAGCGGCCCGGCCGCAAGCACGTCTGGGCGCTGCTGCCGACCGGCCGGGAGACGGCCGGGCCGCTCCGCGACCGGCTGCCCGAGCAGCGCTCGCCCGGGATCTCCCGGGACTGAGCTCAGCGCGCGGCGGCGGCCACCGCGGCGCAGAACCGGCCGGCGTCAGCGCGCACCTCGACCATCGGGGCCAGCAGCTCCTCCTCGGCCACCGCGCGGACGGCCGCCCGCAGCCGGCGGTCGGCCGTCCGGGCCCGTCGTCGCGCACGCAGCGCCACGAGCGGGCGGCACACCAGCGCCAGGAGCAGGCCGGCCAGCAGACCGCCGACCACCAGCAGCGTGGGCAGCGGCACGCCCTCGACCCGGGGCAGCGGCACGACGTCGTCGAGCTGGAAGAAGCCGAGCGCGACGAGGGCCAGCAGCCAGAGCGCGCCCACCAGGGCGGCGGCCATCAGCAGCCACTGCAGGCCGGCGGCGGCCCGCTGCCAGAGCGGCACCCGGTCGGGCCCGAGCTCGGTCCCGCCGACCGCCTGGTCCAGCGCATCGGCCAGCCGGTCCTCGGAGACCTCCGCCGTCCGCCGCAGCTCGTCCCGCCAGGCCGGCGCCAGCCCGTCCCCGACGGCGTCACGGGCCTCGCGCACCGCGGTCGCCATCCGCGCCCGCTCCACCGCGCCGGCCGCCGGTAGGGAGGTGCGGGCCCGCGCGTCGCCCAGGTGCAGCCGGTCCAGCGGGTCGGCGCGCAGCTTGCGCGTCCAGCGGAGCAGCGGCCAGCCGGTGCGGCCGGTCCCCTCCCGCCGGGTCGAGCGCTCGACGGCGGCGGTCACCGTGGGCACCCCGGCCGCGTCGGCCAGGGCGTCGGTGAGGTCGTCGGCGAGCCCGTCGGCGCCGGGGGCCGCGGCCGAACGCCCCCAGCGGCGGCCGCCGCCCTCCCCCGTCTCCGGGCAGTGCGCCGCCAGGCCCGCGGCGCTGCCGCGCACGTCGGCCAGCAGCCGCTCCCCGGCCGCCCGGCGGGCGCCCACCCGGCGGGCCAGCGCCCCGCGCAGCTCCGCCAGCCCGGCCCCGGTGCGCGCCGACACCGCCAGCAGCGGCGTGGCGGACAGCCCCTCCCGGTCGAGCAGCCCGCGCAGGTCGGCCAGGCACGCGCGGGCGGCCGCCTCGTCCAGCCGGTCCACCTGGTTCAGCACGACCATCAGCACCCCCGCGTGGCCGGCCAGCGGCGCCAGGTAGCGCTCGTGCACGGCGGCGTCGGCGTACTTCTGCGGGTCCAGCACCCAGACCAGGACGTCGACCAGCCCGACCAGCCGGTCCACCTCCAGGCGGTGCTCCACGCGCACGCTGTCGTGGTCGGGCAGGTCGAGCAGGACCAGCCCGTCCAGGGCGGCCTCCGGCTCCCGGCGGTGCCGCCGGGGGACCTCCAGCCAGTCGAGCAGCCGGTCGGTGCCGTCGCCCGGCCGCCCCCACACGGTGGCGTGCGCGACGCCGGTGGTGGGGCGCCGCACGCCCGGCGTGCTCACCTCGCTGCCCGACAGGGCGTTGAACAGGGTCGACTTCCCGCTGCCGGTCGCGCCGGCCAGCGCCACCACCGTGGCGTCCCCGAGGGCCTCCCGGGCACCAGCCTTGGCCAGCACGGCCCGGGCCTGGCCGATCTCCGGCACCTCCAGCCGCCCGTCGGCGACCTCGACCGCCTCCCGCAACGCCGCCAGCCGGTCGGCCAGCGATCTCTCCGCGCCCCTCATGCCCGGCGGGCCTCGGTGAGGGCGCGGGCGGCCACGCGCAGCTCGTCGGCGGCGCCCGGCGCCGGGGCCGCCGCGTCCACCCGCGCGTCGAAGCGGTCCTGCTCGTAGGCCAGCAGCGTCTCCGCCCGCTCGTCCAGGTCGGCGCGTGCCCGCTCCGCCAGGGACCGCACCGCGGCGTCGCCGAAGACCGCCTCCAGCACCCGCTGGCCGACCGCCGTCGTCCCGCCGGCCACCGCCACCTCGCCGCCGGTCAGCCCTCCGGTCTGGGCGAAGACCGCCACCATCACCACCGCTCCCGCACCGTTGACCCCCCAGGACAGCAGGCGGGCCCGCGAGCGCTTGTCCGCCCCCTCGCTGCGCACCAGGTCCAGCACCGTGCCCTGCCAGTCGCGCACCTGCGCCGCGGCGGCCTCGGGGAAGTCCGGGGAGACACCGGCCAGCTCGCGCTCCTCACCCGCCAGCAGCGCCGGTCCGGCGGGCAGCGCCCGCCAGGCCGTGACGGTCCGCTCGGCGGCCCGGTCGGCCTCGGCCCGGAGCAGCTGCTCCACGCTGCTCTCCAGCGCGCCCTGCAGGCTCTCGGCCGGCGCCGGCTGCCCGGTCAGCGCCGCCGCGACCCGGTCCCGCACCCGGCCGACCCGGTTCTGCAGCGTCCGCATCCACTCGCCGGTGCCGACGAACTCCTGCCAGCGGGCGAGAACCTCCCCGCGCAGCAGGCTGCCGCTCCGGACCCCCTGGTCGATCCCGTCCCGCGCCGCGTCGTAGGCGGCGGCCGCGGCGTCGTGCAGGGCACCGGCCACCGCGAGCTGCTCGTCCACCGCCGTGGCGACCGCCGCGGTGCGCTCCTGCAGGCTGTCCAGCGCCCCGCCGAGCGTCTGGCGGACCACCGCCGCCCGCTGCTCCTGGTCGGCGGCCAGGCCGTGCAGCCAGCTCCGCAACGGGGCCACCTGGTCCTCGGGCAGCAGCCCGTCGACCAGGGGGCGCTCCTCGATCACGAACAGCCGGGCCGCGGCCAGGCCGGAGCGCTCGAGCATGCCCGCGAGATCCGCCGAGATCTCCGCGGCGGCCTCCGGCGGCACCCGGTCGAGGACGACGGCCAGCGCCGTCCCCCGTTGCTCGGCCGTGCGCAGCACGTCCCAGGGCACCGCGTCGGCGTAGCGGGCCGCCGTCGTGACGAAGACCCACAGGTCGGCCGCGGCCAGCAGCTGCCCGGCCAGGTCGCGGTTGGAGGCCACCACCGAGTCGACGTCCGGCGCGTCGAGCAGCGCCAGACCGGCCGGGACGTCGTCCCGGACGACCAGCTGCACCGTCCCGGGGCCGCCGTCACCGCCGGTGACCCGGGCCATCCCGGGGAGCACGCGGTCGCCGGAGAAGCTGCCGGCGTCGGTCCGGGAGCACACCAGGACGGGGGCGCGCGTCGTCGGGCGCAGCACCCCGGCGGTCGTGACCGGTGCCCCGACGAGGCTGTTGACCAGGGTGGACTTGCCGGCGCCCGTGGACCCGCCGATGACGGTGAGCAGCGGGGCGTCGAGGTCGAGCAAGCGGGGCAGCAGGTAGTCGTCGATCTGGTCGGCGACGCTCCGGGCGGCCCGGGCGGCGTCGTCGCGCGCCGGGGTCGCCAGGCCCAGGGGGGCGGCGGCCAGCCCGTCCCGCAGGGCCGTGAGGGCCTCGGTCAGGCGAGGCGGGGACGTCGTCACACCTGCTGCTCTGCCCCGGGACACCGTCCGCTACCCGCGGGTTCCGGCCGCGGTCACTCCGCGAGCCTCGCCCGCTCCTCGCGCAGCGTCTGGAAGACCCGGCGCCGGACCCGGTCCTGCTCCTTCTCGGCGATGTCGACGAACCGCATGCTCATCACCCAGCGGGCGCCGCGGGCCTGCAGGCGGATCACCTCGCCCGTGGTCCGGAGGGGTCCGTCCTCGAAGTGGACGGTCAGCGCCAGCGCTGTCCCGGCCTCCGGCGCCATGCCGAAGCCCTCGAACTGCACCCGCAGGCCCGCCTCGCTGACGTCCAGCGTCTCGCCGGTGAGCTCCACGAGGCCCAGCCGCGCCTGCACGGGCACGACCACCCGGCCGCGCACCGCCGCCCGCCGCTGGCTGTGCTCGGCGGGACCGGTGACGGTGAGCCGCCAGCGCACGACCGGGCCGTGCTGGACGTCGAGCACCTCGGCCGGCAGCGCGCGCTGCCCGTGCGTGGTGCGCCAGAACACCTCCACGGCGTCACCGGGCTCGACCACGGACTCCGCCACGAACTCGCCCACGGAGGGGCGCACGGAGATCACCCCGGCGTGGACCACCTCGACCCGCGCGCTGACCGCGACGTCGGTGCCGGCCGGCCACACCTCGGCCTCGCTCTGCTCGGCCGGGTGGTCGACGCCGGGAACGCTGGTCATGGCTCCTCTTCCGGATCGGTGCTCGCGCCGTGCTCTGGTGCTCCGCCGACCCGCGCGGGAACGGTAACCCGGCGGACGACCGCTCCCGGGGTGCCCACCCGGCGACGCCGTGGCGACACGCCGTCGCGCCGGGCCTCCGGGCGGGGCGGAGGGACGGGTCCCGGTCACCGGGCGGACCGCAGCTCCGGAACGGCCGGAGCGGTTCGCAGCTGCTCTCGCGGGTCGTCAGCTCACGGGTGGTGAGCGCGTGCCGGCGCAGGTGGGCCAGCACGGCGATCAGCGAGGCGGTGGCCAGGTAGACGCTCACGGCGAGCAGCTCGGCGGCCGACAGCCCGGCGCCCGCGCTGATCGAGAAGAGCCCCAGCGCGGCCCAGGAGACGGCGACCAGGGCCACCGTCCAGCGCGGACGGGCGACGAGCACGCAGCCGCTGCCGTAGATGGCGAGGGTGAAGCCGAGCAGGTGGTACTGCGGATCGGCCGAGCGCGTCACGATCCACGCCACCTCGACCTGCACGACGGCCAGGGCGCGCTCGGTCAGCTCCTCGGCCAGGCCCGGGACGGCCCGGACCAGCGTGTCGAGGGACGCGGCACGCGCCCGCTCACCCGACGGCACGGTGAGGGCGCCACCGCGGGCAGCACGTCGCCCCGGCGCAGCACCTCCACCAGGCGGTCGAACGAAGAGAACGGCACAGTTCTGCGATCGGCAGATCCCCCCTCCCTGAGCGAACCCCGCCCGACCCACCCCGGGCGGGTGACCTGAGCGGCATCCGCCCAGGTCACCCGGCCGATCAGCCGCTGCGGCGGGCGGTGAACCCGGCGACGAAGTCGCGCAGGCTGCGGGTCGGCCGCAGCCAGGCACCGTCCGGCGGCAGGGCGTCGAGACGGACCCGGTCCAGGGGCTCGACGAAGGCGCCGGGGACGTCCTCGATGTCGATGAACTCCAGCAGGTCCGAGCCGATCGCGTACCCGGCCACCTCGCTGAAGGCGACGACGACGACCTGGGTGCCCTGCCGGACGAGCTCCTCCAGCGGTCCGGCGAAGTTGCGCCCGTCGCCGGAGAAGACCACGAGCCGCCGCAGCCGGTGGCTGTGCTGCCGGACGGCGATGTGGTCGAGCATGTCCTGGTCGATGTCGTCGTCGGGCTGCGACTTCGGCCGGGCGAACACCGAGTAGCCGAAGCCGCGCAGCGCCTCGACCCAGCGCTGCAACGACCCCGGCTGCGGGGGGATGTTGGCGAAGACGCAGGCCTCGACGTCGGACGCGTCGGGTGCGGCCGGGTCTCCGGCGCCCTCGACGAACCACGCCGCGATCGCGTCGAACCGCGGGCGGGAGGCCGCCGTCGGCCGGGCACCGATCACCGTCGACAGGGTCATGTCGATGTTGGGGGCGTCCCAGATGAGCAGGTCCAGCGGAGGACGCGGCCGGCCGTCGTCGGCGGCCCGCGCCGGCTCCTCGCCGATCCCGGCGGGAGCCTCGGAAGTGTCCAGCACGGGGACAGTCTGCCCGTCGCCGCTTCCCGGCGTCCCCATGGGCGACGGCACCGGCGCGGCGGCGGCCCGCGGTGGGCCGGCGGGCGCGGTCGCGCGGCGTGCCCGTCGGCGGACGGTCACCCGGTCGCGGGAACGGCGTGGCCCGCCGTCGCGAGGGCGCACAGGTCGCCTCCGGCCTGCTGCACCTCGCGGACCCAGCCCGGCACCCGCTCCCCGGGCATCGGATGGCCCAGCAGCCAGCCCTGACCGAGGTCGCACCCCGCCTCGCGGACCATCCGGAGGTGCTCCGGGGTCTCGATCCCCTCGGCCACCGAGCGGATGCCCAGGGTCCGGGTGAGCCCGACGATCGCCGCGAGCACCGCACCGGTCTCCCCGGCCGCCACCCGCTCGGCCGCGGCGAGCAGCGAGCGGTCGATCTTGAGGGTGCCGATGGGCAGCGAGAACAGCTGCGCCAGGGAAGACCAGCCGGTACCGAAGTCGTCGATGGCCACGCGGACGCCGAACCCGCGCAGCACCGAGAGCTGGTCCTCGGCCCGGGTGGGGTCCTCCGCGACGCTGGTCTCGGTGAGCTCGAGGACCAGCTGGTCCGCCGGCAGCCCGGACTGCTGCAGGGCCACCCGCACGTCACGGACCAGCGTCTCGGCGGAGAAGTGGCGGGCGCTGACGTTGACCGACATCCGCAGGCGCAGCCCCTCGGCCGCCCACTCGGCCGCCTTGCGGGTGGTCTCCCGCAGCAACCAGCGGGTGATCGGGATGATCTGGCCGGTCTCCTCGGCCACCGACAGGAAGGTGTCCGGGGAGAGCAGGCCGCGCTCGGGGTGCTGCCAGCGCACCAGCGCCTCCACACCCTCGATCGCCCCGGTGTCCAGGCGGACGACCGGCTGGTAGTGCACCACCAGCTGGTCGATGGCCTCCCCGCGCAGCCGGGTGGCGACCTCCAGCCGCCAGCGGGCCGCCTCCCGCAGGGCCGGCGAGAACAGGTGCACCCGGTCCCGGCCGGAGCTCTTGGCCGCGAACATCGCCGCGTCGGCGTCGCTGAGCAGGTGGTGGGCGTCGCGGACATCGGGCCGGGCCACCGCCACGCCGATGCTGGCGCTCAGCGGCACGGTGATCGTGCCGACGGCGAAGGGGCGGGCGAACGCCGTCTGCAACCGGAAGGCCAGCGCCGCGGCCTCCGACGCGTCGCACCCGTGGGCGAGGACGACGAACTGGTCGGCACCGAGGCGGGCGACGGCGTCGCCCGGGCGGAGCTGCTCGGAGAGCCGGCCGGCCACCAGGCGCAGCAGTTCGTCGCCGATCTGGTGGCCCAGGGAGTCGTTGACCGTCTTGAACGCGTCGAGGTCCAGGACCAGCAGCGCAACCCCGGCCCGGTGGTCGGCGGCCAGCGCCTCCGTGGTCAGCTCGAGCAGCCGTGCCCGGTTGGGCAGCCCGGTGAGGTCGTCGTGCCGGACCTTCCAGACCAGCTCCTCGCGGGCCTGCACCTGGTCGGTGACGTCGGTGTGGGTGATGACCACGCGCCCCGCGGCGTCCACCCGGGTGGCCTGCAGGTGGAACCAGCTCACCCCGTCCGGCGTCGCGCAGGAGAAGTCGAGGTGGAACGAGCGGCCGTCCGAGTGCGCGGCGTCGGTGAGCAGCGATCGGAGGCCCGCGGCGAGGTCGGCGTGCGCGGAGCGCTCCAGGTTGCGGGTCATCGTGGCCAGGTAGTCCTCGCCGACCCGCGCGGGCCAGGCGCCCTCCGGCAGCAGGCGCTCCCCGTTGCGCGTCCAGGCCCCGTTGGCCGACAGGATGCGTCCGTCGGGGCCGACCAGGACCGTCGCCGACGGCAGCGCCTCGAGCACGGCGGACAGCTCCCGGATCTGGGTGTCCCGCTCCTCCTCGCTGCGCCGGCGGGTGTCGATGTCGCGGAACAGCACCGCGGCGCCGGCGGGGTCGGGGAAGACCCGCACCTCGTACCAGCGGCCCAGCGGCTCGTAGAAGAAGTGGAACTCCCGCGAGCGGCCGTCCCGCAGCACCTGGCGGTACTGCTCCTCGGCCACCGAGCCGCGCAGCCCGGGGAACGCCTCGCGGGCGTCCCGGCCGAGCAACTGGTCGGCGCGCTGCCCGAGGAGGCGTTCGGCTGCCTCGTTGAGGTAGGCGAAGCACCCCCGCGCGTCCAGCCGGTAGACCGCATCGGGCACGCCGCTCAACGGGTCCGGCCGGCCCTCGGGAGGCCGGTCGTCACCTGGTTGCACGCTGCCCGCTCTCGTCCGGTGGTGGTCCGGTCCGCTCCCGCGGACTCTGGCACGAACCGCTCGCAGTGTCGACGGGCAGCACGTGAACCGTCCCCGAGAGTAATAGCCCGGTGCCCCGCCTCAGGACAGGGCGACGCCGGACCGCTGCACGATCTCGGGAACGGCGATCCCCGCCGGCAGGGTGCCGAGCACCGCGCCGGCGTCTCCGCCCAGGCGGGAGGCGCAGAAGGCGTCGGCGACGGCCGCCGGCGCGTGCCGCAGCAGCAGCGAGCCCTGCAGGCACAGCGCCAGCAGGCCCGCGACGCGGCGCGCCCGGAACGGCAGCTCCGCCCGGTCGCCGAGCTCGGCCGACAGCCGCGTGACGGCGTCGTCGAACCGCCGGTCGGCGCCGCGTGCCAGCTCGATCTCGGCGGTGACGGCGGCCAGCGACTCCGACGAGCGCTCCAGCGCGCGCAGGACGTCGAGCGCGATGACGTTGCCCGAGCCCTCCCAGATCGAGTTCAGCGGCGCCTGCCGGTAGAGGCGCGGCAGCCCCGACTCCTCGACGTACCCGTTGCCGCCGAGCACCTCCATGGCCTCGGCGACGACGCCGGGCGTGCGCTTGCAGACCCAGTACTTGGCCGCCGCCCCCGCCAGCCGCAGGAACGCCCCCTCCCCGGCGTCCACCGCGGCGGCGAGCCGGATGCCGAGGGCGGTGGCGGCCTCGCTCTCCACGGCGAGGTCGGCGAGCACGTTCTGCATGAGCGGCTGGTCGGCCAGCAGGGCACCGAAGGCCCGGCGGTGCCGGGCGTGGTGGATCGCCTGGGTCAGCGCTGCCCGGATCGTCGCGGCCGAGCCGAGGACGCAGTCCAGCCGGGTCATGTTGACCATCTCGATGATCGCGGGGACGCCGCGGCCGGGCTCCCCCACCAGCCAGCCGGTGGTCCCGTCGAACTCGATCTCACTGGAGGCGTTGGAGCGGTCGCCGAGCTTGTCCTTGAGCCGCTGCAGCCGGAGCACGTTGCGGCTGCCGTCGGGCAGCACCCGCGGGACGGCGAAGCAGGAGACGCCCTCGTCCAGCTGCGCGAGCACGAGGAACAGGTCGCTCATCGGCGCCGACGTGAACCACTTGTGGCCGGTGAGCGCGTAGCTGCCGTCGGTTCGGGCGACGGCGCGCGTGGTGTTCGCGCGGACGTCGGAGCCGCCCTGCTTCTCGGTCATGCCCATGCCCGCGACCAGGCTGCTCTTGGCCGCGGGCGGGGTGAGGCCGAACTCGTAGGCGCGCGCGGTCAGACCGGGCTCGTAGCGGGTGGCCAACTCGGGGGCGCGGCGCAGCGCCGGGACGACGGCGTAGGTCATGGTGGTGGGGCAGCCGTGGCCCATCTCGACCTGCGTCCAGCCGACGTAGCCGACCGCCCGGCGCACGTGGGCGTGCCGGTCACCGGCCGCGGCGTCCGCCCACGGCGCACCGCCGAGGCCGTGCTCCATCGCCGTGCGCATCAGCTCGTGCCACGCGGGGTGGAACTCGACCTCGTCCACCCGGTGGCCGTAGCGGTCGTGGGTGCGCAGCTTCGGCGGGTTCTCGTTGGCCAGCCGGCCCCACTCCTGCGCCTGCTCGCTCCCCGCGATCCGCCCGAGCCCGCCCAGGGAGCGCAGCGCCGCCTCGTCGGCGTGCCGGACGCAGGCCTCGGCCAGGGCGGCGTCCCCGGCGATCGGATCGTGCCCGATCAGGGGCGGGACCTGGTTGGTGACCTCGTGGGTGGCGGCCATGGGCTGCACCGTAGTGACCCACGAGTGAGCAGTTGTGGTCGCCGACATGCCGGGACACGCCGCGGCGGGCGGCAGCAACTGCGCTCTCGCCACGGGGGCCGGCCGGTGGGGCGGGAGTCAGGCGGGTGGGCCGCCCAGGAGCAGTTCGCGCAGCAGGTGCATCGCCATCGTGACGGACCGGTCCCGCACCGCCGACCGGGAGCCCGGCAGCGCCAGCGACCGCGTCCGCTCGCCGTCCGGCCCGAGCACGCACAGGTGCACCGTGCCCACCGGCTTCTCCGCCGTCCCCCCGCCGGGGCCGGCCACGCCGGTGATACCGACGCCGATGTCGGCGGCGAACCGGGACCGCGCGCCCTCGGCCAGGGCGCGGGCCACCGGGGGGCTCACCGCGCCGTGCTCGGCGAGCACCGCGGCCGGGACACCGAGCAACTGCTGCTTGGCCCCGTCGGCGTACGCCACCACCCCACCGAGCACGGCGGCGGAGGCGCCGGGCCGCTCGGTCAGCCGGGCAGCCAGGAGGCCACCGGTGCACGACTCGGCGGTGGCCACCGTGAGCCCCCGCTCGGTCAGCGCCCCGGCGACGAGCTCGTCGAGGGTGGCACCGGTGGAGAACAGCGTGCCGGCGTACCGCTCGCCGAGGGCGGCGGCGAGCCGGTCGTAGGCCGGCTGCGCCGGGGCGGCGAAGCGCGTCACGATCTCCAGCTCGCCCTCGCGCAGGCAGGTGGTGATCTCCAGGCCGGCGAGCTCGGGCTCGAGCTCCCGGAGGGTCGCGGCCAGCTGCGCCTCGAGGGTGCCCCAGAGCCGGACGGTCTCCTGCCGCAGCTCCGTGGCGCCGGCCAGCGCCGCGCGGGTGGGTTCCGCGGCGACCGCCGCCGGCCACATCCCACGCAGCTCTCCCGGCGGCCCGGGGAGCACGACCACCGGCGGACCGCTGCGGCCCTCGGCGGGGGGCACGACCAGGCCCGGGGCCGTGCCGACCGGCTCGAGCACCGTGGCGCCCTCGGGGACCAGGGACTGCTTGCGCACGCCGGCCGCGGTCGCCGCCGGGTCCGACCGCCAGCCGCGACGGGCCATCAGCCGCTCGACGACCTGCCGGACCCGCTCCTCCAGCGCGGGGTCGACGGCCGAGGGCCGGCCCTGGAACTCGCCGACGACCTGCGCGGTCAGGTCGTCCGCGGTGGGGCCGAGCCCGCCGGTGGTGAGCACCAGGTCGGCGCCGGTGCCGGTGAGGAACGACAGCGCGGCCGCGAGGTCCTCGGGCCGGTCGCCGACCACCACGACGTGGCCGACGTCGACGCCCATCCTCCGCAGCTGCTCGGCCAGCCAGGGGCCGTTCCGGTCGGCGACCCGGCCGGTGAGGACCTCGGTCCCGGTGACGACGATTCCGGCTCGGGTGACCACGGCCCGACCCTAGGCGCGCGGACCGGCTCCGGCAGACGGGGACGCCTCCGGGTGGCGTGCGGACGCGAGCGCCCTCGCGCCGATACCGTGCGGAGCGCACCGCACATACCGGTGACCCCGCCCGAGCCGTCCGAGGAGGCACCCGTGAGCACGCCGTCCGACCCGCAGACCCCCGGCACCGGTTCCGGCGCCACCGCCGGCTCGGGCTTCGCGCAGCCCACGACGGCAGAGATCCCCGTGGTCCCGCCCGCCACGCCCAGGACGACGGTGCAGCAGCTGCCGCCGCCGTCCTCGCCGTCGCCCGCCGCTGCGCCGCAGCCGGACCCCGCCACGGCGCCGCAGCCCACCGGTCCGGTCGACTTCGTGCCGGGCCTGCCCGGCGCAGGCTCGCCTCCCCCGCCGGCCCAGGCGGACCGGTCGTCGTGGCCCGAGATCCTCGAGGCCGGCGACTCGGAGGACGACGCCGCGGCAACCCCGGCGGAACCGCGCACTCCCCGGGACCGCACCGCGCTGGCCGGCGCCGGCCTCGTGCTGCTCGCCCTGGTGCTGCTCGAGCTGGGGCTGGCACTGGCGTTCGGCACCGGCTCGTTCTGGTCGGCCGTGCCGCTGTGGTCGGCGTTCGCAACCCTCTGCGTCGTCGCCGGGCTGGCCGCGTTCGCCGGGCTGGTGCCCGTCGGCCGGCGGCTGGGCGCACGCACCGGCCGGCGGATCGCCGCCGGCGGGCTGGCCGGGCTCGCGGTGTTCTGGCTGCTCGTCGTGCTGCCGAACGCCGACAGCGACCGGGGCTTTCTGCTCACCGCCGCCCTGGGCGCCCTCGGCGGCGCGCTGTGGCTCGCCACGGGCCGCGCGGAGCCGGCCGCCGCGGAGTGAGCGGCTAGTTCCCCCTGCCCGGACCGCGGCCCCGGCCGTTCGCGGCCCCGTTGCCCTTCGCGACGCCGCTGCCGTTCGCGACGCCGCTGCCGTTCGCGACGCCGCTGCCGTTCGCGACGCCGCTGCCGTTCCCTCCGGCGTTTCCGTTACCGCCCCCGTTGCCGTTCCCGCCGCCGTTGCCGTTCCCGCCGCCGTTCCCGTTCCCGGGCTCCTCGTCGGCGCCCTCCTCGGGCTCCTCCGGTTCTTCGGCCGGCTCCGCGTCCCCGCCCCCGTCGACGGGAGCCGGGCCGGAGTCCACCGGCTGGGGGACCACGGGCGCCGGGGCGGGGGCCGGCTCGGGCGCGGGCGGCGGCGCGATCGCGTAGGTGACGGTGACGACGGAGCCGCGGGCCAGCGTGCCCACCGGGCCGACGTCCAGCACGTGCTCCGCGGGCACCGCCGAGCTCTCCTCCGCGACCAGGTCGACGCCCAGCCCGGCGGCGACGAGCTCGGCCTCCACGTCGGCGACCGGCCGCCCGAGGTAGTCGGCGGCGGCGAGCACCACCGTCTCCGGCGCCTCGGTGATCCCGGTCCCGGGGTCGACCGGCGGGTCTCCCCACACCTGCAGGGCGGCCACGCCCAGGCCCGCGCCGACCAGCAGCGCGGCGAGCGGGGCGACGAGGCGCCGGCGGCCCGGATGCCGGGCGGGACGCGCGGCGGTGGCGCCGACGGCGAAGGGCCGGGTGTCCCCGCGCGGGTCCACCGGGAGCAGCGGCCGTCCGGCGCGGACGTCGTCGACCGCGTCCCGGAATTCGGCGCCGTCGCGGAAGCGCTCGACGGGGTCCTTCAGCAGCGCCCGGTCGATGAGCGTGCGGACCTGCTCCGGGATGTCGGCCGGCAGCGGGGCGGGCACCTCTCGGAGCTGCCGCAGGGCGATCTGCACCGAGTTCTCGCCGTCGAAGGCCCGGTGCCCGGCGAGGCACTCGTAACCGATCATGCCAAGGGCGTAGACGTCGCTGCCCGGACCGGCCTTGCTGCCGGCGGCCTGCTCCGGGGAGAGGTAGTGGGCGGTGCCTACGACCTGGCCGGTCTGGGTCAGCGGGGCGCTCGCGGCCGACCAGGCGATGCCGAAGTCGGTGATCTTCACCGTGCCGTCGGAGCCGACCAGCACGTTCCCCGGCTTGACGTCCCGGTGCACCAGCCCCGCGGCGTGCGCGGCGGCCAGGCCGTCGGCGGTCTGGCGCAGCACCTCCAGGGTGCGGTCGACCGCCAGCCGGCCCTCCCGCGCCAGGAGCTGCGCGAGGGACTCCCCCTCGACCAACTCCATGACCAGGAAGGCCAGCGGCTCGCCGTCGTCGGCGGTCGACTCCCCGTAGTCGAAGAGGGCCGCGATGTTGCGGTGGGTCAGCAGCGCGCTGTGCTGCGCCTCGGCCCGGAACCGGGCGCGGAAGGTGTCGTTCCCGGTGTACTCGCTGCGCAGCACCTTGACGGCGACCGGCCGCTGGAGGACGACGTCCCGCGCCCGCCACACCTGGCCCATGCCGCCGGTGGCCAGCAGCGAGAGCAGCTCGTAGCGGCCGCCGAGCAACCTCGTCGAGGGCGGCCGGCGCCCCGGCGTCACGGGACCGTGGGGGTGGTCGGCGACGTGGTGGACGGCGCGGTCGTGGTGCTCGACGTGGTGGCCGTGGGAGTGGTCGTGGTCGTGGTGGTCGTCGCGGTCGGCTCCGTGGGCTCGGGCGTCGTCGTCTCCTCCGGCGTCCCGGCGGGAGTCGTCGCCGGGAGCGTGGACGTGGTCGTCTCCGCGGCCGGGGTGGTGGTCGTCGGTGCGGCCGGCTCGGGCGGCGGGGCCGTGCTCGACGGGGCGACCCGGTCGATGGCCGCACCGGTCATGGCCGGGGCCCGGGGCTCCTCGCGCTGCCCCGCGGCGGCCGCGGCGTAGCGCACGACCACCCGGTCCCCGTCCCGCAGCGGGCGGCCTGCGGGCGACACCCCGGTCACCCGGTCGGGGACGACGTCGTCGCGCACCTCGGCCCGCACGGAGACGGTCAGCCCCAGCGCGGCCAGCCGTTCGGCGACCTCCCCCACCGGCCGGCCCACGTAGTCGTCCTCCGCGAGCACGATGCTGCCGGCGGTGCGCTGCTCGACGGCCGCCGCGGCCGCCGGCGGCGGGCCCTCGGTCAGCGACTGCAGCAGGACGGCGGTGATCCCCGCGCCGGCGAGCAGGCCCAGCAGCGGCAGGAGCACCACGGTCAGCCGGCCACGCCGGCGGGCCGTCGGCGGCCGGGTGACGCCGGCCAGGGTCGGCGGCCCGCCCGGCTGCGCCCCGGCCGGTCGCGATCCACCGGGCCGCCGCCGCGGCCGCGACGACTGCACCGCGGGGATGCCCCGGTCCGGCCGGAGGCCGGCCTGCAGGTCGGCGACGGCCGCGGCGAAGCTGGCGCCGTCGGGGAAGCGCGCGTCCGGGTTCTTGACCAGGGCGCGGCCGATCAGCGTCCGGACGCCGGGGGGCAGCTCCCCGGGCAGCGGGTCCGGCTCCTGCCGCACCTGCTTGAGCGCGATGGTGACCGCGTTGTCACCCTCGAACGCCGGGCGCCCGGTGAGGCACTCGTAGCCGATCAGCCCGAGGGCGTAGACGTCGCTCGCGGGAGTGGCGTGCCGACCCTCGGCCTGCTCGGGCGAGAGGTACTGGGGGGTGCCGATGACCTGCCCGGTGCGGGTGAGCGCCACGCTGCGCGCCGACCAGGCGATCCCGAAGTCGGTGATCTTCACCGTGCCGTCGGGGCCGACGAGGATGTTCCCGGGCTTCACGTCGCGGTGCACCATGCCCAGCCGGTGCGCCTCGGCCAGCCCCGAGGCGGTCTGCCGCAGCAGGGACAGCGTCGTCTCCGGGTCCAGCACCCCCTCCCGCCGCAGCAGCGCCGACAGCGGCTCGCCCTCCACCAGTTCCATCACCAGGTAGGCGAGGGTCTCCCCCGACCCGTCCTGGGCGGTCTCCTCGCCGTAGTCGAAGACGGCGGCGATGTTGGGGTTGCTCAGCGAGGCGGCGTGCTGCGCCTCGGCGCGGAAGCGGGCCACGAAGGTCGCGTCACCGGTGTACTCGCTGCGCAGGACCTTCACCGCGACGGTGCGGTGCAGCGCGGTGTCCAGCGCCCGCCAGACCTGGCCCATGCCCCCGGCGGCGATCAGCTGGTGCAGCTCGTAGCGGTTGCCCAGGCACCTGCGTCCTGGCTCCACCACGGAGGTCGCTCCTCGTCCGTCCGGTCCGTGCGCACGGACCGGACCGTCATCGTCCGGGGAGCCGCCCAGCGCCCCGCCGTTCCCTGTCCAACCCGCGCCCGGGTTACACATCACGGTTCGGCGTCATCGTCCCCGACGGGTGCGGGCGCTCCGGACCGGTCCCGCTGTGGCGCTGCTCGCCTCCGGCGCGCCGGTCGCTCCGCGTGCGCGCGGTGCCACGGGAACGGATCGGCCCGGGGGGACGTGCCGTGGCGGACCGCGTGATCGGAGGTCCGGCGGCCTGGCAAGGTGACCGGCGACAGGTCGCGCAGCCGCGGCCGCACCCAACGAGGCCGGAAGGCAGGGCGACGATGTCCGACACCGTGACCCGGGAGGACGCCGGCGGCGTCGCGACCCTCACCCTGCTCCGCCCCGCCCTGACGACGGCGCTGCGCCGCGACCTGCGCGCCGCTCTGGACGACGTCGCGGCGGACGAGTCCGTGCGCGCGGTGCTGCTCACCGGGACCGGCCGGGCCTTCTGCGTGGGCCAGGACCTCGCCGAGCACCAGCAGAAGCTGCAGGGGGAGGGCGAGCCGCCGCTGTCGGTGGTCGAGCGGGAGTACAACCCGCTGGTGCTCGCGCTGGCCGGGCTCCGGGTCCCGGTCGTCGTCGGCATCAATGGCGCCTGCGCGGGGGCGGGGCTGGGCATCGCCCTGGCCGGCGACCTGCGGGTCGCGGCCGCGGGCGCCAAGTTCACGACGGCGTTCACCGGCATCGGGCTGTCCAGCGACTCCGCGCTGGCGGCGCGGCTGGTGCACAACGTCGGCGGCTCGCGCGCCGCGCAGCTGCTGCTGATGCCCGAGCCGTTCCTGGCCGAGACCGCCGCGGAGTGGGGGCTGGTGCACCGCGTGGTGGCGCCCGAGCAGGTGCTGCCCGAGGCGCAGGAGCTCGCCGCCCGGCTGGCCGCGGGCCCGACCGCCGCCTACCGGGCGGTGAAGACCGTGCTGGCCACCGCGGCCACCGACTCGCTGGAGGAGACCCTCGCCCTGGAGGGCCGGCTGCAGACGGAGGTCGGGCAGACCGCCGACCACCGCGAGGCGGTCGAGGCGTTCCTGGCGAAGCGGGCCCCGCGCTTCACCGGTCGCTGAGACCGGGCCTCAGGGGTGGCCGTCGCCGGCGACGGCGGGAGCGAGCGTGGTGCAGGTGGGGCAGACGTCGACGGCGTAGACCGGCCACTGCTGCCCGGGGGCGATGCGGGCCAGCGAGCCGCAGACGGTGAGCTCGCAGGCGCCGTCGACCTCGGCCGGCGGCCGGTGCAGCTCCACGGCGTGCCACAGCGCGGCGGTGGGCCCGTGGGCGCGGCTGCGCGCGGCGGCGAACAGGGTGGTCTGCAGCATCATGCAGAGGACGTCGGCAGGGCGGCGGCCCCGGGTGACGGGAGCGGCGGTGCGCCTCCCCCCGAGGGGTGAGGGGCGGCGGGCCGGTGCAGGATCGGGGCATGGAGCTCACCAAGCACGGTCACGCCTGCGTGGTCCTCGCCGCCGGGGAGCGGCGGCTGGTCATCGACCCGGGCGCCTTCACCGACCCGGTGGCGATGGACGGCGCGACGGCGGTCCTCGTCACGCACGAGCACCCGGACCACTTCGTGGCCGACCGGCTGCGCGCGGCGATGGAGGCGAGCCCCGGCCTCGAGGTGTGGACGAACCGGTCGGTGGCCGCCCAGCTGGAGGGGGCCGGAACCCGGGTCCACGTGGTGGGCGCCGGGGACGTGGTCACGGCCGCGGGGTTCGAGGTGCAGGTGCACGGGGAGCTGCACGCGGAGATCCACCCGGAGCTGCCCCGGGTGGCCAACGTGGGGTTCCTGGTCGACGGGGTGGTGTTCCACCCGGGCGACGCCTTCACGGTGCCCGAGACGCCCGTCGCGACGCTGCTGCTGCCGCTGCACGCCCCGTGGTCCCGGACGGCCCAGGTCATCGACTACCTGCGGGAGGTCCGGGCCGACCAGGCGTTCGCGGTGCACGACGGGCTGCTCAACGACACCGGGCTGGGTGTCGTCACCGGGCTGCTCGGGGAGCGGGGTCCGGGGACCCCGACCCCCGTCAGCCGGCTGACCCCGGGGGACACCGTCGAGCTGTGAGCCCGGCCGGCGCCCCCGGGGCGCTGGATCAGTGCCGGACGGAGCGGTTCGAGCGACCCGCCATGCCGGCGTAGCCGCCGACCAGCACGAGGGCTGCGATCACGGCGAGGATGAAGCCCAGGATGTTGAGCTCGAAGATGTCACCGGTGCCGATCAGGCTGGCGATGAGGCCACCGATGATGGCGCCGAGGACACCCAGCACCAGGGTGGCGACGATGCTGATGTGCTGCTTGCCCGGCAGGAGCAGCCGGGCGAGCGCGCCGATGATGAGGCCGATCACGATGAGGCCGAGGATGTCGAACAGCACAGGTTTCTCCTTCGTTCGACCGGCGCTGCGCTACCGGCAGGGAGCCGGGCGCACCACGCCGGTGCACGACTGGAGGCTGTACCCGCCCTCATGACGGTGATGCGTCATTCGCCCGATCGAGGTGGCGATCACGGCTGGTCAGGAGGTATTGGTGGCCCGCGCCACGTGCGCGGGCACCTTCGCGAGCTCCGCGTCGACGGTCTGCTGCACCAGCCGCCGGACGGCACCGCGCTGCAGGTGGCGGACCACCCGGCTGCCACCGACCGGCTCGTGCGTGAGGGTGATCGACACGCGGGTCCCGCCGGCGGAGGTGTCGGCCAGCTCGATCCGCGTGGTCCAGGCCTCCGGCGTCAGGTCCAGCCGGGAGACGACCAGCCGGGGCTCGTCCCACTCCAGGATCTCTCCCCGTGGTGCACCGGCCCGCGGGGTCGCGCCGTCGAGCTGCCCGGGCACGCAGACGAACGTCGTCCCGACCCCGGGCGCCCCGGCGCCGCCGAGCACGTAGGAGACGTCGCAGACGGCGCAGTAGGGCTCGAGCACCGCCAGGGCCCGCCAGACGACGGTGCGCGGTTGGGGCACCTCGCGGGAGCCGGTCGCGGTCGTCACGTCAGCGCCCTCCCACGGAGACCTCGAACTCCACCTGGCTGACGTCCGGCCGCAGCCGGGAGAAGCTGTGCACCAGCGGCCGCCCGTCGCTGTCCCGGACGGTGGTGCGCACCACGAGCAGCGGGGAGCCGGCAACCACCCGCAGCAGGTCGGCCTCCCCGGCTGCGGCGGTGCCGACGTCGACGACGATCCGCGCGTGGGCGAGGTCGGCGGAGTACTCCCGGCGGAGGAAGTCGTAGAGCGACCCCTCGCCGAAGTCCGCCTCCGCGGCCCGCGGGTAGAGCGCGGCCGGGAGGAAGCTGTGCGCGACGTGGTTCGGCGTGCCGTCGACGCTGCGCAGCCGCACCAGCTCGACGACGTCCGCGGCGGGATCCAGCTTCAGCTCGGGGACGACCGGGACCGGCACCGGCACGACCCGCTGGGTCAGCACCGTGGTGCCGACCTGGGCGCCCTGCTCGGTCATGACCGAGTTGAACCCGGCGATGCGGTGCACGAAGCTCTCGCGGTACTCGTGCCGGATCGCCGGGCGGGTCACGTAGGTGCCCCGGCCCTGCTCGCGGACGAGGTGCCCGTCGGCGACCAGGCCGTCGACCGCGCGGCGCAGCGTGATCCGGCTGACCCCGTACTCGGCGCAGAGCACCGGCTCCGGCGGCAGGAGCGTCAGCTCCGGCAGCGCGGCCACGCGGCGCCGGAGGTGCTCGCGGACCGACAGGTACTTCGGTCCGGAGACGGGGCTGGTCACGGGACGAAGGTACTGCCCGGAGAGACGTCTGGTCGTCATGTCGTATGGGACGTCACATCCGAACGGGTCGGTCCCTGCGCAGGTCACGGACCTATGACGGTCGTTCCGGCAGGTGGCAGGATCGCGGTGGCCGGGCAGAGGATCACCGGGTGACCGATTCCTCGGACTACCGAAGGCGCAGGTGGGAGGCCACCCACGAGCGGATCTTCGCCGCCGCGGTGCAGCTGTTCGAGGACGAGGGCTTCGACCAGGTGAGCGTCGGCAGCATCGCCACGGCGGCCGGTGTCTCCGTGCCGACCTTCTACGCGCACTACCCGAGCAAGGAGCACCTCGTCATGCGCCTGGCGGCGCCGGAGGAGGTGGCCGCGCTCATCGCCGCCCAGCCGGCCGAGCTCCCCCTGGCGGTGCGCATCCGCCGGGCCGCCGTCGACTCGCTCAGCGGGATCGCCGGCGAGGACCGCGCGCAGCTGCACGCCCGCTGGCAGATCATCGCCGGCAGCCCCGCGCTGCGGCACCGGGCCGGCGAGTTCGACCGGATCACCGCGACGATGGCGGCCGAGGCCCTCGCCGAGGGAGGCCCCCCGCGCACGGCCGATCTCGTGGTGGCCAGCGCCTACCTCGCCGCCTACACGACCGGCCTGCTCGTCTGGGCCGACAGCGGCGACGAGACCGCCCTGGAGCAGTGCGTCGAGGCGGCGTTCGAGGCGCTCGAGCAGGCCCGGTCGGTCAACCCCGCGGAGCCCGGAGCTCCACGACCGTGACCTCCGGCCGGGCACCGATCCGCATCGGCGGGCCCCAGTACCCGGCGCCGGATGAGACGTACAGCTGGGTCTCCCCGTGGCGGGACAAGCCCTCCACCGCCGGCTGGTCGAGGCGCACCGCGTAGTCGAAGGGCCACAGCTGCCCGCCGTGGGTGTGCCCGGACAGCTGCAGGTCGACCCCGGCCGCCGCGGCCTGCTCCACCATCACCGGCTGGTGCGCCAGCAGGACCACGGGCGTGGCGTCGTCCCGCCCGTCCAGCGCCGCGTCGAGGTCGGCGCCGTGGCCGGGCAGCCCCGAGGCCGCCGCCGTCCGGTCGTCGATCCCGGCGAGGTCGAACGAGGCGCCGCCGCGGCGGATGGCCACCCGCTCGTTGCGCAGCACGTCCACGCCCAGGGTCGGCAGGTGCCGCATCCAGGCCCGGGTGTCGACGAAGTACTCGTGGTTGCCGGTGACGAAGTAGACGCCCTGCTCGCTCACCAGGTCGGCCAGCGGCGCGACGTCCTCCCGCAGGTCGTCGACGTCGCCGTCGACCAGGTCGCCGACGATCGCCACGACGTCCGGGCGCTGCTCGTTGACGATCTCGACCAGCCGCTCGAACCGCCGCCCGCCGTAGGTGGCCGAGAGGTGGCCGTCGGAGAAGGTGACGATCCGGAGGCCGTCGAGCGCCGGGTCCAGCCCGCGCAGGGTGACCGGGACCCGCCGGACCACCGGCGCCGCGTTGGCGAGGTAGGCACCCGTGCCGGCCGTGCCGAGCGCGACCGCCCCGGCGGTCACCGCCAGCCCCCGGGCCAGGAAGAGCCGCCGCGGCAGTCCGGGGTCCTCGGCGGGGTCCTCGGCCGGGGCCTCGGCCGGGGCCTCGGCCGGGGCCTCGGCGATGACACTCCCGTCCTCCCGGACGGCACCGCAGCCAGGAGCCGTGCCCCGGTCCCGCGGAGCCGTTGCGTCGTCCCTGCGCGGAGCGCTCCGCGCCCCACTCGGGACGACCCCGCCCGCCTTCCGGCGGATCCAGGCGTTGCCGAGCAGCCGGACCGGTTCGAGGACGAGCAGGGCGACGACGGCGTAGAGCGCGACGCCGAGCCAGCTGTACCCGATCCAGCTCACCGGGGCGAGGGCGTCCAGGGAGAGGATGCCGCGCAGCACGACGGCCAGCACCGGCAGCACCGCGAGGGCGACGGTGAGCGCCGTCAGCCGGCGCCGCAGCCTCCCGGGCCGCGTGGTCCCGCGCACCAGGCGCAGCCACAGGTAGGCGTGCAGCAGCCCCACGGCCAGCAGGACCACCGTCCCGAAGCCCAGCAGACCGATGAGGGACAGGGCAGGCCTCCGGAGGCGTCGAGCGGGGCTGGGCGCCGGGCGGTGGGCACCGGCGCAGAGAGGAGACGACGGAGGACGGCGCCGCGTTCCCGGGGTGGGTCAGCCGGCGGGGTCCAGCCGGGACGACAACGCGAACGCCAGCTTCGAGGCGCGCGGCGAGGGGCGGGCGCCCGCGGCCACCAGCACCTCGCCGACCGCGGCCAGCAGCGGCTCCTCGCCGTCGACCAGCTCGACCTCGACCTCCCGCCAGGAGCGCACCTCCGGGGGCTCGCCCGCCACCGCGGCCGGCACCGTCGCCGTCACCGTGTCGTCGGCGAGCTCGGCGAGCGCCCGGCCCCCGGCGTCGCGGAGCACGGTGACCACCCGCCGGGTGCGCAGGGTCACGACCGGCCCCGGGACCTCGCCCGCCAGCAGCCCGGCGACCACGTCCAGCAGCTCGGCGGGGGCGGTGCCGGCGCCGCGGTCCAGGGGCAGGTGCAGCTCCCGGCGGGCGGCGCCGGCGGGGAGCTTGAGGTGCCATCCCTCGTCCGGCCCGCCGGTGCGGCGGCGCAGGGTGACCCGGCCGCGGACCAGCCTTAGGTCGGCGGTGTCGTGGTAGACCGCCTCGAGCTCGTGCGTTCGCGGCGCGTCGGCGGCGGCGACGCCGGGGACGACGTCGAGCGCGGGCAGGACGAAGGCCGCGTCGACGTCGAACTTGCGCTCGACCTCCAGCTGCTCGGTGACCACGGGCCCGACCGTAGGGCAGCCGCCGGTCGGCGGCTCCTCCGCGCGCTGGTTACCGTGGCGACCATGGCCCCGCCACGCCCCGATCCGCGATGGGGGGTCGGGGCGGCGCTCCCGTGGGTGACCTGGGCCGCCCTGCGCGCCACCGGCGCCGAGCGCGGCTTCCCGCTGGTGCCGGCGCTCGCCTTCACCCCTTACGCGGCGGCGACCGCCGTGCTCCCGCTGGCCGCCGCCGTCCGGGCCCGCTCGCGCACCGGCACCCTGCTGGCGGCCGCCGCCGGCGCCACGCTCGGCACGGCGGTCCTGGCCCAGCGGGGCCAGCCGCCCGTCCGCCCCGCAGCGGCGGGCACCCGCCTGCGGATCGCCACCGTGAGCCTGCGGCTGGGCCTGGTCCCGGCCGATCCGGTCGTCGAGCTGGTGCGCGAGCACGAGGTCGACGTCCTGGCCGTGCAGGAGCTCACCCCCGACGCCCACCGGCGGCTGACCGCGGCCGGCCTCGACCGGGCGCTCCCCCACGCCCACGTCGTCCCCGCCCGGCCGGGCAGCGTCGTCTCCGCGTCCGGGGGCGTCTGGAGCCGGTGGCCGGTCACCGGGCGTTCGGTGATGCCCGGTGGCTTCGAGCAGCCGACGGTCCGCCTGTCCGGCGGCGACGGACCCGACGTCGAGATCACCGCCATCCACTCCCGGCCGCCCTCGACGTCCCCGTCCGCGGTCCGCGGGTGGGCCGAGGACCTGGCCGCCCTGCCGGGGCCCGACCCGGCGGTGCTGCGGGTGCTGGCGGGCGACTTCAACGCCACCCTCGACCACGCCGCGCTGCGGGCGGTGCTGGGCCGGGGGTACCGGGACGCCGCCCGCGCGGCCGGCCGGGGGCTGCTGTGGACCTGGCGGCCGCTCCGGCTGCCGCTGCCGCGGCTGGCCCTGGACCACGTGCTGGTCGACCCGCGCCTGGCCGTCACCGGCTGCGCCGCGGTGCCGGTGGCGGGCAGCGACCACCGGTCGCTGGTCGTGGATCTGGTGCTGCCGGGCCGCTGACCCGGCGGCATGTTCACCGACGCCCTCCGCTGGGCAGCCCTGAGGACGTGGCGCACCCGAGCGCCGCACGGAGGGGAGCCGACCCATGTTGAGCGAGCGCGAGGTGGCCGCCGCCATCGGCAGCACCGCCTACGGCGATGGTGGCGACAAGCTGGGCACCGTCGAACACTTCTTCGTCGACGACCGGACCGGTGAGCCGACCTGGGTGGCCGTGACCACCGGCCTGTTCGGCACCCGGCACTCGATCGTGCCCGCCGACGGGGCGGCCTGGGACGACGGACGCCTCCAGCTGCCGGTGAGCGCCGACGCCGTCAAGAGCGCCCCGTCCGTCGGCGGGAACCACCTCGACCCGGGCGAGGAGGCCGAGCTGCGCCGCCACTACGGCATCGGTTCCGACCGCGGCGAGGGGCGCCACCGGAGCCCCGACGCGCCGCCGACCGGCCCCACCGACACCGGCACCGTCCCGGCGGCGGCACCGGCTCCCCCGCCCCCGGCCGCCGGGACCGCCCCGGCCGGCGGCACGGACGGCGCCATGACCCGCAGCGAGGAGCAGCTGCGGGTGGGCACCGAGCGGGTGGTCACCCGCCGGGTGCGCCTGGTGAAGTACGTGGTCACCGAGGACGTGCAGATCACCGTGCCGATCCGGCGCGAGGA
Source organism: Blastococcus sp. SYSU DS0539 (assembly GCF_054050855.1). Lineage (NCBI taxonomy): Bacteria > Bacillati > Actinomycetota > Actinomycetes > Geodermatophilales > Geodermatophilaceae > Blastococcus > Blastococcus sp. SYSU DS0539. Next base: position 217,964 of record NZ_JBJHAF010000004.1, on the reverse strand, counting down.
GATCCGCCTCGAGGAGCTGCCGCTGGACGCCACCGGCGCCGACGCGGATTCCGGCGAGTCGCTGGTGCCGGACGGCCCGTCGGCCGGCTCCGGGCTGCCCGGTGAGATCGTCCTGCACACCGAACGCCCCGTGATCAGCGTCGAGGTCGTGCCCACCGAGCGGGTCCGGCTGCGCACCGAGGTGGTCGAGGGGCAGGAGACCGTCACCGAGCAGATCCAGCGCGAGCAGGTCGTGATCGACCAGGACGGCACCGCCCGGACCTGAGCAGCCGCGTGGTCAGCCGCGCCGGTCGGGCAGGAAGCGCAGCCGGTCGCGGGTCGCCGCCACCTCCGCGGGGTCGACGTCGGCCAGCACGAGGGTCTCGGCGCCCGCGGCGGTGGCGAGCAGCTCCCCCATCGGGCTCACCACCCGGCTGTCGCCGGTGTGCTCGGTGCCGTCGCCGGCGGTGCCCACCCGGTTGCAGCCCACGACGTAGGCCTGGTTCTCGATGGCCCGGGCCTGCAGCAGGGTCTGCCAGTGCAGCCGCCGGGCGGCCGGCCAGTTGGCCACCACCACGTAAAGGTCGGTGCCCGGCGCCGCGCGCCAGAAGATGTCGGCGAAGCGCAGGTCGTAGCAGACGAACGGGGTGACCCGCAGGCCGCCGATCTGCACGGTGACCGGCCCGTCGCCGGCCCGGAAGCGCTCGTGCTCCCCGCCGTGGGTGAACGGGTGCAGCTTGCGGTAGCGGTGCGTCGTCCCGTCCGGCCCGGCGAGGACGAACGAGTTGTACGGCAGCTCCCCGTCGTCGGCGATCTCCGGGCAGCTGCCGCCCACCCACACGCCGTGCTCGGCCGCCTGGGCGGCGAGGAACCGGGCCGAGGGGCCGCCCTCGGGCTCGCCGATGCCCGGCGTCATCGAGAAGCCGGTGGAGAACGTCTCGGTGAGCAGCACCAGCTCCGCTCCGGCGGCGGCCGCCCGGCCCACCTGCGGCGCGAGGCGGGCGAAGTTGGCCTCCCGGTCCTCCCAGACGATGTCGTGCTGCACCGCCGCGACCTTCATCCCAGCCTCCTCAACCGCTCGACCGCCTCGGCGAGCACCGCATCGCTCTTGCAGAACGCGAACCGCACCAGGTGCCGCCCCAGGGAGGCGTGCGCCGGCGTGTAGAAGACCACGGTGGGGATGGCCACCAGCCCGGCGCGCTCCGGGAGCTCCCGGCAGAACGCCAGGCCGTCTCCGTCGGGCCGCACCCCGCGGACGTCGACCGTGGCGAAGTAGGTGGCCTGCGGGCTGATCACCGGCAGCCCGGCGTCCCGCAGGCCCGCCACCAGGACGTCCCGCCGGTCCTGCAGATCGCGGGCGACGCCGTCGAAGTAGGCGTCGGGCAGCCGCAGGCCGGCGGCCACCGCGGGCTGGAACGGGCCGGCGTTGACGTAGGTGAGGAACTGCTTGGCGGTGCGGACGGCGGCGACCAGGGCCGCCGGGCCGCAGACCCAGCCCACCTTCCAGCCGGTCACGTCGAAGGTCTTGCCGGCGCTGGAGACGACGAGGGTGCGCTCGCGCATGCCCGGCAGCGTGGCGAGCGAGAGGTGCCGGGCGCCGTCGAAGACCAGGTGCTCGTACACCTCGTCGGTGAGCACCAGCAGGTCGTGCGCGGTGGCCAGCTCGGCCAGCACCGCGAGCTCGGCCGTGGTCAGCACCGTGCCGGTAGGGTTGTGCGGCGAGTTGACCAGCAGCAGGCGGGTGCGCGGCGTGACGGCGGCGCGCAGCTCGGCCTCGTCGAAGGTCCAGGCGCCGTCACCGGCCACCGGCGGGTGCAGCGGCACCGGGCGGACCACACCCCCGGCCATGGCCACCGAGGCGCTGTAGCTGTCGTAGATGGGCTCGAACAGCACGACCTCGTCACCGGGCTCGAGCAGCGCGAGCATGGCCGCCGCCAGCGCCTCGGTGGCCCCGGCGGTCACCAGCACCTCGGTGTCCGGGTCGTAGGTCAGGCCGGTGAACCGCTGCCGGTGCTCGGCGACGGCGGCCCGGAGCTCCGGGATCCCGGGCCCGGGCGGGTACTGGTCGGCGCCGGTGCCGATCGCGGCCCGGGCGACGTCGAGCACCTCGGGCGGTCCCGGGTAGTCGGGGAAGCCCTGGCCGAGGTTGATCGAGCCGGTGGCGACGGCGAGGGCGCTCATCTCGGCGAAGACCGTCGTCCCGAAGCCGCGCAGCCGCGAGGCCAGCAGATCCGCCACCGTGCTCCTCCCCGCGGTTCCACGTGGAACCGCTGTGCCGCCGCGGAGCTCCGCGGCTAGCCGATCCGGACGTCCTCGGTGCCCTCGATGGCGACCACGTCACCGGAGCGCAGCTGCCGGCCCCGGCGCTCTTCGGGCTCCCCGTTGACGGTCACCGCGCCGGAGAGCAGCACGTCCTTCACCTGGGCGCCGGTCGGGACGGCGTCGACGAGCTTGAGCAGCTGGCCGAGCCGGATGCTGTCCTCGCCGGGACGCAGGTCGATGGTGCGCACGCCTCAGTCTCCCCCGCCGTCGGGCACCAGGGCGTCCCCGGGGCGCACGGTGCCGGCGCGGAGCACGGCCGCCCGCACCGCCAGCAGCCCGTCCCGCTCCCGGTGGACGGTCTTGAGCACCGAGGTGTCGCGGGCGATCCCGCCCGGCTGGGGGCGGGTGGTCATGACGCAGCGGGGGATGCCGGTGCCGACGCGCAGCCGCACGCCGCCCAGGTCCGCCTCCCGGCCGCGGAGGTCGTCCTCGCCGGCCCCGTCCAGGACGACGTTGGCCCGGAACCGGCGGCGGTCCCAGGTGCCGAGCGTGCCGGTGGAGACGAGCGAGAGCCGGATGCGCGGGCTGTCGTGGAACGGCCCCGGCGCCCCCTCCCACTGCAGCCACTCGGTGGGGTCGGGCACGTCCTCGTCGGCCGGGGTCTCGTACGTGGGCACCGCGTCGCCGTCCCCGGTCGCGGCCCGGAGCTCGACCCGGCGGCCGAGCCAGCCGGAGAGGACGTCGTCGTCGGCGGTCGCCGTGCCGTCGGGGAGGACCACCTCCACACCGCCGTCGGGCCGCAGCCGGGCGGCGCCGAACAGCAGGTCGGGCACCCGCCGGGCGGTGAGGCCCAGGCCGGTGTCCCGGTCGAACAACGCCCAGCCCCGGTCACCGGCGATCCCGAGCGGCCCGATGTCCGCCTCGGCCAGCCGCTCCCCCTGCAGCGACTTCACCGGGTAGCGCCACAGCTCCCGCACGCGCACCTCAGGCCGCCGGGGTCCAGGTCAGCGACCAGGTGCCGGCCCACGACTCCCCGGGCTCCAGGGTGATCAGGTCGACGCCGTCGGCCAGCGCGTTCGGCGGGCAGGTCATCGGCTCGACGGCGAGGCTGCGCCGCCACTGGCCGGCCGGCAGGGTGTCGCCGCTGTAGACCTGCAGCCACGGGAAGGAGGCGTCGGCCGAGAGCACCAGCTCCCCCGCGCGGCCGCGCAGCCGCACGTGCGCCCAGCCGTCGGCGTCGCGGTCGAGGTCGGTGAGCGGGGCGTCGAGCGGGCGGTCCCCGATCTCGCCGACCACGCCGTCGACCGGCCGGCGCTCACCGGTGGGCAGGCCGCCGTCGAGGACCAGCTCGGTGCGGGCGGGAAGGGTGAGCTCGGCCTCGCCGATGCCGCCGTCCGCCGTCGCCCCGACCGAGAGGTAGGGGTGGAACCCGGCACCGAACGGTGCGGGCACCTCGCCGAGGTTCTGCACCCGCAGGGTGGTGGTGAGCCGGTCGGCGGCGAGCCGGTGGTCCACCGCGACGGCCAGCCGGAACGGGTAGCCCGGGTGCGGCTCGACCGTCGTCCCGACCGTGACGGAACCGTCCGCCTCGGCCAGTACCGCCCACGGCTGCCAGGCGACCAGCCCGTGGATCGCGTGCGGCTCCTCCGGCGACCGGACGTCGAGCTGGAGCTCCTCGCCCGCCCACGTCCAGCGGCCGTGCCGCAGGCGGTTCGGCCAGGGGACGAGGACCGCTCCGCGCCAGCCGGGGGCCACGGTGCCGGGCGCGTAGCCGTCCAGCACCTGCCAGTCCCCGACGGCGAGCTGCCGCAGCGTGCCACCCCGCAGGTCGACGGCGAGCCGGGCGGCACCGGCGGTCAGCTCCACCTCGGTGCGGTCGGCATCGGGCCAGGTGTCGGGCATGGCGTCAGCTCACCACACCCGAGGCACCCGCATACGTCTCGCTGTCGTATCCGGTTGCCCAGAACCACCGCGAGACGGATACGGGCGCTCCCGGTCAGAGGTGGTAGGTGACCTGCTCGGCCAGCTCGACCACCTGCTCCCCGGTGAAGGCGTCCGGCGCCTGCACCGTGAAGGTGGTCCCGTCGGCGAACTGCGCTTGCAGGAACCAGCCCGTCGCCCGGGGACCGTTGTGCACGGGGACCAGCTGGGCGGGTCGACCGTGCACCGTCACCGGGACGACCGGACCGGCCGGACCCATCAGCTGGTCGAGCAGCTGGTCCGCGGGGACGACGTCCTCGGGCAGCGGCACGTGCACGGTGATCGTCTGCTGCTCGTAGGCGTCGTTGACCAGGGTCAGGACCCGCCCCATCTTGTAGGCCTGCAAGGACCAGCCGGCCGGGGCGAGCTCGGCCGTCAGCGTCGCCCGCTGCGGCCGGTCGACGAGCGACTCGGCGATGGCGACCAGCTCCGGCGTCCGGCTGTAGTCGCCCTCACCGGACAGCACCACCCACTGGTCGTCCCGGCGTTCCCACACCAGCTCGGCGAACCGCTCGCGCTCGCAGACGGTCAGGCCGTCCTCGCAGTAGACGTCCCGGGATCCGCGGACCACGTCGGCGTCCCTGCCGTCGACGCCCACCTCCGCGCGCTCGGTGACGTCGACGTGCTCGTAGGCGTCGTCGAGCCACTCGGGCTCCTCGTCGAGGACCGCCACCGTGAACCGGTCGTCGCCGTCCGCGGAGTCGTACTCGGCGAAGCCCGCCGAGTCGCGGTCCCCGCTGAACGCCGGCCGCATCCCGTCCGGCTCGGGGTCGAGCGACAGCGGGAAGGTCGGCATCCGGAAGTCGACGAGGGTGACGCTCTCCGCCGGGGTGCCGGGGCCGTCCGGCGCGGCGATGACGACGGCGGCGGCCCAGGCGGCCGCGACCGTGCCGACGGCCAGCCCGGTGCGGAGGACCGCCCTCCGGCCGGGCACCCGGGACCGCCGGGGAGCCGGGCCCTCGATCTCCGCCAGCAGCGCCGCCCGGGCGGCCGATCGGGCGGCGGGTGAGAGCGGCGGCGCGTCGGGGCCCGCCTCGCGGAGCAGCGTGAGGTCGTTCATCGGTCCTCCTCCTCGGAGGTCGGTGCGAAGGGGGAGACGTCGCCGAGCGCGGCGCGGGTCTGGCGGCGGGCGCGGTGCAGCCGGGAGCGCACCGTGCCGACGGGGACGTCGAGGACGGCGGCGATCTCCTCGTAGCCGAGCTGGCCCCAGGCGAGCAGCAGCAGGGCGTCGCGGTCGCGCGGCTTGAGACCGGTGAGCGCGGCGGCCAGCGGGCCGCGGAGCGCCTGGGCGTCCAGCCGATCCGCGGCGTCCCCCGGGTCGGCGCCGTGCCGCTCGGGTTCCGCGGCGGCCCGGGCCAGGGCCTTGTACCGGCGCTGCTCGGTGCGCAGGTGCCCGCGCACGACGTTGGTCGCGATGCCGAGCAACCAGGGGCGCACCTCGACGTGCTCGGGCCGGTAGGCGGCCCGGCGCCGGAAGGCGATCAGGAAGGTCTCACCGAGCAGGTCGTCGGCCAGCTCACCCACCCGGCGGCCCAGGTACCGGTGCACGGTCGTCGCGTGCCGGTCGAACAGCGGCGCGAACTCGGCCGGGTCCTCGACCGACCGGGCGATCAGCTCGGCGTCGCCCGGGAGGGAGTCGGGCAGCGCGCGCAGCCGCGGGGGATCGGCGGACCGGTGCAGCGCCGTCGGGGTCACGGCAGGTGATGATCCGGCCGCGATCGGAGAAGTCGTCACACCCCTGGATGTCCGGAGCGGCGGATCCGGTTCACGGACGGCCCACAGCTCGCGGCCGACGGTCACCGACGCCCCGCACCCTCCCGTGGTTTTCCGCGGAAAAGCACCCCTGGCGCCCCCGCGGGATCGCGGATCGGTCGGAGCAGGACCTGACCCGGCTCAGTCGGCGTCGAGGTCCTTCTCGAAGAACAGCGAGGCGACGGCGTCGGGATCGCCGACGTACGCGCCGAACGCCTCGATCGGCCGGTAGCCGGCCCCCGTGTAGAGCGCGATCGCCTCCGGCTGCAGCGGGCCGGTCTCCAGGCGCAGCGTGGTCCAGCCCCGCGCACGCGCAGCGCTCTCCAGCCTGGCCAGCACGGCCTTCGACACGCCGCTCCCCCGGGCGCCCGGGGCGACGTACATGCGCTTGACCTCGGCCACGCTGCCGCCCAGGTGGCGCAGGGCGCCGCAGGCCAGCGCGCTCCCGGCCCCGTCGCGGGCCACCAGGACCACGCTGACGTCGGCCGCGGAGGGGTGCACGCCCGGCTCGTCCTTCCCGCCGTACCGCGCCCGGACCTCGGTCTGCTGGTCGGTGGTCAGCCGCCGGACGTCGGGGTCGTCCCAGGCAGCCGGCTCGATGATCACGGATGCCGATCCTGCCAACGGCCCCGGACCGCCCCCGGAGGTACCGTCCGCTGGACGCCCCACCGAAGGAGCACCGTGCCGGTCGACCGCGAACTGCCCACCCCCGAGGCCGAGGACCTGCTGGCCCTCGTCCGCGAGATCGCCGACGCCGAGCTGGCGCCGAAGGCGGCGCGGTACGAGCGCGAGGAGCGCTTCCCGCGCGAGGTGTTCCGCCTGCTCGGCGACGCCGGGCTGATGGGCCTGCCCTTCTCCGAGGAGGTCGGCGGGGGCGGCCAGCCCTACGCCGTCTACCTGCAGGTGCTCGAGGAGCTGGCGGCCCGTTGGGCGAGCGTCGCCCTGGGCATCAGCGTGCACACGCTGGCCTGCTCCCCCATCGCCGCGTTCGGCACCGAGGCCCAGCGACGCGACCTGCTGCCGGAGATGGTGGGCGGCAGCCTGATCGGCGCCTACTCGCTGTCCGAGGCGCACGCCGGCTCCGACGTGGCGGCCATGCGGGCGAGCGCGACGCCCACCGAGGACGGCTGGGTCGCCCGCGGGGAGAAGGCCTGGGTCACCCACGGAGGGCACGCCGACTTCTACTCGACGTTCCTGCGCACGCCGGCCGACGGGGACCGCGGTATCTCCTGCTTCCACCTGACCCCCGACCTGCCGGGCTTCAGCGCCGCTCGACCCGAGGAGAAGATGGGCCTGACCGGCTCCACCACCGCGGCGATCCGGCTCGACGACGTGCCGATCCCGGCCGACCGGCTGGTGGGCGAGCCCGGGCGCGGCATGGCCATCGCCCTCGGCGCCCTGGACTCCGGGCGCCTGGGCATCAGCGCGGTCGCCGTGGGGCTGGCGCAGTCGGCCCTCGACGTCGCCGTCCGGTACGCGGTGGATCGGGAGGCCTTCGGCCGCCCGATCGCCGAGCACCAGGGCGTGGCGTTCCTGCTGGCCGACATGGCCGCGGCCGTGGAGTCCGCGCGCGCCACCTACCTGGTCGCCGCCCGTCGCAAGGACGCCGGCAAGCCGTTCTCCCGCCAGGCCAGCATCGCCAAGCTGGTGGCCACCGACGCCGCGATGATGGTGACCACCGACGCCGTCCAGGTGCTGGGCGGGGCCGGCTACACCCGGGACCACCCGGCCGAGCGCTACATGCGCGAGGCGAAGGTCATGCAGATCTTCGAGGGCACCAACCAGATCCAGCGGATGGTCATCGGCCGGCACCTCGCCGCGGAGGCGGCGCCTCCCGCCGGCTGAGCGGGTGCCGCGGCACCTGACGCGTTCCACGTGGAACCGGTGACAGCTGTCAGTGGACTCCGGCCGCCGGGCCGGAACAGACTGGGGCATCCCGAGCGAGGAGACGCCATGCCCGAGTCCCACCTGCGTGCGGCCGACTCCGACCGCGCCGCCGTCGCCACCGTCCTCGGCCAGGCGATGGCGGAGGGGCGGCTCACCGTCGCCGAGTACGACGAGCGCCTGGCCCGGGCCTACGCGGCCCGCACGTTCGGCGAGCTGGCACCGCTCACCGCCGACCTGCCCCGCAGCGCGGGCGCGCCGGCTCCCCGGGCCACGGCGCCGGCGGCTTCCCCGGTCCGGACCGGGGCGTGCGGCTCCTCCTGGCACGGTGGCCACGGGTGGCCGGAGTGGGGTTCGTGGTCGACCACCGCCGTTCTCGTGCTGTCGATCTGGGCCGTGACCTCGCTGGCCGCGGGGACGTTCCTCTACTTCTGGCCGTTCTGGGTGATCGTCCCGTGGGGTGCCGTGCTCGCGTTCGGCACGCTCGGCGACCGGATGCGGCGCAGCGGCCGGGACGACCGCCAGCTCACCGGCTGAGCGGCGGCGCGAGGTACTTCCCCGCGCGACCCGGCAGGTCTAGCGTCTCTCCCCGGAGCGCCGGGAAGTCTGGTCGGCAGTCGGAATCGTCGACTGCGAGGAGTTCCCATGTCCGCACCCACGTCGTCCGCCCCTGCCCTGCGCCTCGACGGCCTGAGCAAGCGCTTCGGCACCACCGACGCGGTCGCCGACTTGTCGCTGACCGTTCCGCAGGGCGAGGTCTTCGGCTTCCTCGGTCCCAACGGGGCGGGCAAGTCCACCACCATCCGCATGCTGCTCGGTCTGCTGCGGCCCACCGCCGGCTCCGCCCGGGTCTTCGACGTCCCGGCCGGCGACGTCGAGCGCGCGCACCGGCAGCTGGCCTACGTGCCGGCCGACGTCGCGCTGTGGCCGTCGATGACCGGCCGGGAATGCCTGGAGCTCATGGCCGGCGTCGGCCCGGGCACCGACGCCGGCTACCGCGACGAGCTGGTGGAGCGGTTCGCGCTGGACCCGGACCGGCGGGCCCGCACCTACTCCACCGGCAACCGGCAGAAGGTCGCGCTCGTCGCGGCGTTCGCGACCCGCGCGCCGCTGCTGGTCCTCGACGAGCCGACCAGCGGGCTGGACCCGCTGATGGAGCGGGAGTTCCGCACCTGCATCGCCGAGGCCGCCGCGCGGGGTCAGACGGTGTTCCTCAGCTCCCACCAGCTCGCCGAGGTGGAGGCGATCTGCTCCCGGGTGGGCATCCTGCGCAGCGGGCGGCTGGTGGAGGTCGCCGGGCTCGCCGACCTGCGGCGCCTGCACCGCGCCGAGGTCGTCGTGGAGCTCGGCTCGCCCGCGCCGGAGCTGCAGGGCCTGGCCGACCTGCCCGGCGTCTCCGACCTGCGGTGGCCGGGACCGCTCCGGCTGGAGCTCTCGCTCAGCGGCCCCCCCGGCGCGGTCCTGCGCGCCCTGGGGGACGCCGACGTCGCGCACCTGCAGGTGCGGGAGCCCACGCTCGAGGAGATCTTCCTCGACTACTACGGCCAGGTGGCGGCATGACCACCTGGACCGCGCCCGTGCGGGCACCGGGCACGACTCCCCCGTCGCCCGCGCCGCGCTCCCCCGGCCGGGCCGCGACCGCGGCGGCGCTCCGGCAGGTCCGCCGCGGCACCGCCGTCATCGCGCTCGTCACCGGCGGCATGACGGCGATGGTCGCGCTGCAGTACCGGGGGCTCGAGGGAGCGCTCGGCACCGAGTCGCTGGCCGCGCTGGCCGAGAACCCGGCGATCCGCACGCTGTTCGGCCCGCCGGTCGGGCTGGACACCCCCGGGGGCTTCACCGTCTGGCGCACCGGCACGGTGCTCGCCGTCCTGGTGGGGGTCTGGGCGGCGCTGACCGCGACCCGGCTCAGCCGCGGCGACGAGGAGGCCGGCCGGTGGGACCTGCTGCTGGCCGGACGGCTGCGGCTGCGGACGCTGGTCACCCGCGTGCTGCTCGTGGTGCTGGCCGCCGCGGCCGTCGTCGGACTCGCCGGCGGGCTCGGCCTGCTGCTGGCCGGGGCCGGGGCGGCGGGATCGCTGCTGTTCGGCGCGTGCCTGGCCGGGACCGGCATGGTCGGTGCGGCGCTCGGCATCGTGGGCGGGCAGCTGTTCGGCGAGCGGCGTTCGGCCTCCGGGCTGGCCGTCGCCGTCCTCCTCGGCAGCCTGCTCGTCCGCATGGTCGCCGACGGCGTCCCGGCGCTGTCCTGGCTGGCCTGGGCGACCCCGTTCGGGCTGCTGGAGCGGGCGGTCCCCTTCGCGGAGGACCGGTGGCCGGCCCTGGTCGTGCTGGCCCTGCTGGTCACCGCGCTGAGCGCGCTCGCCGTGGCACTGCACGCCGGCCGCGACGTCGGGCGCGGCCGGTGGGCCGGCGCCGACCGGAGCACCCGTCCCAGCCGGCTGCTCACCTCGCTGCCCGGCCTCGCCGTGCACCGCGTGCGCAGGCCGCTCGCCGGCTGGGCCGCCGGGGCGGCGGCCTACTTCCTGCTGATCGGCCTGCTGGCCACCGCGATGACCGACTTCCTCCGGGACAACGCGGCCTTCGCCGACCTGGCCGCCCAGGCGGGGTTCGCCCAGCTCGGCTCGGTGCAGGGCTACGTGGCGGCGCTGTACACGCTGCTCGCCGTCGCCCTCGGGGCGTTCGCCGCCGGGCGGGTCGCCGCCACCGCGGCCGACGAGGCCGCCGGCCGCCTCGCGCTGCTGTACTCCCGCCCGGTCGCCCGCGTCCGGTGGGCGGCCACGGAGGCGCTCGCGATCACCCTCGCCCTCGCCGTCCTCGCCGTCGCGGCGGGCCTGGCCACCTGGGCGGGTGCGGCGTGGGTGGGCGCCGGCCTGGGGCCGGGCGAGACGCTCGCCGGCGCGTTCGCGGTGCTGCCGGTGGCGCTGCTGTGCCTCGGGGCCGCCCTGGCGGCGCTGGGCTGGGCGCCGGCGGCGGTGCTGCCCCTCGGGGTGACGCCGGCCCTGGGCGGTTACCTGCTGCTGGTGTTCTCCGACACGTTCGGCTGGCCCGGCGCGGTGCGGTCGCTCTCCCCGTTCGCCCACCTGGCCGACGTCCCCGCCGAGCCGTGGCACGCGGTGGGTGCCGCCGGGATGCTCGCCGTGGCGGCGGTCCTGGCCGCGGTCGGCCTGGTGGGGTACGCCCGGCGGGACGTCCTCACCTGACGCCGCGGACCGCCCCGGGACGACGAAAGAGCGCCGGCCCCCCGAAGGGGCCGGCGCTCGACGTGTGCTGGTGGGCAAGGGGGGAGTTGAACCCCCACGTCCTTTCGGACACACGGACCTGAACCGTGCGCGTCTGCCATTCCGCCACTTGCCCTGGCGAGGGAAGACAGTAGCAGCCGCGCGCCGCCCCACCGGTGGGGGGTGGGTCACCGGCCGCGCTCAGGACGCCGTGCGGGGCGTCGCACGTCGCTGGGCGGTCAGGCGTCTCCGGCCCGGCTACGATCACGGGTGGCAGAGTGGGACGTCCGGTGCGAGCGCGAAGGAGCGACTGTGGGTGTGCTGCAGCGCTTCGAGCGCCGGCTCGAAGGCATGGTCGGTCTGGCGTTCGCGCGGCTCTTCAAGGGCAAGGTGCACCCGGCGGAGATCGCCAAGGCGCTCCAGCGCGAGGCCGACGAGCAGCGCTCGATCCTCGGGGAGGGCCGCGTCCTCGCGCCCAACGTCTACGTCGTCCGCCTGGGTGAGACCGACTTCGCCCACCTCGGCCAGTGGTCCGACCAGCTGGCCGGCGAGCTCGCCGACATGGTCACCGAGCACATCGAGGACGAGGGCTACCAGGTCTTCGACAAGGTCACCGTCGCGCTCGAGCAGGACGACGAGCTGACCACCGGCGTCTTCGAGGTCAGCTCCCAGGTCGCCGACCCGGCGCGCCCGGCCGCCCGCGCCGACTCCCCACCGATGGCCTCGGCCCCGGTGGGCGGCCACCCGCCGCTGCCACCGCTGCCGCCGCTGCGCGGCCGGATGGCCACCGACACCGGCAAGCAGAACCCGTCGGTCGTCGGCCGGGCCGGCTCGCGGACCACCTCCACGCACGTGCTCGTCGTCGACGGCCCGGGCACCCGGCACGAGCTCTCCACCGGCCGCAACGTCATCGGGCGGGGCACCGAGGCCGACATCCGGCTGCCGGACACCGGCGTCAGCCGCAAGCACGTCGACGTCGTCCTCGACGGCGACGTCGCCGTGGTGGAGGACCTCGGCTCGACCAACGGCACGCTGGTCAACGGCCGCCGCATCACCCGCCAGCCGCTCAGCGACGGCGACGTCATCCGCATCGGCCACTCGGTCCTCGTCTACCGGCAGGACGGGGCGTGACCGGTCACCCGCGGTCGCAGCACGACGGGATCCGGCAGGGCGCGCTCCGCCGCGATGCCGGGCCGGGCCCTGCCGGGGTGACGCCGTGACCGAGCTGGTCGTGCAGATCTTCCGCTTCGGGTTCCTGCTGCTGCTGTGGCTGTTCATCTTCGCCGCGTTCCGCGTGGTGCGCGCCGACCTGTTCGGCGGGCGCCCGGGACGCGTGGCCGCCGTGCCGCCGCGCTCCGCCGCACTGAAGAAGCGGGGTGCGCGCGGCCCCAAGTCGCTGGTGGTCACCGCCGGCCCGCTCAGCGGAACCAAGATCACCCTCGGTGACCAGCCGATCCTCATCGGCCGGGCCGACGACTCGACGCTGGTGCTCACCGACGACTTCGCCAGTTCCCGGCACGCCCGCCTGACCAACCGGGGCGGCCAGTGGTACGTCGAGGACCTGGGTTCCACGAACGGGACCTACCTGGACCAGCAGCGGGTGCAGGGCCCGCTGCTGGTCGCCCCCGGCCAGCCGATCCGCATCGGCCAGACCGCACTGGAGCTCCGTTCGTGACGTTGGTCCTCCGCTATGCCGCGCGCTCCGATCGCGGCCTCATCCGCGGCAACAACCAGGACTCGGTGTACGCCGGGCCCCGGCTGCTGGCCGTGGCCGACGGCATGGGCGGCCACGCCGCCGGTGACGTCGCGAGCAAGGTGGTGATCGCCGCCCTCGAGCACCTCGACGACGACACGCCGTCGGGGGACATGCTGCAGTCCCTGCGCTCGGCCGTCTTCGACGGCAGCGAGCACCTGCGCGAGGTGATCCGCGAGTCGCCGCAGCTGGAGGGCATGGGCACCACGCTGACCGCCATCCTCTTCGCCGGGGGCCGACTGGCCCTCTGCCACGTCGGCGACTCCCGCGCCTACCTGCTCCGCGACGGCCAGCTCTCGCAGATCACCCACGACGACACGTTCGTGCAGACGCTGATCGACGACGGCCGGATCACGCCGGAGGAGGCCAACCACCACCCGCAGCGGTCGCTGCTGCTGCGCGCGCTCAACGGGCAGGAGGTCGAGCCGGACCTCTCCATGCGCGAGGCGCGCGACGGCGACCGCTACCTGCTGTGCTCCGACGGCCTCTCCGGGGTCGTCAGCGAGGAGACCCTCGCCGAGGCGCTGAAGGACCCGGACCCGGAGGCCACCGCCGACCGCCTGATCGAGCTGGCGCTGCGCAGCGGCGGGCCGGACAACATCACCGTGATCGTCGCCGACGTGCTCGAGGACACCGGCAGCAACGGGCGCTTCGACCCCGTCGTCGACGGGGCGGCCGGGGACAACGTCGGCCAGCGCCAGGTCGACGCCCGCTCGGCCGCCGGCCGGGCCGCGCTCGCCGATCCCGGCCCTCCTCCCCCTCCGCCACCCACACTGCCGACGGGCGGCGGCCCCTCCGCCCGCCGCCGCCCGCTTCGCATCCTCCTGGTGGCGGGGGCCCTTCTCACCGTGCTGGTGGCAGGGGCGATCGGCGTGTACGTGTGGGCGCTCAACCACTGGTTCGTGGGCGTGAGCGGCTCGGGCGACGACGAGCAGGTCGCCGTCTACCGGGGTCTGGACGTCTCCGTCCTGGGCCTGGACTTCTACCGCCTCGACCGGGGCACCGACCTGCCGGTGACCGACCTGGTCCCGGCGGCCCGCAGCCGGGTCCGCGACAGCATCACCGCCGACGACTCCGGCGACGCCGACCGGATCCTCACGGCGCTGGCGGATCAGCGGCTGCCCCTGTGCCGCACGGCCGGCAGCGGTGCGGCGCAGCCGGGCACGCCCGAGTCGCCGCAGGTCGCCGCGCCCACGACCGCGCAGGAGCCCGTTCCCGGTGAGCCGGCCCTCCCCGAGGAGCCGGTGACCGAGGAGATGACGACCACCCCGTCGTCGGCCCGGACGACCTCGTCGTCCGTGCCGGGGGTGGACTGCCGGGAGGCGGACTGATGCCCGGACCGGTCACCGATCCCCGCGGCGCCGCGGCCACCACGCCCACCCGGCGAGGCACCGAGGGGGCGCTGCTCGCGTTCGCCGTCCTCATCACCGTCGTCGCGCAGGCGATCGTCGACCTCACCGTCACCGGTTCGCTGCGCCCCGAGATGGCCACGTTCAGCGCGTGGATCAGCGCGCTGTGGGTGGTCGCGCACCTCGTCGTGCGCAGGTGGGCCTCCTACGCCGACCCGCTGCTGCTGCCGGCCGTCGCGCTGCTGGTCGGGCTGGGCCTGACCGTCATCCACCGGCTCGACCTCGCCGCCGAGCAGCCCGGCAGCCCGGTCACCCGCGAGGACGCCCCGGTCCAGCTGGTCTGGGCCACGCTCGGCGTCGCGCTCTTCGTCGCCGTGCTCGTGATCGTGCGCGACCACCGGGCGCTGTCGCGGTTCGCCTACACCCTCGCGCTGCTCGGGATCGCCCTGCTGGCGCTCCCGGCCGTGCTGCCCGCCTCGATCTCGGAGGTCAACGGCGCCAAGATCTGGATCCGGGTGGCCGGCTTCTCCATCCAGCCCGGCGAGTTCGCCAAGATCTGCCTGGTCGTCTTCTTCGCCGCCTACCTGGTCGACAAGCGGGACGTGCTGGCGCTGGCCAGCAAGAAGGTCGCCGGCCTGGAGCTGCCGCGGGGCCGTGACCTCGGGCCCGTCCTGCTGGCCTGGATCCTGTCGATCCTGGTGCTGGTGTTCGAGCGCGACCTCGGCAGCTCGCTGCTGCTCTTCGGCATCTTCGTGGTGATGCTCTACGTGGCGACCGAGCGGGCCAGCTGGCTGTTCATCGGCCTGGGCCTGTTCGCCGGTGGCGCCCTCATCGCCTACCAGATCTTCGGCCACGTCCGGGCCCGGGTGGACACCTGGCTGGACCCCTTCGCCTACATCGACGGAGCCGGCTACCAGCTGGTCCAGTCGCTCTTCGGCCTGGGCACCGGCGGCCTGTTCGGCGCCGGCCTCGGCGGCGGCCGCCCCGACCAGGTGCCGGTCGCGAAGAGCGACTTCATCGCCGCCGCCGTCGGCGAGGAGCTCGGCCTGTTCGGTCTCGTCGCCGTGATCGTCGTCTACCTGATCCTGGTGGAGCGCGGGCTGCGCACCTCGCTGGTCGTCCGCGACGCATTCGGCAAGCTCCTCGCCGCCGGCCTGGCGTTCGCCATCGCCTGGCAGGTGTTCGTCGTCCTGGGCGGCGTCACCGGCCTGCTGCCGCTGACCGGCCTGACCACCCCGTTCCTGGCCTACGGCGGCTCGTCGCTGGTGGCCAACTTCGTGCTGGTGGCCCTGCTCGTCCGGATCAGCGACGCGGCCCGGCGGCCCGCCACCCCGCACGCACCGTCGCTGCGGCTCGGGGACGCCCCCACGGAGGTGGTCATCCCGTGAACGCCCCGCTGAGGCGGGTGGCGATCAGCGTGCTGGTGCTGTTCACCCTGCTGATCGTCAACGTCAACATCATCCAGGTGGTCCGGTCGGACTCGCTGCGCGGCGACAACCGCAACACCCGGGTGCTGGCCGAGACCTACGACCGCGAACGCGGCTCGATCATCGTCGACGGCACCGAGGTCGCGATGTCCGTGCCCACCGACGGCCGGCTCACCTACCTGCGCACCTATCCGCAGGGGCCCCTGTACGCGCCGGTCACCGGGTACCACTCGCTGGTGTACGGCAACACCTACCTGGAGGACGTCATGGACGACGTGCTCTCCGGGGAGGACGACCGGCTCTTCGTCCGTCGCATCGCCGACCTCTTCACCGGGCGGGACCCCGCCGGTGGCGACGTCGTGCTCACCCTGGACCCCGCCGTCCAGGCCGCCGCGATGGCCGGCCTCCAGGGCGTCACCGGCGCCGTCGTGGCGCTCGACCCGCGGTCCGGGGCGATCCTGGGCATGGCCAGCACCCCGAGCTACGACCCGGGCCTGCTCGCCAGCCACGACCCGTCGGCCATCCGGGCGAGCATGGACCAGATCACCGCGCAGGATCCCGACCCGCGGGTGAACCGCGCGATCGACGACAACTACCCGCCCGGGTCGCTGTTCAAGGTGATCGTCTCCGCCGCGGCCCTCGCGGAGGGCTACGCCCCGGACACGGTGGTCCCGGCCGTCGACCTCCTGACGCTGCCGCAGACGACGCAGACGCTGAGCAACTTCAACGGCTCCAGCTGCAGCAGCGACCAGGAGCAGCGGCTCATCGACGCCCTCACCATCTCCTGCAACACCGCGTTCGCCCAGCTCGGCATCGACCTGGGTGAGGAGAAGGTCCGGGACATGGCCCAGGCGTTCGGCCTGGACGACGAGGGGCAGGAGATCCCGCTGGACGTCGCGCCGAGCACGGTCGGCGACATCGAGAGCGCCGCCGCGCTCGGGCAGACGTCGATCGGGCAGCGCGACGTCCGGATGACCGTGCTCCAGGCGGCGCAGGTGGCCGCGACCGTGGCCAACGACGGCGACCAGATGAGGCCCTACCTCGTGGACGAGCTGCGCGCCCCCGACCTGTCGGTCCTCGAGTCGACCGACCCCGAGGTGCTGCGCGAGCCGATCTCCGCCGAGATCGCCGACCAGCTCACCGAGATGATGGTCAGCGTCGTCGCACGCGGCTCGGGCCGGGCCGCCCGCCTCCCGGGCATGGACGTCGCGGGCAAGACCGGCACCGCCCAGGTGCGCGAGGGGGTGCCCGACCACAACTGGTTCATGGGCTTCGCGCCGGCCGACGACCCGCAGATCGCCGTCGCCGTCTTCGTGGCCAACGGGGGCGGCACCGGTGGCGACATCTCGGCACCGATCGCCCGCGACGTCATGGCGGCCTACTTCGAGGGGCAGGGCGGCTGATGGCGCTGGGCATCGGGAGCCTGCTGGCCGGGCGCTACGAGATCACCGCACCCATCGCCACCGGCGGGATGGGCGAGGTGTGGAAGGCCCGCGACCAGGTGCTGGACCGCATCGTCGCGGCGAAGGTGCTCAAGACCGAGTACACCAACGACCCGAGCTTCCTGGCGCGGTTCCGCAACGAGGCGCGGCACACCGCGGCGCTGTCGCACCCGAACATCGCCTCGGTCTACGACTACGGCGAGACGACCGACGACAGCGGCGTGCAGACGCTGGCGTTCCTGGTGATGGAGTTCGTCGAGGGCCAGCCGCTGGTGACGATCCTCCACGAGGAGGGGCGGCTCCCGGTCGACTGGACCCTGCACGTGCTCGCCCAGTCCGCGGACGGGCTCTCCGCCGCCCACCGGGCCGGCGTCGTCCACCGGGACATCAAGCCGGGCAACCTGATCGTCCGCCCCGACGGCGTGGTGAAGCTGACCGACTTCGGCATCGCCCAGGCCCGGGACGCCGCCCCGCTCACCCGCACCGGCATGGTCGTGGGCACCGCGCAGTACCTCTCGCCCGAGCAGGCCCAGGGCATGGAGGTCACCGCCGCCTCCGACGTCTACTCCCTCGGCGTCGTCGGCTTCGAGTGCCTGGCCGGGGTGCGACCCTTCGACGGCGCCTCCCAGGTCGCGATCGCGCTGGCGCACATCAACCGGCCGCCGCCGCCGCTGCCGGCCGACATCCCGCCGGCGGTGCGGCTGCTCATCGAGCGCGCCCTGGCCAAGGACCCCGCCGACCGGTTCGCCGACGGCGGCGCGATCGCCGACGCCGTCCGGCGGATCGCCGCCGGCGGGGGTCCGGCCGCCGCCGCGACCGCCGTCGTCGCGCCGGCCACCGCCCGCACCCAGATCGTGAGCCCCGGCGCCGGGTCGGACGGGCACACCCAGGTCTTCGCCACCCCGGCGGCCGGCATCCCCGCGGTCTCCCCGGCCACCGCCGGGCGCCCCATGCCGCCGCTCTCCGGTCCGCCCGAGGACGACGACTGGTCCGCCGGCGAGGAGCGACCGGACCAGGGCCGGCGCCGGCGGTGGGCGTGGCTGGGCGCCGCCCTGGTGCTGCTGCTCGCACTCGCCGGCACCACCTACCTGCTGGCGTCCGGGACCGGCGAGGACCCGGGGCGGCAGCAGGCCGACCCGACCACCAGCGCGCCCACCACCAGCACCGACCCGACCGGCATCCTCCTCGATCCGGCCCGGTTCGTCGGCATGAACGCCGACCAGGCGGAGAACGAGCTCCGCGAGGCGGGGCTGACCCTCGTCTCGCAGCGGGAGGCCCCCGATGAGCTGCTCGCCGAGCTCGGGCGGCCGCTGGACGAGGACGACGTCGCCGGCCTCGACCCCTCCGGCGTCCAGGCCATGCCCGGGACCGAGGTGACGCTGTTCGTCGCGTTCGACGGCTGGGAGCTCGAGGACGAGCAGGAGGAGGAGCAGGAGGAGGAGCCGGTGCAGACCCCCGAGCCCACCCCCTCGACGACCACCCCGTCCGAGACCACCACGACGACCACCCCGTCCGAGACCACCACGACCACCGAGTCCGAGACCACCACGGCCCCCGGCTCCTCGGCCACGCCGCCGCCGACCCCCACCGCGACCCCCACCGCGACCCCCACCGCGACCGCGACCGCCACCGAGCCGACCGTCGGTGGCGGGGGTGGTGGCGGCGGCGGGGGTGGTGGCACGGACCCGGATGCCGGGGCCCCCGGCGCACTGGGAGTGACGGGTGGCGGCCAGTGAGTCCGCTGGTCCTCGCATCCCCGGTTCCGCCCGGTCCGGCGGTTAGGCTCGCCGCCGGCCCCCTGCCCGCGGCGACCGCCGCCGGAGCGCCCCGCGCCGCCGCGCAGCGGAGGTCGCTCCGAACCGCCCGAGAGGACCGTCGATGACCACGCCGAACGTGCTCGGCGAGCGCTACGAGATCGGCGGCGTCCTGGGCCGTGGCGGCATGGCCGAGGTCCACCACGGCCGCGATCTGCGCCTGGGGCGCGAGGTGGCCGTCAAGGTCCTCCGCAGCGATCTGGCCCGCGACCCGTCGTTCCAGGTGCGCTTCCGCCGCGAGGCCCAGGCCTCGGCGTCGCTGAACCACCCCGCGATCGTGGCGGTCTACGACACCGGCGAGGACCGCACGCCCGCCGGGGCGACGCCGTACATCGTCATGGAGTTCGTCGAGGGCGAGACGCTGCGCGACGTGCTGCGGCGCGAGGGCCGGCTGCCCATCGAGCGGGCCATGAGCCTGTCCGCCGACATCTGCGGGGCGCTGGACTTCAGCCACCGCAACGGCATCGTGCACCGGGACGTGAAGCCCGGGAACGTCATGATCACGCCGCAGGGCACCGTCAAGGTGATGGACTTCGGGATCGCCCGCGCGGTCTCCGACTCCGCGGCCACGATGACCTCCACCGCGGCCGTGATAGGGACCGCCCAGTACCTCTCCCCCGAGCAGGCCCGCGGCGAGGGCGTCGACGCCCGGTCGGACGTCTACTCGCTGGGCTGCCTGCTCTACGAGCTGGTGACCGGTGCGCCGCCGTTCACCGGCGACTCCCCCGTGTCGGTGGCCTACCAGCACGTGCGCGAGGACCCGCGCCTGCCGTCGTCGATCAACCCCGACGTCCCCCCGGAGCTGGACGCGATCCTGCTCAAGGCGATGAGCAAGAACCCGGCCAACCGGTACCAGTCGGCTGCGGACATGCGCAACGACCTGCTGCGGGCGCTGGCGGGCCAGCGGGTCGAGGCGACCCCCGTCATGGGCGACGCCGAGAAGACCGCCATCATCGGCGCTCCGGTGGGCGGCTACGCCAGCGGCTACGGCGACGAGGACTGGGACGACGACGCCGACCGCCGGCGCAAGCGCCGGATCATCGCGATCGTCGCGGTGCTCGCCGTGCTGCTGCTCGGCGGGGCGATCGCCGCGGCCGTAGCACTGAGCGGGAACGACGATCCGCCGCCCGTCGCCCAGGTGGCGGTGCCGCCGTTCGCCGGGCTGGACCAGGCCGCCGCCGAGCGGGCGATCACCGAGGCGGGCCTGGTCGTCGGCGACGTCGAGACCGAGGCGAGCGCGACCGTCCCCGAGGGCCAGGTCGTGAGCAGCACTCCGCCCAGCGGCGCCCGGGTGGACGAGGGCTCCGAGGTCTCCCTGGTCGTCAGCGGCGGCCCCGACACGATCCAGGTGCCCAACGTCGTGGGGCTGACCGAGAGCCAGGCGCGGGCCAACCTCCAGCAGGCCGGCTTCACGAACATCTCCAGCCGCCCGGTCGACTCCATCGAGTACGACGAGGGCCGGGTCGCGGCGGTGAGCCCGGCCGAGGCCAGCCAGGCCGGCGAGGACGACATCATCACGCTGAGCATCTCCTCCGGCACGATCGAGCTGCCGAACGTGGTGAACCGGTCCGAGACGGAGGCCCGGGCGGCCCTGCAGGAGGCCGGCTTCAGCCCCGGCCAGGTCCGGACGCAGACCGTCGAGCGGGACGACGTCGCCGCCGGCACGGTCGTGGAGACCGACCCGACCGCCGGCCAGGACGTCGGCTCGGGCGACACCATCACGCTGCTGGTCGCCGTCCCGGTGCCCGCGGACGAGCCGACCACGCCCCCCGCGCCGACCACGGGCCCGCCTGCGACCGAGACCGAGACCGCGACCGAAACTGAGACGTCGACCGAGGACTGAGCGCGACCCCGTACGCAGCAGGGCCCCCTCCCGTCCGGGAGGGGGCCCTGCTGCGTACGGGGTCGCGCTCAGGCGATGGCGGAGGACAGCCGCTGGCTGGTCGCCGTGGCGGCGGCCACCACGTCCTCGTCCGGGGCGAGGCCGCAGGTCGCCAGCCAGGTGGCCAGCAACCGGTGGCCGCCCTCGGTGAGTACCGACTCGGGGTGGAACTGCACGCCCTCGATGGGCAGCTCCCGGTGCCGCAGCGCCATGACGATGCCCGAGGGCGTGTGCCCGGTGACCTCGAGCTCGTCGGGCACCGTGGCGGCGTCGACGGCGAGCGAGTGGTATCGGGTGGCGGTGAAGGGCGAGGGCAGCCCGGCCAGCACGCCCGAGCCGTCGTGGACCACCTGGCTGGTCTTCCCGTGCAGCAGCTCGGGAGTGCGGACGACCTCGCCGCCGAACGCCTCGGCGATCGCCTGGTGCCCGAGGCAGACGCCCAGGACGGGGGTGTCCCGCTCGGCGGCCGCCCGGACCATGGGCACGGTCACGCCCGCGTCCGCCGGCGTTCCCGGGCCGGGGGAGAGGAGCACGCCGGCGACGTCCAGGTCGGGCAGCTCCTCCACGGTCACCGCGTCGTTGCGGCGCACCACGCAGCGCACACCCAGCTGGCCCAGGTACTGGACCAGGTTGTAGACGAAGCTGTCGAAGTTGTCGACGACGAGGACCGGACGGTCGGCGGCGGTCACGCGGTCGGGGCTCCTCGCTGGGCGGACGGGCGTCGCGGGCACCCGCCGGTGCGCGACCGCCCGCCTAGCCGGCGTCCGCGTACTGCAGGGTGAGGCCGCCATCGTAGGCGGGCACGGTGACCTGGGGGCGCTCGCGTACCTCGAACGTGAGGCCGAACGCGTCCACGGCCTGCTCCAGGACGGCGATCTGCGGTGAGGCGTCCAGCGCCGCCTCGACCGCCGAGGCGTCGGCGACGGCGGTGATCACGAACGGCGGCGAGTAGGTGCGGCCCTCGAGCAGCAGGGTGTTGCCCACGCACCGGACGGCGCTGGTGGAGATCAGCCGCTCGTCCATGACCGCGACGCCGTCGGCGCCCGCGGCCCAGACGGCGTTCACGACCGCCTGGACGTCGCTCTGGTGGATGACCAGGTCGTCGGGGCGGGCGCCGCCGGGCAGGCTGCCGTCGGAGCGCTGGGGGGCGTCGTCGAGGGTGATGACCACCCCGGAGCCGGCCACCGGGGTCAGCCCGGCCGAGGGGGCGGCCGCCGCGCCGACGGCCTGGGCCTCGGCGACGGCGCCGTCCCGGGTCGCCGCCTCCTGGGTGAGCAGCTGCACCCGCTGCTCGAGCTCGGTCAGCTGGCGGCCCAGCCGGGCGACCGCGGCGTCGCGCTGCTCCATCAGCTCGGAGAGCTGGGTGACCTCGCCGGCGCGCAGATCGGTGCCCTGCGCGGTGCGGCCGGAGGTGGCGAACAGCAGCCCCGCCGCCAGGGCGACGACGGGCACCAGCACGCTCCAGCCGGACGGGCGCCGGCCGCGCAGCAGGGAGCGGGTCACGGGCACCTCCTCCGACGGGGACGGACGGCGGCACGCACGGGCGAGCTACCACCGCCGTCGTCCCGGCGAAGTTTAGTCTGGGTGACAGATCCGGCCGGGGAGGACTGAGCCCGGCCCCCCGGAGGGAGTACGAACGTGCCCAAGTCGAAGGTGCGCAAGAAGTCGGTGTACACGCCGCCGGAGGACGGGGTCCGCTCACGGAGCGCGCAGGCCAAGGCGCTGCAGCCGAGCCCGCGCTGGTACGCGCCGGTGATGGTCACGCTGATGCTCTTCGCCCTGCTGTGGATCGTCGTCTACTACGTCGCCGGTGACCGGATCCCGTTCATGGTGTCGCTGTCCGCGTGGAACTTCGCCATCGGGTTCGGCGCCATGGTGGCCGGCCTGATCATGTCGATGCGCTGGCGCTGACGTCCGCGGCCGCTGCCGGCCGCACCCGCGCCGTCGAGGCCCTCGTCCCGTGTCCGGGACGGGGGCTTCGCTGCTTTCCGGGGTGCCCGACGGGGCTGGGGACACTGTGCACAGCGATCGGCTGCATCCACAGGTCGACATGGCGCTCCGCCCCCAGGGTTGTCCACCGAGTGTGGAGGGACCGATCGGGTTCCCTCGCCGTTGACCTGCGGTTTCTCCCCGCGTGGGACTCGTGTGACACGGGGTCCATGGCCGTAACTACAGCAGTGTGAGTCTGTCCCCAGCTGTGTACCCAGCTGTGGACGAGTCGACTTGTCCGTCCACCGGGCCGGTGACCGCTGCGCATCCGTACCCGCCCTGACCTGCGGATACACCTCCGTCCGGAGTGGATGGGGACGGACCTGTCCGGTCACGGAGTGCGCAGGTCTGCACACGGACCGGTACGGATCTCCACAGGCCGGGAACCGGACCGGGCCGTCCCCAGGACGACGCCAGCCCCCGGCCGGAGGGCCGGGGGCTGGCGGGGCGGCACCGGGACGCCGGTGCGCGCACGGGTCAGGCGTCGATCAGCTCCAGGATCGTCGCGTTGGCGGTGCCGCCGCCCTCGCACATCGTCTGCAGCCCGTAACGGGTGCCGGTGGCCTGCATGTGGTGGATCAGCGTCGTCATGATGCGGGCGCCGGAGCCACCCAGCGGGTGACCCAGCGCGATCGCGCCGCCGAGCGGGTTGAGCCGGGACGTGTCGGCCCCGGTGTCGGCCACCCAGGCCAGCGGAACGGGCGCGAAGGCCTCGTTCACCTCGAAGACGCCGATGTCGTCGACCGACAGGCCGGAGCGGGCGAGCACCTTCTGCGTCGCCGGGATCGGGGCGGTCAGCATGATGACCGGGTCGTCCCCGGCCATGACGGTGGTGTGGATCCGCACCAGCGGGCGCAGCCCGAGCTCGCGGGCCTTCTCGCTGGTCGTGACCAGGAGCGCCGCCGAGCCGTCGGAGATCTGGCTGGCGTTGCCGGCGCTGATCACGCCGTCCTCCTTGAACGGCGTCTTGAGCGACGCGAGCTTCTCGAGGGTGCCGCCCGGCCGGATGCCCTCGTCCGCGCTGATCACGGTGCCGTCCCCGAGGGTGACCGGCGCGATCTCCTCGTCGAAAGCGCCGTCGGCCTGCGCCTTGGCCGCCTTCTCGTGGGACGACAGCGCGAACTCGTCGAGCTGGGTGCGGGAGAAGCCCCAGCGCTCGGCGATCATCTCGGCGCCGATGCCCTGGTTGGGGTAGATCCCGTCGTAGCGCTCCAGGAAGCGGGGCCCGAGCGGCTTGCCCGCCGAGCCGTCGCCGCGGGCCGAGCCCATCGGCACCCGGCTCATCGACTCGACACCACCGGCGACGACGACGTCGGCCTGGCCGCTGATGACCGTCGCGGCGGCGAAGGCCACCGCCTGCTGGGACGAGCCGCACTGCCGGTCGATCGTGGTGCCGGGCACCGACTCGGGCCAGCCGGCCGCCAGCGGGGCGTTGCGGCCGATGTTGAACGTCTGCTCGCCGACCTGGCTCACGCAGCCCCAGAAGACGTCCTCCACCACGGCCGGGTCGATGCCCGACCGCTCGGCGAGCGCGTTCAGCACGTGCGCGGAGAGGTCGACGGCGTGCACGCCGGACAGCCCTCCTCCGCGCTTCCCCACCGGGGTACGGACAGCGGCACAGATGACGGCATCACGCATGGACCCACTCCTCGTCGACGACGGCCCGGGGCGGCCGGAAGCGCCCACCCCGCTGCGATCGTATGTTCCGCGTCACCCCTGGCAGGCTGGCGACGTGCAGTGGTCTCCTCCCGCCTACGTCCCCGCCCTCCTCGCGGCCAGCGCCGTGCTGCTCGGCGCGGCCACCGTGCTGCTGGACACCGCCGGCCGGGTGCTGGTCGGTGGCGCGGCGCTGCTCCTGGTAGCGCTCGCGGCGCGCGAGGCGCTGCTGCGGCCCCGGCTGCGCACCGGGGCCGACGGCGTCGAGGTGCGCACGCTGACCGGTGGGCGCGTGCTGCCCTGGGCTCTGCTCCGGGTGCAGGTGCGCAGTGCCCGCAGGTGGGGGACGACGGTGCGGATGCTCGAGCTCGAGACGGACACCGGCCCGGACGACGACGGCGTGCTCGTCGTCCTCGGCCGGTGGGACCTCGGCGCCGACCCGGAGGCGGTGGCCCGGGAGCTGGCGCGGGCCGCCCCCGACCGGCCGTAGGGCCGCCGGGGACCTAGCCGACCGCGCCCGTGGGCACGGTGAGGGCCAGGGCGAGCAGGGTGAGGGCCAGCACCGCCAGGGCGACGCCCTGGAGCCTCGGCCGCCGGCGGGTGACCACCAGAAGGCCCGCCAGGGCCGCGCCGGTGACGAGGCCGCCGAGGTGCCCGAGCAGGGAGACCCCGGGCAGGAAGCTGATGAAGATGTTGATCCCCAGGAGCACGAGGATGCCGCGGATGTCCTGCCGGCGGAGCACCATGAGCACCCCCAGGGCCCCCAGGAGCCCGTAGATGGCCGTGGAGGCCCCCGCCACGGGGCGCAGGGGGTCGCCGAAGAGCTGGATGGCCGTGGCGCCGCCCAGGGCGGCCACCAGGTACAGCGCGAGGTAGCGCAACCGGCCCAGCTGGCGTTCCAGCTCGGAGCCGAAGACCAGGAGCGCCAGCATGTTGAGCGCCAGGTGCAGCAGGCCGATGTGCAGGAAGGCCGCGGTGAACAGCCGCCAGGGCTCGCCGATCTCGACCGCCAGCGGGTACTGGGCCAGGTCGACGAAGACCGGGGAGCGGTAGTTGTCCAGCGGGGCGTTGCCCACCAGCCCGGCCGACACCGCGGTCACCAGGAACATGACCACGTTGATCGAGATCAGCGTCAGCGTGACGGCGCCCCAGCGCGAGGCCGCCGCGCGCAGCCCGGAGCGGCGGCGCGGGGCCCGGACCGAGGCGGCACCCTCGCGCACGCAGGCGGGGCACTGGAAGCCGACCGACGCCGGGATCATGCAGTCGGGGCAGATGGGCCGGCTGCACCGCGCGCACGAGATGCCCGTGGGGCGCTCGGGGTGGCGGTAGCAGGCCGGTGGCGGGGGCGCGGGCTGGTCGCCCGCGTCCCCGCCGCGCGGTTCCGTGGTCAGCTGCGCTGCACCTCGACGGACTCGATCACGACGTCCTCGGCCGGGCGGTCGTTGCGGCCGGTGGAGACGGCGGCGATCCGGTCGACGACGTCGCGGCTGGACTGGTCGGCGACCTCACCGAAGATGGTGTGCTTGCCGGTCAGCCACGAGGTCGGGGCGACGGTGATGAAGAACTGCGAGCCGTTGGTGCCCGGGCCGGCGTTGGCCATGGCCAGCAGGTAGGGCTTGGTGAACGCCAGGTCGGGGTGGATCTCGTCGCCGAACTGGTAGCCAGGGCCGCCGATGCCCTGACCGAGGGGGTCGCCACCCTGGATCATGAAGCCGGAGATGACCCGGTGGAAGACCGTGCCGTCGTAGAGCTTGTCCGTCGTCTTCTCGCGGGTCGCGGGGTGCGTCCACTCGCGGGCACCCTCGGCGAGGTCGGCGAAGTTGGCGACCGTCTTGGGCGCGTGGTCGGGGAACAGGTCCACGGTGATGTCGCCGTGGTTGGTGTGCAGGACCGCGCGGCGGGCGGGAGTCGATTCAGTCACGGCTCCACTCTCCCACCGTCGCGCCGGCCGGGCGTCGCGGGCCCGGTTTCACGTGGAGCGGACGCCGCATCGGCGCCGATGGTGGAGACGAGGGGAATCGAACCCCTAACCCCCGCCTTGCAAAGGCGGTGCTCTGCCAATTGAGCTACGTCCCCGGGGCCCCGGGGGGGCCGGTGGATCAGCGGGTGGGGGTGCTGACCGCCCCCGGGCCGCTGGTGGCCTCGTGCCACAGGTCGGCCTCGTTCCTGCCGGTCGAGCGCTTGCGGACGGCGGCGAGGGCA
The DNA here is from genome assembly GCF_054050855.1 of Blastococcus sp. SYSU DS0539. Taxonomy (NCBI): domain Bacteria; kingdom Bacillati; phylum Actinomycetota; class Actinomycetes; order Geodermatophilales; family Geodermatophilaceae; genus Blastococcus; species Blastococcus sp. SYSU DS0539. The sequence goes on along the minus strand of NZ_JBJHAF010000004.1, from coordinate 191,375 downwards.
CCGACCGCGGCGGCGGCGAGCGCCAGCTTCTTCAGCACGCGGAGAACCTCCTCGAGCGTTCGCTCGCCGCGGAGGCGACGTGCGAGGGCACGGAGCCGGGGCTCCGGCACACGGGTGGGCCTGGGAGGACTTGAACCTCCGGCCTCATCCTTATCAGGGATGCGCTCTAACCGCCTGAGCTACAGGCCCGTGAACCTCGAAAAGCGTACCTGACCCCCGACCGGCTCCCGCAGGGGGTCCCGCCGCACGTGGTGGCCCCACCCGCTCCGCCCCGCTCTGGGGGTGTTTTCCGTGCCTCCGGGGCCCTGCAGGGCTCGCAGAGCGCGAGATCGACCCCCATAGCGCGCCGGGCGGCCCGCGGTGTCGCCCGGAGGACGACGGGTCGCTCAGTCCCGCTCGGAGAGGGTGACCTCGAGCCCGCCGACGAGGTCGGAGCACATGTTGTAGATGAACGTCCCGACCGTGCACAGCGCGGTGAGCAGGACGACGTTGATGGCGCCGATGACCGCGGCGCCGCCGAACACCACGCCGGGGGTCAGCAGGTCACCACTGGCTTCCGAGCCCGAGGCGCTGCCGATCTGCCCGAACAGGTCGTTGACGGCCTCGAAGACACCCAGCCCGCCGAGCACCAGGTACAGCAGGCCGACGGCGACCATCCAGATGAAGAACAGCGCGATGGACAGCACCAGCGAGATCTTCAGGGCCGACCACGTGTCGATGTGGCGGAGCTGGAGGCGGGCCCGCCTGGGGCCGCGGCCGGACTGCCTGCCACGGGCCGGCTTGGTGGCCGCCGCGGGGCCGGTTCCCGGACCGGTGGCGCCGTCCGGGAGCCCGGCGCCGCCACCGGAGTCGTCCGCCGAGCGGGACGAGTCGGCGCCGGCCGCGGGGGAGGATCCGGTCTGCGCCGGGGCGGCACCGCTCTGCGCCGGCGACGAGCCGGTCTGGGTGGGCGCGGCACCGGTCTGGGCCGGCGCGGCACCGCTCTGGGCCGGCGTGACACCCGTCGCGGAGCCGACCGGCTGGGGGATCACCGGCGCCGCACCCGTGGCCGGGGGCTGGACCCGCTGGGCACCGGTCGTCGGGATCGACTGTGTCGTGGAGGCGTTGCCGCCGGCGGGGACACCCTCCGCCGGAACACCGTCCCCGGCCCGGGAGTCGGTGCGCACCGAACCCTGCGTCCGGTCGCTCATGCCAGTCTCCCGTTCCCCGGCGGCGATGCCGCTCTCTCGATACCTGGCTCAGCGGCGGCCGGTTGGGGCCGCCGCTGAGCCACGGTTGCGTGCCTGACTAACTACTCACCCTAGGCCGCGGCCTCGTCGTTGTCCGTCGTACGCGCGATTGCCACGATGCTGACATCGTCGGGCAAGTTCATGAGCTTGACACCCATGGTGGCGCGGTCCTTGTTGTGCCGCACCCCGTTGACCGGTGTCCGGATGACCCCGCCACCGGAGGTGATCGCGTACAGCTCGTCGCCGAGGGTGACCGCCAGGGCCCCGACGAGGGCCCCCTTGCGGGCCTTCGGGTCGGCGGTGAGCACGCCCTTGCCGCCCCGGCCCTGGTTCGGGTAGTTCTCGATGCCGGTGCGCTTGGCGAACCCGCGCTCGGTGGCGACGAGGACGTCGACGCCCTCCTGGACGACCATCATCGACAGCAGCCGGTCGTCCTCGGACAGCGAGATGCCCCGCACGCCCTCGGTGGCCCGGCCCATGGGGCGCAGCGCGCCGTCGTCGGCGGTGAACCGGATCGACATCGCCTTGCGGGTGACCAGCAGCAGGTCCTGCTCCGGGTCGATGAGGGCGGCGCCGACCAGCTCGTCGCCGTCGCGCAGGTTGATGGCGATGACGCCGCCCTGGCGGGGGGAGTCGAAGTCGCTGAGCCGGGTCTTCTTCACCTGACCGCGGGCGGTGGCCAGCACGAGGTACGGGGCGACCCCGTAGTCCTTGATCTGCATGACCTGGGCGATCTTCTCGTCCGGCTGGAAGGCCAGGATGTTCGCCACGTGCGCGCCGCGGGCGGTGCGGTTGGCCTCCGGCAGCTCGTAGGCCTTCGCCCGGTAGACCCGGCCCTTGTTCGTGAAGAACAGGATCCAGTCGTGGGTGGAGCCGACGAAGAAGTGGTCGACGATGTCGTCCTGCTTCAGCGCCGCACCCATCACGCCCTTGCCGCCGCGTCGCTGCGACCGGTAGAGGTCGCTCTTCGTCCGCTTGGCGTATCCGGTGCGGGTGATGGTGACGACGACCTCCTCCTCCGCGATGAGGTCCTCCATGGAGACGTCGCCGTCGTTCGCGATGAACTGGGTGCGCCGGTCGTCGCCGTACTTCTCCACGATCTCGGCGAGCTCGTCGTGGATGATCCGCCGCTGCCGGTCGGGGGAGTCCAGGATCGCCTGCAGGTCGGCGATCCGGGCCTCGATCTCGGCGAGCTCGTCGATGATCCGCTGCCGCTCGAGGGCGGCCAGCCGGCGCAGCTGGAGGTCGAGGATCGAGATCGCCTGGATCTCGTCGACGTCGAGCAGCTCCATCAGGCCGGTGCGGGCCTCGTCGGCCGACGGGCTGCTGCGGATCAGGTTGATGACGGCGTCGAGCTGGTCCAGCGCCTTGGCCCAGCCGCGCAGGATGTGCGCGCGCTCCTCGGCCTTGCGCAGCCGGTACCGGGTGCGCCGCTGGATGACCTCGATCTGGTGGTTCACGTACTCGCGCACGAGCTCGTCGAGCCGCAGGGTCCGCGGGACGCCGTCGACGATGGAGAGCATGTTGCAGCCGAACGTCGTCTGCAGCTGGGTGTGCTTGTAGAGGTTGTTCAGCACGACCTTGGCGACGGCGTCGCGGCGCAGCGTGAACACCAGCCGGCGGCCGACGCGGTCGCTGGACTCGTCGGCGATCTCGCTGATGCCCTGCAGCCGGCCGTCCTTGACCGCCTCGGCGATCGACTCGGCCAGGTTGTCCGGGTTGACCTGGTAGGGCAGCTCGGTGCAGACCAGCTGGACCCGCCCGCGCGCGTCCTCCTCGACGGTGACGACGGCGCGCATGCGCACCGAGCCGCGGCCGGTGCGGTACGCGTCCTCGATGCCCTCGCGGCCGACGATGAGGCCGTAGGTCGGGAAGTCGGGGCCCTTGATCCGCTCCATGCAGGCGGTGAGGGCTTCCTCGGGCTCCGCGTCCGGGTGCTCGAGCACCCAGAAGACGGCCTCCGCCACCTCCCGCAGGTTGTGCGGCGGCATGTTGGTGGCCATGCCGACGGCGATGCCGGCCGAGCCGTTGATCAGCAGGTTCGGGATGCGCCCGGGCAGGACCAGCGGTTCCTGGTTCTTGCCGTCGTAGTTGGGCTGGAAGTCGACGGTCTCCTCGTCGATGTTGGCCAGCATCTCCATGGCCAGCGGGGTGAGGCGGGCCTCGGTGTACCGCATGGCTGCCGCCGGATCGTTGCCCGGGGAGCCGAAGTTGCCCTGGCCGTCGACCAGCGGGTAGCGCATCGACCACGGCTGGGCCAGCCGCACGAGGGCGTCGTAGATCGAGGTGTCGCCGTGCGGGTGGTAGTTACCCATCACCTCACCGACGACGCGGGCGCACTTGACGTAGCTGCGGTCGGGGCGGAAGCCCTGGTCGTACATGGCGTACAGCACGCGGCGGTGCACCGGCTTGAGGCCGTCGCGGACCTCGGGCAGGGCCCGGCCGACGATGACGCTCATCGCGTAGTCGATGTAGCTGCGCTGCATCTCCTGCTGGAGGTCGACCGGTTCGACGCGGTCGCGGGGTGGGGTCTCCGTCACGGTTCAGGTCTCCACAGGTCGGTGCACAGAGGTGGACAAGTCGCTGGTCAACCGGGCCGTCGGACGGCGGCCGGGGGAGTTCACCGGCCGGCCGCCCGACGGGCGCCGGGTCAGACGTCGAGGAAGCGGACGTCCTTGGCGTTGCGGGTGATGAAGCTGCGGCGCGCCTCGACGTCCTCGCCCATCAGCACGCTGAACAGCTGGTCGGCGGTGGCGGCGTCCTCGAGGGTCACCTGCAGCAGGATGCGCGACTCCGGGTCCATCGTGGTCTCCCACAGCTCCTTGGCGTTCATCTCGCCGAGGCCCTTGAACCGCTGGATCGCGTCGTCCTTGACCTTCCGGCCCCCCTCGGCGGCCTCGCGGAGCACGGCGTCCTTCTCCCGGTCGGTGTAGACGTAGTCGTCGGCGTGCTTGCCGCCCCACTTGATCTTGTACAGCGGGGGCTGGGCGAGGTAGACGTGCCCGGCCTCGACCAGCGGCCGCATGAAGCGGAACAGCAGGGTCAGCAGGAGTGTGCGGATGTGCTGGCCGTCGACGTCGGCGTCCGCCATCAGGATGATCTTGTGATAGCGCAGCTTCGACAGGTCGAACTCGTCGTGGATGCCGGTGCCGAACGCGGTGATCATGGACTGGACCTCGTTGTTCTTGAGGACCCGGTCGATGCGCGCCTTCTCGACGTTGATGATCTTGCCGCGGATCGGCAGGATCGCCTGGAACATCGAGTCGCGGCCGGACTTGGCGGAACCGCCGGCCGAGTCACCCTCGACGATGTAGATCTCCGAGGACCGCGGGTCGGTGGAGCGGCAGTCGGCCAGCTTGCCCGGCAGCGAGTTGTTGCTCAGCAGGCTCTTGCGGGCCAGCTTGCGGGCGTCCTGCGCCGCACGCCGGGCGCGGGCCGCCGACGAGGCCTTGTTGATGATCATCTTGGCCTCGGTGGGGTTGGCCTCGAACCAGTGCCCGATCTGCTCGTTGCAGACCTTCTGCACGAAGCCCTTCACCTCGGTGTTGCCGAGCTTGGTCTTCGTCTGCCCCTCGAACTGCGGGTCGCCGAGCTTGACCGAGACGATCGCGGCCAGGCCCTCCCGGATGTCCTCGCCGGTGAGCTTCTCGTCCTTGCCCTTGAAGAGCTTCTTCTCCTCGGCGTACCGGTTGACGATCGAGGTCAGCGCCGCACGGAAACCCTCCTCGTGCGTGCCCCCCTCGTGCGTGTTGATGATGTTCGCGAAGGTGTAGACCGACTCGGAGTACGCCTCGGACCACTGCATGGCGACGTCGATCGACATGGCCATGTCGTTCTTGCCGGTGCCCTCGGCGGAGAAGCTGATGACCGACTTGTGGATCGGCGACTTCTTGCCGTTGATGTGCGCGACGTAGTCGATGAGGCCGGCGTCGTACTTGTAGGTGATCTCGGTCGGCTCGAACGCCTCCTCCTCGGCACCGGCCTGCGGCGCGGCCTCGGCGAGGGTGAGCTCGTCGCTCACGCCGGACTCGACCTTGCTGTGCCCCGGCCGCTCGTCGCGCAGGACGATCGTCAGGCCCTTGTTGAGGAAGGCCATCTCCTGCAGGCGGCGGTTGATGGTGTCGAACGAGTAGTGCGTCGTCTCGAAGATGTCGCCGTCGGCCCAGAAGGTGATCGCGGTGCCGCGCTTCTTGGTGGGGCCGACCTCCTCCAGCGGGCCCGGCTTGGCGTACGCGTAGCTCTGCTTCCACTCGGTCCCGTCGCGCCAGACGTTGACGTCCAGCCGCGTGGAGAGGGCGTTGACGACGGTCACGCCGACGCCGTGCAGGCCACCGGAGACGCCGTAGCTCTTGCCGTCGAACTTCCCGCCCGCGTGCAGGACGGTCATGATCACCTCGACCGTGGGGCGCTTCTCCACGGGGTGCATGTCGACCGGGATGCCGCGGCCGTTGTCCTCGACGCGCACGCCGCCGTCGGCCAGCAGGGTGACGTGGACGCGGTCGGCGTGCCCCGCCAGCGCCTCGTCGACGGAGTTGTCCACGACCTCCCACACCATGTGGTGCAGGCCGCGCTCGCCCGTGGAACCGATGTACATACCGGGGCGCTTCCGGACCGCCTCCAGACCCTCGAGGACGGTGATGGAACTGCCCGAGTAGGCGTTCTCGATCTGGGGTGCTGCGACCACGTGGGGCCTTCCTCTCGAGCAACCGGCGACCTCGGGCCCCGACTCCGGGGACGGGGCGGAACGGCGCAGAACGGCGCACAGCCGGTTGCTGACGGTTTCCGTCTCCCACGATACCGCGAGGTCTGACAGGAACAGCGTCGTCCACGCCCTGACGTCGTGTCTGCGCCTCTCGCGGAGGGCGCGCCACCATCGGTCCTGCCCCCCGGGTCGACACGCCGTCGTCGGCCCGATGGGCGGTCCCGATGGCCGGGCGGGCTCGGCGCAGCGGCCGCAGACTCGGCGGCATGGCCTCCCCCGACGGCCCTCCGGCACCCGCTCCCGCGGCGCCTCCGCTCACCTGCCTGGTCACCGGTGCGACCGGGTACGTCGGCGGCCGGCTGGTGCCCGAGCTGCTCGCCGCCGGGCACCACGTCCGGGTGATGAGCCGCTCACCGGAGCGGCTCCGCGACCACCCGTGGGCCGGCGACGTGGAGATCGTGCACGCCGACGCCGCCGACGCCGGATCGGTCGCCGAGGCCTGCGCCGGCGTCGACGTCGTCTACTACCTGATCCACGCCCTCGGCTCGGGGCCGGAGTTCGAGGCGGCCGACCGGCACACCGCGACGGTGATGGCCCGGGCGGTGCGCGAGGCCGGCGTCGGCCGGCTGGTCTACCTCGGCGGGCTGGAGCCCGACGACGAGGAGCTCTCCCCGCACCTGCGCTCCCGCGCCGAGGTCGCCAGGATCATGCTGGGCTCCGGCGTCCCGACGGTCGTGCTGCGCGCCGCGGTGGTCCTCGGGTCGGGGTCGGCCTCGTTCGAGATGCTCAGGCACCTGACCGAGCGGCTGCCGGTGATGGTGACCCCGCGCTGGGTGCACAGCCGGATCCAGCCGATCGCCGTCCGCGACGTGCTGCGCTACCTGGTGGCCTGCGCCCGGCTGCCGGCCGAGGTGCACCGCTGGTTCGACGTCGGCGGCCCGGACGTCATGGACTACGCCCAGATGATGCAGCGGTACGCGCGGGTGGCCGGCCTGCCCCGGCGCCGGATCGTGCCGGTGCCGATCTTCACGCCGTCGCTGTCCAGCCACTGGGTCGGCGTCATCACCCCCGTGCCCGCCGGCATCGCCCGCCCGCTGGTCGAGTCGCTGCGCAACACCGTCGTCTGCGCGGAGCACGACATCGCCGAGTACGTGCCCGACCCGCCGGAGGGTCTGCTGGGCTTCGACGAGGCCGTCCGGCTGGCCCTGCAGCGGGTCGAGGACTCCGCCGTCTCCACCCGGTGGGCCTCCGCGTCGGTGCCCGGTGCCCCGTCGGACCCACTGCCCACCGACCCGGACTGGGCCGGCGGCAGCCTCTACGTCGACGAGCGGGTCCGTCCGGTGTCGGCGCCGCCCGAGGAGGTGTGGCGGGTGGTCGAGGGCATCGGCGGGGACCGCGGCTGGTACTCGTGGCCGCTGGCCTGGCGGGTGCGCGGCTGGCTCGACCGGGCGGTCGGCGGGGTGGGCCTGCGCCGGGGCCGGCGGGACCCCGACCGGCTCTACGTCGGCGACGCCCTGGACTTCTGGCGGGTGGAGGAGCGGGAGGTGGGGCGGCTGCTCCGGCTGCGCGCCGAGATGCGGCTGCCCGGGCTGGCCTGGCTGGAGTTCCACGTGGAACACGACGCAGGCACGGGGGAGACGGCGTTGCGCCAGCGGGCCACCTTCGCCCCGCGCGGGCTGTCCGGGCACCTGTACTGGTGGGCGGTCGCCGCCTTCCACGGGTTCATCTTCGGCGGGATGCTCCGCGGCATCGCCGGCGCGGCCGAGCGGCGCGGCTGATCGGTCAGCGGCGTGAGACTGGTGCAGGCGGACCCGGAGCCCGCCGTCCTCCCGCCCCGTCCGCCGTCCTCCCGCCCCGTCCGCCGTCCACCCGCACCGTTCGGCGTCCTCCCTCAGCGCCCGCCGTGCGGGAGGACGCGCGACGATCAGGTCACCTGATCCCAGCCGGGGTCAGACGAGGAGCTGGGCGGCGGCGAGCTCCCGGTAGAGCGGGCTGCCGTCCACCAGCTCGGCGTGCGTCCCCCGGGCCACGACCCGCCCCTCGTCGAGGACGACGATCTGGTCGCTGTCGAGCACCGTGGACAGCCGGTGCGCGACCACCAGCAGCGCGCGGCCCGTCGACGCCGCCGCGAGGGTGGTCCGCAGCAGCCCCTCGTTGCGCGCGTCGAGGCTGGCCGTGGGCTCGTCGAGCAGCAGCAGCTCCGGCCGAGCCAGCAGCGAGCGCGCGATGGCCAGCCGCTGCCGCTCGCCGCCGGACAGCAGCACGCCCTCGTCGCCGACCAGGACGTCGAGACCGCGCGGGGACCGGCGCACGACGTCGGTGAGGCCGACGTCGGCCAGCACCGCCCACAGCTCGGGGTCGGTGGCGTCGGGGCGGGTCAGCAGCAGGTTGTCGCGCACCGTCCCGGCCAGGACCGGGGCCTCCTGCTCGACGTAGCCCAGCCGCGCCCGCAGGCCGGCGCGGGGCAGCTCCCGGACGTCGGTCCCCGCCCAGCGGATCGCACCGCCGGAGAGCGGGTAGAAGCCCTCGATCAGCGCCAGCACGGTCGACTTCCCGGCCCCCGAGGGGCCGACGAGCGCCACCCGGCTGCCGGCCGGCACCTGGAGGGAGACCCCGCGGAGCACCGGGGTGCCGTCGGGGTAGGCGAAGGACACGTCGTCGAGCTCGAGCAACGGCGCCCCTCCGGCGTGGACGGCGGGTCCGCGGCCGGCCCGCTCCGCGCGCTCGTCGTCCTCCGGGTCGAGCGCGAGCACCTCCTGGATCCGGGAGAGGGCGCCGAGCCCGGTCTGCAGCTGGGTCCACGCGCTGATCGCCTGACCCAGGGGCATGACCAGCAGGAACAGGTAGAGGATGAAGGCGACGAGGGCCGAGACGGAGATGGAGCCGTCGGCCACCCGGTAGCCGCCGACGCCGAGCACCGCAAGGAAGGCGCCCTGGACGGCGATCGAGCCGGCCGGCGAGACCAGCGCCTCGAGCCGGGCCACCTGCACCCCCGCCCCGAAGGCCCGGCGGGCGCTGGCCCCCACGGCCGCCACCTCCCGGGCGGTGGCCCCCCTGGCCCGGATGGTGCGCACCGCCGACAGCGCCCGTTCGACGGCGGCGGTCATCGCGCCGACCTCCTCCTGGGCGCGCCGGGAGAGCCGCCGCACGCCACGCGAGGCGAGGACCGCGGTCACCGCCCCGATCGCGACCGCCAGGACGGTGAGCAGCAGCAGCCAGACGTCGACCACCGCCATGGCCACCAGCGCCCCGATGCCGATCACCGCCGAGCCGGCCACCTCGACGACGCCGGAGGTCACCGTCGCCCGCAGCAGTGTGGTGTCGGAGCCGACCCGGGACATCAGGTCGCCGGTGCGCCGCCGGTCGTACTCCGCGACCGGCAGCCGGAGCAGCCGGTCGATCAGGGTCAGCCGGGTGGTGAGGACGACGCCCTCGGCCGTGCGCTGGAGCACGAACTGCTGGAGCGCACCGAGCGCGGACGCCAGCAGCAGGACGACGACCAGCAGGCCCACCGCGGGGAGCAGCGGCTCGCCCTCGCTGACGACGTCGATGACCCGGGCGACCAGCGCCGGCTGGGCCAGCGCGCCGGCGGCGCCGAGCAGCGACAGCCCCGCCGCCAGCTGGAGCGCGCGGCGGTGGGGGCGCAGCAGCGGCAGCAGGTCCCGGAGCCGCACGCCGACGTCGGCGCCGAGCTGCCCCACCACGGGGCCGGCCCCCTGCTCCGGAACCGTGGTGGCCACCCGCGCCGACCTGCTCAGGCGCCGGCGGCGAGGGAGCCGACGATGGCGGTGAGCAGCCGCGCGTGGTGCTCCAGCAGCTCCGGCCGGTGCCCGTCGGGCCGGATCGCGGCCACGTGGCCCGCGGCGGACCAGAGCTCGTCACCGTCGTCGCTGCCGAGCAGCAGGCCGTGCACGGCGGGGTCCTGGACGAGCCGCCGCAGCTGCGGGCTGTCCTCCGCCGCCAGCAGCAGCCAGCGGGCGTCGAAGGTCGGCTCGCCGCTCGGCATGGGCACCATCCCACCGGTGCGGTGCCGCCAGAACCGGGCCGGGCTGAGCCGGAAGCCGGGCACGCTGCCGAGCATCGGGACGGCGGTGACCGCGTACTCGGGGACGAGGCGGCGGCGCTCCACGAAGACGACGTCGAACGCGACCAGCTCCAGCCCGCCGGCCCGGCCGCGCAGCACGTTGCCCGCCCGGTGGTCCTTGGTGGCGCGGACCGGCGAGCTCGCGATCAGGTCGGCGAGGACGGCGTCCTCGGGTGCGGTGCCGTCGGACACCGTCCAGCCGTGCTGGACCGCCCAGCCCTGGGCGCCGACCATGTCGCCCTCGTAGGCGAACACCCGCTCCACGGCGCCGGGCTGCCGACGGCGGCGGCCGAACAGGCCACCACCGCGGCCGGGCGGCTGGACGGGCGGCTCGACGGGCGGCTGGCCCGGCGGGGGGCCCGGCACCGGCGGGCCCTGCGGCGGAGGCGCGTCCTGCATGCCCTCGTCCCGCGGCTCCGCTGCCGGGTCCTGCGGCTGCTGCGCCGGGTCCTGCGGCTGCTGCGCCGGGCGGACCGGCTCCGCCGCGGGCAGGTCCCAGCCCGGCGGCTGCCACGGCCGGCCGGCCGGCTCCTCGTCCCGGGGCGCCTTGCGGCGGTCGGCGAAGTTGGGGCGGTCCTCGTCCTCATCGGGCGCGCCGGAGCCGAGGTGCGGCGGCTCGCGCCAGCCGCGGCCGTCGCCGTCGTCGAAACCGTCCCGGTCACCGTCGCGGGGGGTGCTCATCCCTGCATCGTCCTCCCGGCGCCGGCCTGCCGGCCGGGCGCCTCATCCGTAGGTGTCGCGGGGCCCCCGCCCGCGCACCGAGCGCGGGCCCTTCTTCCAGCTGGGAGCCGTCGGACCGACAACGCGCAACGTCCGCACGACGTCCCCGCCCACCTGGGCGCGCAGCTTGCCGAGGATCGACGGGGCCAGCAGGCGGAGCTGGGTGGCCCACGCCGTGGACTCGGCGACGACCAGCAGCTCGCCCTCGGTGAGGGTCTGCGGCCGGCAGTGCGAGGCGATGTCGGGGCCGACGATCGTGTCCCACCGGCCGAACACCGACCCCACCAAGGTGTGCGACGACCAGTCCTCCGAGCTGACCAGCGAGTCGACCAGGCGGCCCAGCGGCTGGGGGTCGTCGGCGCCCGGCCGCGGGCCGCTCCAGGCGCGCCGCGGGCCGGCGATCCGCCGCCTGGTCGGCTTCGGCCGCGCCGCCGAGGCGGCACGGGCGGCCTCCAGGGCGGCGCGCGCGATGTCGCTGGGCCGCGCCGGCCGCTCCTCGCTCACGGCATGCCTCCCTCGCCCACCGGGATCGCATCCTTCACCACGAGCGCCATCCCGCTCCCCACCTCGACGCGTGTCCCGCGCAGCTCGGCCGGCACGTCGTCGACGACGGCCGCGGTGATCAGCGTCTGCTCGGCCGAGCGGGCGACCTCGGCGAGCGCCGCCCGCCGCTCGGCGTCCAGCGTGGCGAACACGTCGTCGAGGACGAGGATGGGGTCCTCGCCGTCGCTGCGGAGCAGGGCGAAGGTGGCCAGCTTGAGCGCCAGGGCCAGGGACCAGGACTCGCCGTGGCTGGCGAAGCCCTTCGCCGGGGCGGGGCCGAGGTGGATCACCAGGTCGTCGCGGTGCGGCCCCACCAGGGTCATGCCCCGGTCCAGCTCGTCGCCGCGGCGCTCGGCGACCCGGGCCCGCATCGCCTCGGTGAGGTCGGCGACCGAGGGCAGCTCCTCGCCGGCCCGCAGCGCACCGCCGTCCCCGGCCAGCGGCACGGTGGAGCTGTAGCCGAGCCCGGCGACCGGGGCACCCTCCCCGGCGACGCCGGCGTAGGACTCGGCGACGTGCGGCGCCAGGTCGGCGGCCAGCCGCAGCCGGGCGGCGAGCAGCTGGCCGCCGAGGTCGGTGAGGTGCCCGTCCCAGACGTCGAGGGTCTCCATCGCCTTGCCGCGGGCCAGGCGGGCGGTCTTCAGCAGCGCGTTGCGCTGCTTGAGCACCCGCTCGTAGTCGCTGCGCACACCCGCCAGCCGCGGCGTGCGGGTGGCGAGCAGCTCGTCGAGGAAGCGGCGCCGCTCGGTGGGGTCGCCGCGGACCAACGAGAGGTCCTCCGGTGCGAACAGCACCGTGCGCACCAGGCCCAGCAGCTCGCGGGGACGCGGCAGGGCGGCCCGGTTCACCCGCACCCGGTTGGCCTTGCCGGGGTTGACCTCGATCTCGACGAGCAGCTCCCGGTCGCCGCGGCGCAGCGCCGCGCGGACCACCGCCTGGCCCGCGCCGTGGCGGACCAGCGGCGCGTCCCCGGACACCCGGTGGCTGCTCATGGTCGCGAGGTACCCGACCGCCTCGACGAGGTTGGTCTTGCCCTCGCCGTTGCGGCCCACGAACACGGTCGGCCCCGGCCCCAGTGCCAGGTCCACCCGGTCCCAGCTGCGGAAGTCGCCGACCTGCAGGTGCCTGAGGTACACCTCAGGCCGTCCGGTACCCGGTCACGCGGGCCGCTCGGCCTCCTGCGCCTGGACGGCGCGAACCGCGTGCCCGCCGAACTGGTTGCGCAGCGCGGCCACCGCCTTCATGGTCGGTGAGTCCTCCTGCCGGGAGGAGAAGCGGGCGAACAGCGAGGCCGCGATGGTCGGCACGGGGACGGCGTTCTCGATCGCCTGCTCGACGGTCCACCGGCCCTCGCCGGAGTCCTCGGCGTAGCCGCTGATCTCGTCGAGCTGCGGGTCCTCCTCCAGCGCCCGGACCAGCAGGTCGAGCAGCCACGAGCGGATGACGGTGCCCTGCGTCCAGGACGCGATGACGCCAGGCACGTCCTCGACCAGGTCCACGGCGGCCAGCAGCTCGTAGCCCTCGCCGTAGGCCTGCATCAGTGCGTACTCGATGCCGTTGTGGACCATCTTGCTGAAGTGGCCGGCGCCCACCGGCCCGGCGTGCACGAACCCGGCGCCGGGCATCTCCTGCCCGGACTCGTCGTGCGGTGCCGGCGGCTTGAGGGCGTCGAAGATCGGCTGCGCCTTGGCGACGTCCTCCTTGGTGCCGCCGACCATCAGCGCGTAGCCGTTCTCCAGACCCCACACGCCGCCGGAGACGCCGGCGTCGATGTAGCCGATGCCCTTCTCGCGCATCATGACGTCGTGCACCTGGTCGTCGGTGTACTTCGAGTTGCCGCCGTCGATCACGACGTCGCCGGGGCTGAGCAGCTCGCTCAGCTCCTTGATCGTCGCCTTCGTCGGGTCGCCCGCGGGCACCATGACCCAGACGACGCGGGGCGCTTCCAGCGCCTCGACCAGCGCGGGCAGGCTGTCGACGTCGCGCTTGCCGGGGCTGTGGTCGTAACCCACGACCTCGTGCCCGGCGCGGCGCAGCCGCTCGGCCATGTTGCCGCCCATCTTGCCCAGCCCGATCAGACCCAGCTGCACGGTCCCGCCTCTCTCCGCCGTCGTGGTCGCGATCCATCGTGCTCGTCCCGGGCGACTCCCGCCCCCCGGCCGGTCCCGGGCCCGCGACGGGGCCCGGGCCGGTGCGGGCTCAGCCCGGCAGCCGCACCGGCATGATCAGGTACCGGTAGCTCCCGGGGCGCTCGGCCGGCGCCGGCTTGTCGTCGTCGGCCGCCGGCTCCTCGACGCCGGAGAGCACCGCCGGCTTCAGCGGGCTGGTGAAGTCCATCCGCGCGCGGTCGGTGTGCACCGCGGCCAGGCCGTCGAGCAGGAACGTCGGGTTGAAGCCGATGGTCAGCGGCTCGCCGTCGAACTCGACGTCGCATCGCTCTTCCGCCTGGCCCTCGTCGTCGCTGCCCCCGGCCCGCAGGGTGACCTGCCCGGGGGTGAACTCGCAGCGCAGCGGCGTGCCCCGCTCGGCGACCAGGGCCACCCGCTTGGCGGCATCGGTGAACAGGCCCACCGGCAGCGTGGCGTTGGCCAGCGACTCGTTGGGCATGATCGCGCGGTACTTCACGAACTCGGCGTCCAGCAGCCGGGTCGTCGTCTGCCGGTCCTTGCCGGAGAGGCCGAGGATTCCCTCACCGGAGCTGCCCGAGGACAGCGACAGCGTGAGTTCCGGGCCGCTGGTCAGCGTCTTGGCCGCCTCGGCGAGCGTGCGTGCGGGGACGAGCACCGCGGCCGACAGCCCCGGGGTCTCCGGCCGCCAGGCGAACTCGCGCACCGCGAGGCGGTACCGGTCGGTTGCGGCGAGGGTGATCTGGTCGTCCTCGATCTCCAGCCGGACGCCGGTGAGCATGGGCAGCGTGTCGTCCCGCCCCGCCGCGACGGCCACCTGGGCCACGGCCTCGGCGAAGACGTCGCTCTCGACGATCCCGGCCGCCGACGGCATGGAGGGCAGCGACGGGTAGTCCTCGACCGGGAGGGTCGGCAGGCTGAACCGCGCGTTGCTGCAGGTGATGGCCAGCCGCGGCCCCTCGGCGGTGATCTCCACCGGGTGCGGGGGCAGGGCGCGGGTGATCTCGGCGAGGAGCCGGCCGGGGACCAGGACGCGGCCGCTCTCGCTGGTCTGGACGTCGACCTCGGAGCGGGCCGACACCTCGTAGTCGAAGCCGGAGACCGACAGCAGGTTCCCGTCGGCCTCCAGCAGGATGCCCGCCAGCACCGGCACCGACGGTCGCGGCGGCAGGCTGCGCGCCGTCCACGCGACGGCGTCGGCGAGCACCTCACGTGCCACCCGGAACTTCATCTCTCGACCCACCCATGTTCGGTCCGCCCCCCGCGGGCCGCTGGAGGGCGGCCGGCACGAGCACGGAGCTGTCGTTCCTGCTGCTGCGGGGCGAAGGGCTCCGCTGCGGTGCTCATCGTGCCTGTTGGAGTGCCCCGTGGGGAAACCCCGGTCCCGCGAGGAGCCGCCGGATGTCCTTCGCTGCTGCGCTTCCGGGCACCTCGGAGCGCAGCGTCCCCACCCAGAGTGTGGTTCAAGAATTTCTCGAGATAACTCCCTCATCCTCGTCATCACACGTGTGGAACCTGGGGATCGGGCCTCTTCGCGCAGGTCAGCGGCCGTTCGAGGGTGTTGGCCGGCTGTGGGTGGTCAGCGGCTCCCTGTTGTCGACACGTGGACAGATCGACGCTTGTGCACCGTGACCGGCGGCGGTCCACCTGCTGTCCCCTGCGTCTCCCCGTTCCGTCCCCAGGTCGTGTGCACGGTCCGGCGGGGCGGAACGGTGCGGCGCCTGCCCGGAGGTGGCCATCGGGAGCGTCCGTGCAGGTCAGACGGGTGTCGGCACACGTTGGCTGGATCCGGCCGGGTGGACGACGGCGCCGCGTCGTGACGACGCGGAACGGTGTCGGTACGACTTTCCCCCAGCTGTGCACATCCCTGGGGACAACTTCTCGACGAGTCGACGCCGGTCACCGTCGTCGCGCGGCCCATCGTGCGGAGAACCAGCGATTCCGTCGTCCCCAGGGATCCACACAGGTGTGGACAACGACTTGTCGACCGCCTCGCGACGGTGGCCGGAAGGGGTCCGGACGGTGACCGGATCACCGGCGCACCGTCACCGCCGGCACCCGTGGACCGAGGCCCGGACCACCCCGGCCGGGGCGGCGTCGTGTGCACGAATCGCCGCAGGCCGCGCCGCCCCAGGTCAGGGAGGGCACGGGCAGGGTTCCGCCGAGTGGGGCCCGCAGGGTCCCGCGCAGGCGCGACGGACGCGCTCAGCTCAGCAGGGGGACGGCCGTTGACCGCGGTGTCGTCCGGAGGACGACGGTGTCATTGCCGGGCGCGGCTCTTGATGCGGGCGGTCAGCTCGGTGACCTGGGTGTACGTGGCCCGCCGCTCGCTCATCAGGTTGGTGATCTTCTTGACCGCGTGCATGACCGTGGTGTGGTCCTTGCCGCCGAAGGAGGCGCCGATCCGCGGCAACGACAGCTCGGTGAGCTCACGGCACAGGTACATCGCGATCTGCCGCGCGTTCACCAGCGTGCGGCTGCGGTTGGTGCCCTGCAGCTCCTCCATCGTCACGGAGAAGTACTCGGCCGTGGCCGCCATGATGATCGCCGCGGTGATCTGGGGGCCCTGCTCGTCGCTGATCAGGTCCTTGAGCACCAGCTCGGCCAGCGGCAGGTCGACCTGCTGCTTGTTCAGGCTGGCGAACGCCGTCACCCGGATGAGCGCCCCCTCGAGCTCGCGGATGTTGGTCTGCACCTTGCTGGCGATGAACTCCAGCACCGGGTCGGGGACCTGCAGCCGCTCGCCCCACGCCTTCTTCCGCAGGATCGCGATGCGGGTCTCGAGGTCCGGCGCCTGGACGTCGGTGATCAGGCCCCACTCGAACCGCGTGCGCAGCCGGTCCTCCAGCGTCGTCAGCTTCTTCGGCGGACGGTCGGAGGTGATCACGATCTGCTTGCTGGCGTTGTGCAGGGTGTTGAAGGTGTGGAAGAACTCCTCCTGCGTGCGCTCGGCCCGCTCGAGGAACTGGATGTCGTCGATCAGCAGGAAGTCGATGTCGCGGAACCGGCGGCGGAACTCCTCGGCCCGGCCGGAGTGCACCAGGTTGATGAACTCGTTGGTGAACTCCTCGGTGCTGACGTAGCGCACCCGCACGTTCGGGAACATCCGCGCCGCGTAGTGGCCGATCGCGTGCAGCAGGTGGGTCTTGCCGAGCCCGGACTCGCCGTAGATGAACAGCGGGTTGTAGGCCCGCGCCGGCGCCTCGGCGACGGCGACCGCCGCGGCATGGGCGAACCGGTTGCTGTTGCCGATGACGAAGCTGTCGAAGACGTACTTGGGATTCAGTCCCGGGGTCGGCCCCGCCGGCCGGCCGGCCTCCGGGCGTCGCGCCCGGGCACCGGAGCCGGCGTTGGACCGCCGCTGCTCCCCCGCGTCGGGGTCCGCGTCGAAGGGCAGCACGTCGGCGCTGCGCTCGTCGTCGGCGCCACCCCAGTCGCGGCCGCCGGAGCCGCTCGCCGCGCCGGCGCCCCACGTGGTGGTGCTCCAGTCCTCCGGGGCGCCGCGGTCCACGGGGGGTCGCTGCGGTCCGTCGGCGGGGTGCAGTTCGCGGACCTCGGGGAAGCCGGCGGGCGCGGGACGCTCGCCGGTCGTGTCGCGGTCCCAGGGCGCGGTGCCCACGACGTCGGTCCGGACGCCGAACGCGCTCCGCCCGTCGTCGGCGCGGTCGCGGGTGGCGCGGTCCTCCTCCGCCCGCTGCGCCTCGGCGGCCGACCAGGGCCGTCGGACGGGCTCGTCGTCCCGGCTGTCGGCCGGGGGCGCCGCCGGGGTGTCCTCGAGCTGGACGGCCACGCGGATGTCGCGGCCGAACTGCTCGGACAGCGCCTCGGCGAGCACCCGGCGCATGCGCGACTCGAGCACGGTCTGGGTGAACTCGTTGGGCGCGGCGAGCACGGCGGTGTCCTCCACCAGGCCCAGCGGCCGGGTGAGGTTCAGCATCGCGTTCTGCTGCGGGGACAGGCTGGTCGCCAGTCGCTCCCGGATCTGGTCCCAGACCGTGGCCAGGTCCAGCGTGGCATCGGCCATGCCGTGTCGTCCTCCCATGCAGTCGACCCCGCGGCCGCTCCCGGTGCCCGGCACCTGCCGCGCCGGTCTCCCCCGCGGAGCGCGATCCCGTCCACCGGTGGGCACCCGGTTGTGGACACACGAACGCATGTGGTCCACATCGGTGTCCACAGGCTGTGCACGGCCGGCAGGATGGTGCGCCGGCTCCGCACGGGACTCTGGCCGATGCAGCATCGTGGCTGGTCACGGCCCTGATCGAGCGGCTGGAGGAGTGGCTCGGCGGTCGGTCGACCGACGGGGTCGGCCCGCGCGCCGTGACCCTGACGCCCGACGCGGAGCGACGGCGACGCTAACAGCCCCATCCACAGCCCGGCAACGCCGCCGTGACCGCCGGGCGCGCCCCGGGGCGGCGGAGACCGCCGCCGGCCCGGGCCGGTCGCCCGGCGCGCCGGGCGGGCTCCGCCGGACCGGCGGGGCGATCATGGGCGGTCGGTCGCCGGCACCCCCCGGTCCTCGGCTATGCTGGCCGGAGTCTGTGGACGGGTCTGCCCGTTCCCGGCCGCTGCAGCGTGCCTGCACGGTCGGGTGTCGGTCCGGCGCTCTGCAGTGCCAGCTT
The DNA here is from genome assembly GCF_054050855.1 of Blastococcus sp. SYSU DS0539. Lineage (NCBI taxonomy): Bacteria > Bacillati > Actinomycetota > Actinomycetes > Geodermatophilales > Geodermatophilaceae > Blastococcus > Blastococcus sp. SYSU DS0539. The sequence continues at coordinate 173,352 of NZ_JBJHAF010000004.1, read as the reverse complement.
CCGGGGTCCGGGGACGGCCGTCGTGCCGCCTCGACACCCTGCGCGCCCCCGTCCACCGACGGGAGCGCACCGCCGATGTCGTGTAGTGGGAGTACCTCGTGAGCAAGCGCACGTTCCAGCCGAACAACCGCCGCCGGTCCAAGACCCACGGTTTCCGGCTGCGGATGCGGACCCGCGCGGGTCGGGCGATCCTCGCCACCCGTCGGCGCAAGGGCCGCGAGAAGCTCTCCGCCTGACGTGCTGCCTGCGCAGGCACGCCTGCGCCGGCGCCCGGATTTCACCGCGGTCGTCCGTTCCGGCCGGCGCGCCGGGCGGCCGACCATGGTGCTGCACCTCCTCCCCGAACGGCCCGAGCAGCCGACCGGCGACCCCGCGTCGCCGGTGACTGCGCGGGCCGGTTTCGTGGTGGGCAAGAGCGTGGGCAACTCGGTGGTCCGCCACCGGGTGACCCGCCGTCTGCGGGCCGTCGTCCGCGCCGAGCTCGACCGGCTCCCGGTCGGCGCGGACCTGGTGGTCCGCGCCCGTCGGGAGGCGGCCGCCGCGGACTCCGCTGCCCTCCACCGCGACCTGACGGCTGGTCTGGACCGGTTGCTGGGCGATCGGGCACGTGCCCGATGAGGACCTCCGGCGCCACGTCCCCGCGTCGCTCCCCCGTCGCCCGGCTGCTGCTGGGGGCGGTGGGTTTCTACTCCCGCGCGATCAGCCCGGCGCTGCCTCCGCGCTGCCGGTTCCACCCCACGTGCAGCGCCTACGCCGCCGAGGCGGTGGCCACGCACGGTGCGGGGCGCGGCACCTGGCTGGCGATCGTGCGGCTGCTCAAGTGCGCCCCCTGGCACCCCGGGGGCGTCGACCTCGTCCCGCCGGTGACCGGGTGGCGCGGAACCGGGACGGGTCCCCACTCGTCCAGCTCAGCGGCACGCCCCCCGGGTGCGCCGTCCGATGACCCCGGCCGCGAGGCCACCCCGCCGGCCGCGTGCCGGACCCCGCAGGAGGAGTCCTCCGTTGCTTGACTGGCTGTACACCGCCATCTCCTGGGTGATGGCCCGGTGGCACTCGCTGTGGAACGTCGTCTTCGGCGATCCCGCCGCCGAGACCGGCCTGGCCGGCCTCACCTGGGTCCTGGCGATCGTCTTCCTGGTCGTCACCATCCGGCTGATCCTCTTCCCGCTGTTCGTGAAGCAGGTGAAGTCCCAGCGGGCGATGCAGGAGCTGCAGCCGGAGATCGCCAAGCTGCGCAAGCAGTACGGCAGCGACCGCCAGGGCATGGCCGTCGCGATGCAGGCCCTCCAGAAGGAGCGCGGGGTCAACCCGCTGGCCGGCTGCCTGCCGATCCTGCCGCAGATCCCGATCTTCCTGTCGCTGTTCCACGTCCTGCGGCGGCTCGCCCCGGACAAGCAGGGCCTCTACTCGTGGACCGACCAGCTCACCGACGAGGCGGCCCGGGCCAAGCTCTTCGGCGCCCCGATCTCCGCGTCGTTCAACATGAGCGGCGCCAAGGAGCAGGCGATCCTGGACATCCAGGGCGTCACCTACACCAACATCCGGGTCGTCGCCTTCGCGCTGATCCTGGTCATGTGCTTCACGACGTACTTCACGCAGAAGCAGATCATGTCGCGGTCCGGCCCGGTCGAGGGTCAGGCCGCCATGATCCAGAAGCTGATGCTCTACGGCGTCCCGATCAGCCTCTTCGTCTCCGGCTTCATCTTCCCCATCGGCGTCCTCATCTACTGGATGGTCAACAACCTCTGGACCCTGGGGCAGCAGTTCTTCATCCTGCGCAAGTTGCCGCCGCCCGGGTCCGACGCCGCCAAGGCCAAGGCCGCCGAGGGCAAGCCCGTGGTGGACCCGCGCACGCTCGCCCCCAAGCCCGGTGCCAAGCCGGTCCGCGCGAAGCAGGGCCGGTCGATGCCGCCCGCCACGCCGCCGTCGACCACGGCCACCGGGGCGTCCGGCAGCACCGCGTCCGGCGCGGACGGCGCCCCGACGGCCGGTGGGAACGGTGCCTCGCCCGTGCCCGGCGGCTCGGCCAACGGGGCACCGCGGACCGGCGGCGGCTCCCGCCCCGGCTCGGGACAGGGCCCGGCCAACCGCGGCAAGCGGAAGCGTCGCTGACCACCGCTCGACCGCACCCCCGCCGGCCCGCCCGGCACACCGACCACCGGGGACACCCGGCCGCCGCACCGAACTGGGAGGAACACCCGTGAGTGCTCCGCAGCAGCCCGTGACAGAGAACCCGCCCGCCCTGCCCGACGCGGACGCCGCCAGCGACGACGCCGTCGTGGAGCCCGTCGACCTCGAGACGCGTGAGACGGACGGGGCCGGTGGGGCCGGCGACGACCTGCTGGTCCGGGAGGGAGACGTGGCCGGTGACTACCTGGAGCGCCTCCTCGACATCCTCGACGTCGACGGCGACATCGACCTCGACGTGGAGGGCGACCGGGCGTCGGTCGCGATCGTCGGCGGTCGGCTCTCCGACCTGGTCGGTCCCGACGGCGCCACCCTGGAGGCGCTGCAGGAGCTGACCCGGCTCGCCGTCGCCCAGTCCACCGGCGTGCGCAGCCGGTTGATGCTCGACGTCGGTGGCTACCGGGCCAAGCGCCGCGCCGACCTGACCGCCCTCGCCGGGGAGACCGCGCGCCGGGTCTCCGCCAGCGGTCAGCCCGAGCGGCTCAGCCCGATGAACCCGTTCGAGCGCAAGGTCGTCCACGACGTCATCGCGTCGGTCGCCGGCGTGCACAGCGAGTCGGAGGGCGAAGAGCCCAGCCGCCGCGTCGTGGTCCTGCCCGACAGGTGACCGACGGACGTCCGGCGCCGGGTGCGGCGGCCGTTCCGGCGGAGCCGGCCCCGCCCGCGCCGCCGGCCGCGGCCGCCGGCGTCTTCGGTGCGGCCCTGCCGGCGGCGCAGCGGTACGTCGCTCGCCTGGCCTCCGACGGGGTCACGCGCGGCCTCATCGGGCCCCGCGAGGTGCCCCGGCTGTGGGAGCGGCACGTGCTCAACAGCGCGGCCGTCGCCGAGGCGGTGCCGCAGGGTGCCCGCGTCGTCGACGTCGGCAGCGGCGCGGGCCTGCCGGGGATCCCCCTCGGTCTGGCCCGCCCGGACGTCGCGCTGACGCTGGTGGAGCCGATGGCCCGCCGGGTGGAGTTCCTCGAGGATGCGGTGGCGGACCTGGCCGGCACGTCGTCGTGGCGGGTCGTGCGCGGCCGGGCGGAGGACCGGGGAGTCGTGGCGGCGGTCGGCCGGGTGGACGTGGTCACCGCGCGCGCGGTCGCGCCGCTCCCCCGGCTCGTCGGCTGGTGCCGCGGTCTGCTCCGTCCGGGCGCCCAGCTGGTGGCCCTGGTGGGGTCCCGAGCCCTGGAGGAGCTCCCGGGCCTGCTGCCGGAACTGCGTGCTGCGGGAATGCGGGACATCGAGGCGCGGGCCGTCGGCGCATCCCTGGGAGACGCTGCCACTACCGTGGTGGTCATGACGCGTGGAGACCGGTGACGGCGCTCCCGTGCGCAGACCTGTTCCACGTGGAACAGGTGCAGCTACCCGACCCGTTCCACGTGAAACGCCGCCGGCAGAGGAAGGACCCGCGATGACCGACCCGGGCGAGCGGTTGCGCAGCAACCTCGCCGCAGACCAGTCGTCGACGCCGTCCTTCAGCACGACGGACTTCGACAGCCCGATCGCGATGGAGGCGCTGCGCGCCACCCGCGTGCTGCACGCGGCCGATCAGGAGCCCTTCCCGGCGCCCGGGCGGATCAGGGTCATCACCATCGCCAACCAGAAGGGCGGGGTCGGCAAGACCACGTCCACGGTGAACCTCGGGGTGGCGCTCGCCCTCTACGGGCTGCGCACGCTGGTGATCGACCTCGATCCCCAGGGGAACACCAGCACCGCCCTCGGGGTGGAGCACACCGTCGGCACCCCGAGCATCTACGACGCCCTCGTCGGCGACAGCACGATGTCCGAGGTCGTGCACCCGACGACGGCCAGCCCCAACCTGCTGTGCGTGCCCGCGACCATCGACCTGGCGGGCGCCGAGATCGAACTCGTCTCCGTCGTCGCGCGCGAGCACCGGCTGCGCCGCGCCATCGAGGCCTACGTCGCGGCGCTCCCCCGCGAGCGCCGGCCGCACTACGTGCTCATCGACTGCCCGCCGTCGCTGGGTCTGCTGACGCTCAACGCCCTCGTCGCCGGCGACGAGGTGCTCATCCCCATCCAGTGCGAGTACTACGCGCTCGAGGGTCTGGGTCAGCTGCTCAACAACATCGATCTGGTGCGGCAGCACCTCAACCCGGGGATCGCCGTCCGGACCATCCTCCTGACGATGTACGACGGGCGGACCAAGCTCGCCGACCAGGTGGCCGACGAGGTCCGGAACCACTTCGGCGAGCTCGTGCTCCGAGCGGTGATCCCCCGCAACGTCCGCGTCTCGGAGGCCCCCGGCTACGGGCAGTCCGTCCTCACCTACGACCCGGGGTCCCGCGGGTCGACCAGCTACGTGGAGGCGGCGCGCGAGCTCGCCCAGCGCGGCGTCGCCCTGCAGCCCTTCGACAGCGGAGCCGGCAGCAACGGGGCCACCCCGGTCGGCGCCCTCGCCTTCGGCGAGACATCGGTTCCCTTCCGCACCCAGGATCCCCAGTGAGCACCACTGCCAGCGAGGAGCAGTCATGACGAAGCGAGGCGGCCTGGGACGCGGGCTGGCGGCGCTGATCCCCACCGGGCCGCCGCCCACCCCTCCCCCGGTCGCCGCGCCGGCTTCGGCGCCCGAGGGACCGGACGGCGCCGGCCGGCCGGAGGAGCAGGGGACGGTCCCCGCGGCGGACGGGGCAGGTCAGCCGGAGCCGTCGTCCTCGCCGGTCAGCCTGGTCCCCGCACCTGCTGCCGCCCCGGAGAGCGACACGGTGGGGGTGCCCGGCGCGCAGCTCCGCGAGGTGGCGGTCGAGGACGTCGTCCCGAACCCCAAGCAGCCCCGGCAGGTCTTCGACGACGAGGCGCTGGAGGAGCTCACCCACAGCGTCCGGGAGTTCGGCCTGCTCCAGCCGATCGTCGTCCGCGAGGCGGCCGACGGCCGGTACGAGCTCATCATGGGCGAGCGCCGGCTGCGCGCGGCACGGGGGGCCGGGCTGGAGAGCGTGCCGGCGATCGTCCGGGACACCACCGACGACGCCATGCTGCGGGACGCCCTGCTGGAGAACATCCACCGCGTCCAGCTCAACCCGCTGGAGGAGGCCGCCGCCTACCAGCAGCTGCTGGAGGAGTTCGGCGCGACCCACGAGGAGCTGGCCCAGCGGATCGGCCGGAGCCGGTCGCAGGTCACCAACACCATCCGGCTGATGAAGCTGCCGGTGAAGGTGCAGACCCGGGTCGCCGCAGGCGTCATCTCCGCGGGCCACGCCCGTGCCCTGCTCGGGCTGCCCGACGCCGAGGCCCAGGACGCCCTGGCGACCCGCATCGTCGCCGAGGGGATGTCGGTCCGTGCGACGGAGGAGGCGGTGGCCATGGCCGCCGCCGAGCAGCCGACCGCCAAGCGCCGGGCCCGCAACATCAGCGCCCCGGGCGTGGAGGAGCTGGGCTCGCGGCTCTCGGACATGTTCGAGACCAAGGTGAAGATCCAGATCGGCCGGGCCAAGGGGAAGATCGTCGTCGAGTTCGGCTCGGTCGACGACCTGCAGCGGATCATCGGCGTCATGGCACCGGACATCACCGGACGCCGTCCGGACGCCTGAGAACCCCGTGATCACCGCGAACGGGCCGTTACGTCACTGACGTAACGGCCCGTTCGCGCAGTGGCTCCGCCGATCAGCCCCGGGCACCGGCCTGGCGGGCCAGCAGCCGGGCGAGGACGTCGCCGACCTCGTAACCGGCCGCCTCCACCGCCATGGGGAACATGGAGGTCTCGGTGAGGCCGGGGGAGACGTTGACCTCGAGGAAGTGGACGTCGCCGTCCGGGGTGATGATCGCGTCGGTCCGGGAGAGGTCGGCCAGCCCGAGCACCTCGTGCACCCGGACGGCCACCTCCGCGGCCCGGGCGGCGGCCGCGTCGGGGATGCGCGCGGGAGCGTGGTACTCGGTGAGCCCCGGGGTGTACCGGGAGGTGTAGTCGAAGACGCCGGACTCCGGCTCGATCTCCACGGCGGGCAGCGCCTCCGGGCCGTCACCGAGGTCGACGACGGCCAGGGCGACCTCCACGCCCTCGACGAACCGCTCGACCATCACGGTGTCGCCGTAGGCGAAGCAGCTCACCATGGCGGCGGGGAGGTCCTCCACCCGGCTGATCTTCTGCACGCCCAGGGCCGAGCCGCCCGAGGCCGGCTTCACCATGAGCGGCAGGCCCAGCCGGGCGACCATCAGGTCCAGCACCGCGCCGGCGCCCAGCTCGCGGAAGGTGCTGTGCGGGAGCGCGACCCAGTCCGGCGTCGTCACCCCGGCGGTCCGGACCACCGACTTCGCGGCGGGCTTGTCCCAGGCCAGGCGGCACGCGGCCGCGGGCGAGCCCACGTACGGCACCCCGGCCAGGTCGAGGACCGCGCGCAGGGCACCGTCCTCCCCCGTGGCGCCGTGCAGCGCGATGAACACCGCGTCGGCGGGCACGGCGGCCAGGCCGGGCAGCAGCTCGGCGTCGGCGTCGCGCAGCTCCGCGTCCACCCCGGCGCGGGTGAGCTCCTCGACCACCTGGGTGCCCGAGGAGAGGCTGACCTCGCGCTCGAAGGCGAGCCCACCGGCGAGGACGACGGCGCGCAGCGGCTCCGGCGAGGTGCCGGGGGCCGGTGCGGGCGCGGCGGCGGACTCGGTCATGCTCGGCCGTCCTCGTATCGGTCGCTGTTGGCCGGCCCGACCATGGACTCGGCGTCGTGGCCGGACCCCGCCCGGACGGCCCGGAACGTGCCGGTGTCGACCTTGTCGAAGGTGGAGTGCAGGTCCAGCTCGGCCTCGATGACGCGCGCCAGGCGGCGCACGCCCTCCCGGATCTGGTCGGGCTCGGGGTAGCAGTAGGACAGCCGCATGTACTCCTGGCCGCTGCCGTCGGCGTAGAAGCCGATCCCCGGCACGTAGGCCACGAGCGCACCCACCGCGCGGGGCTGCATGAGCTTGGCGTCCAGACCGGCCGGCAGCTTCAGCCAGACGTAGAACCCGCCGTGCGGGTGGGTCCAGGTGGTGCCGGCCGGCATCATCGCCTCGAGGGACTCCAGGCAGGCGTCCCGCCGCTCGCGGTACAGCTCGGTGAACAGCTTGATCTGCTCGCGCCACGGCTGGGTGTCCAGGTACCGGGCGACCGCGTACTGGGTCAGCGACGGCGGGCAGAGGACCTGCGCCTCGGTGGCCAGGACCAGCTTCTCCCGGACCGCCAGCGGGGCGAGCACCCAGCCGACGCGCAGCCCCGGCGAGAAGGTCTTGGAGAACGAGCCGAGGTAGATGACCCGCTGGGCGTCCCGGGCCCGCAGCGCGCGCATCGGCTCCTGCTCGAAGCCCAGCAGCCCGTAGGGGTTGTCCTCGATGATCAGCAGGTCCCAGCGCTCGGCGATCGCCATGATCGCCTCGCGGCGCGGCTCGGAGAGGGTGACGCCGGCCGGGTTGTGGAAGTTCGGCACCGTGTAGAGGAACTTCACCCGGTCGCCCGCGGCGCGGCAGGCGACCAGCGCCTCCTCGAGCGCCTCGGGGATCAGCCCGTCGTCGTCCATGGCGACGTGCCGGACGCGCGCCTCGGCCGACTGGAACACCCCCAGCGCACCCACGTAGGACGGCGCCTCGGCCAGGATCACGTCGCCGGGGTCGACGAAGACGCGGGTGACCAGGTCCAGGCCCTGCTGGGAGCCGACGGTGACGACGACCTCGCTGGGCGAGGCGTCGGTGATGCCCTCCAGCGCCATGACGTCGCAGATCCGCTCGCGCAGCCGCGGATCACCCTGACCCGAGCCGTACTGGAGCGTCTGCGCGCCCATCCCCGACACCAGGTCGCCGATCATCGAGCCGACGGCGTCCAGCGGGAGGGCGGTGACGGCGGGCATGCCGCCGGCGAGGGAGACGACCTCGGGCCGGCTCACCACGGAGAAGAGCGCCCGGATCTCCGAGGTCTTCATCCCGTGGGTGCGTGCTGCGTACCGGTCGGCCAGCGGGTCGAGCCGCGGATGCCGCGGCGCGGGATGGGGATGCGCACCAGGGTGCGCCCCCTGCTGTCCGGGACCGGCAGGCGTGCCGGGCGGGATGGTGGCCACCTACAGGAGTCTAAGCAGCCCCGGGTGACCGGCCGCGCGCAACACGTCAGAAGGACGGACTGTTCAGTCACGGTGCGGTGCGCAGGGTCACGCCGAGTGGGGCCCGGAGGGTCCCGCGCAGGCGTGACGGACGCGCTCGGCGCCACCGGGGGACGGCCGGTGGCCGCGGTGTCGTCCGGAGGACGACGATGCCATGGCGGAACCCTTCGGGCCGCACTCCTCGGACCGCCTCGCAGGGCGGCTCAGCCCGCGCCTCCGCAGACCCTTCGGGCGCACTCGGCGTGGGCGCTATGCCTTGCCGGGGAGGACGAAGGTGCCGGTGGCGGGGTCGGCCTCGGCCGGGAGGTAGAGCCGCTGGACGGCGGCCAGGACGCCGTGGGCGATGGCGCTGCGCACCCGCGCGTCGAGCAGGAGCAGCCGGTCGACCGGGTGCGAGAGGTAACCGCAGTCGAGCCGCACCGCGGGCATGCGGGTCATGCGCAGCAGGTCCCACGTCTTGGGGTGGGAACCGAGGTCGAGCATGCCGGTGCGGGCGACGATCTCGCGGCGCACCAGGTTGGCGAACTGCTCCCCCACGGTGGACGACGCCCCGGAGCCGGTGCCGTAGTAGTAGCTGGCGACGCCGCGGGCGTGCTCGGAGGTGTGGGCGTCCAGGTGGAGGGAGAGGAACAGGTCGGCGCGGGCATCGTTGGCGAAGGCGGTGCGTTCGGAGGGCGCGGGCGCCTGGCCGCGCCCCCGCGTGAGGTACACGGTGGCCCCCGCGGCGGCGAGCCGGCCCTCGATCCGCGAGGCGAGGTCGAAGACGAGGTCGGCCTCGGTGGTCTCGCCGGAGGTGGTGCCGGTGTCGGCGCCGCCGTGCCCGGCGTCCACGACGATCCGCCGTCCGATCAGGTGCGGCCCGCTCTCCACGAACGAGGCGCTCTGGCGCAGCAGCTGCGGCCGCCCACCGGTGACCTTGCGACCCAGCTGTCGCAGGGCACGCAGCGTGGCGGGCCCGCAGGTGCCGTCGGAGGTGAGGCCGTAGTCGCGCTGGAACGCCCGCAGACCGGTCTCGGTCTCCGGACCCAGGATCCCGTCGGCGCGGCCGGCGTCGTAGCCGAGCTCGAGCAGCCGCTCCTGCAGGTTGGTCACGTCGTCGCCGCGCATGGGGCGCTCGGGGTCGAAGCGCAGCAGCCGGTCGCCCAACGACCAGCGGGCCTCGCTGAGCGCCCGGTAGGTCTCCTCGCCGACCCGTCCGTCCACGGACAGGCCGCGCACCTGCTGGAAGTGGCGGACGGCCAGCTCGGTCCCGGCGTCGTACTCGGCCGACTCGAGGCCCGGGTCCGCCCCGTCCGCGGCGGCGGGGAGGAGGCCGAGACTGCGGAGGGCGGCGTGCACGTCGGCCACGGCCGGTCCGCGGTCCCCGAGCCTCAGGGGCTGCATGCGGCTGTCGGTTCCCATGGTGTCACCGATTGTCGTCCCTCCCGCCGCGGACGGCGCACCCGGGGCGCGCGGTGCTCCCCCGGGAACGCCGAAGGCCCACCCGTCCGGTGGACGGGTGGGCCTTCGGTCGCACGGAACGTGACCGCGTCGCGCTCAGGCGACGGGGATCGTCGCTCAGATGTAGTCGGCGAGGTCGTTCAGGATGGCGCCCTTGGGCTTGGCGCCGATGATGCTCTTGACCGGCTTGCCGCCCTGGAAGACCGTCATGGTGGGGATCGACATGACCTGGTAGTCGCGGGCGATCTGCGGGTTCTCGTCGATGTTGAGCTTGGCGATGGTGAGCTTGTCGCCGTGCTCGGAGGCGATCTCCTCCAGCACGGGGGCGACCATCTTGCACGGCCCGCACCACTCCGCCCAGAAGTCGACGAGCACGGGCTTGTCGCTGCCCAGCACGTCGGTGGCGAAGCTGGCGTCGGTGACCGTCACGGTGTTGCCTGCCATGGTCGTTCTCCCTCTCGGTCGACTGGCTCGTTGGTGGCGCTGACGAGGTGCCCGCGGGGATAACCGCTCGAACCAGCCGGTTATGCCCGGCGCGGGCCGCCTCGTGCGGGAAGGCCGGGGTCCTTCCTCAGCGCTCGTCGAAGGTCTCGGCGAGCCACCGCTCGGCGTCGATCGCGGCGGCGGCACCGGTGCCGGCCGACGTGATCGCCTGGCGGTAGATGTGGTCGACGACGTCGCCGCAGGCGAACACGCCGTCGATGTTGGTGCGGGTGGTCGGGTGGTCCACCTTGATGTAGCCCTCGTCGTCCAGCTTCAGCTGGCCGGCGAACAGCTCGCTGCGCGGGTCGTGCCCGATGGCGAGGAACATGCCGGTCACCGGCATCTGCTCGGTCGCCCCGGTGGCGATGTCGGTCAGCTGGACGGCGGAGACGGTGGCATCGCCGATCACGTCGGTGACCTGCTTGCCGAGCGCCCAGCGGATCTTCTCGTTGTCCTGCGCCCGCTTCTGCATGATCTTCGAGGCGCGCAGCTCCTCGCGGCGGTGCACGACGGTGACCGTCTTGGCGAACCGGGTGAGGAAGGTGGCCTCCTCCATCGCCGAGTCGCCCCCGCCCACGACCACGATGTCCTGGTCGCGGAAGAAGAAGCCGTCGCAGGTGGCGCAGGCCGAGACGCCGCGGCCGAGCAGCCGCTGCTCGTTGTCCAGGCCCAGGTACCGGTACTTGGAGCCGGTGGCCACGATCACGGCGTGCGCGCGGTGGACGGTGTCGCCGACCTTGACGATCTTCGGCTCGGCGGTGAGGTCGACCTCGGTCACGTCGGAGGGCACCAGCTCGGCCCCGAAGCGCTCGGCCTGGGTGCGCATGTCGTCCATGAGCTGCGGGCCCTGGATGCCCTCGGGGAAGCCGGGGAAGTTCTCGACCTCGGTGGTCGTCATGAGCGCGCCACCGAACTGCGAACCCTCGAACACCAGCGGGTGCAGGTTCGCGCGGGCCGCGTAGGTCGCCGCGGTGTAGCCGGCGGGGCCGGACCCGATGATGATCAGGTCGCGGACGCCGTCGTGCTCGGCCGGCGGGATCACCGGGTGCGTCACCTCGCCGGTGGTCACGGCGGGGCCGGGGGTCGGCTGGTCTGTCGTCACGGGCGGCACAACCTCCGATCGTAGGTACGGCATTCCCTCGCCGAGGGCGGCCCCCCGGACGAGGGTCAGCCCGCGGTGCGGACGTCGACCTCGGCCAGCTCCGCGGAGAACCCGTCGGGTCCGTCGACCAGCCCGGTGATCCACACCAGCACGTAGCGGGCGGTGACCGGCTCGTCGAAGGCGAGGTCGGTGCTCTCGGTGAGCGTGCCGGCGGCGGCGACGGCGAAGTCGTCCAGCGCGGCGTCGGCCGATTCACCGGTGCGAACCTCGACGGTGGCACCGGGCACCGGCGTCTGCACGGTGACGCCGGAGAGCTCCTGCGCGTCGCCGAGGTCGTAGACGACGCCGACGCCGGGCTTGAGGTTGCCGAAGGCCGGGGAGCCCCGGTAGGTCAGCGTGGACCAACCGGTCGCGGGGTCCCCGTCGTAGGACAGCGGCACGTCCCCGTCGTTCTCCGGCTCGCCGTCGCCGAAGGGGTCGAACACCTCGGCGGAGCTGATGGCGGCGGTCGCACCCGGCTCGGGCGCCGGCTCGTCCGCGCCGCCGTCGGCCACCGGGGCGCTGGTCGCGGGCGGGGTCGAGCCGTCGATCTCCTCGTCGACCGAGTTGGTGACCGACAGCACGCTGGAGCCGAACCACCAGGCCAGCGCGATGACCACGACCAGGGCGAGCAGCGGGAGGCCGACGACGACCAGCCTGCGCCTGCGGGCGGCGTCCTCGTCGACGTCGTCCTCGGCCGGGTAGCCGTCGTACTCGTCGTCGCGCGCACCGTCGCCGTGCAGGACGCCGAAGGGCTCCTCGTCCCTGCCCGGAGCGGGCGGGAACGACGCGGGACCGGCCGCGATGGTGTCGCCGCCCAGCACGGCGGCGGGCAGCGGAGAGCCGTCCACGACGGACCGTCCCCGCGGGACGGGGGGCAGCGTGCCGGGCTCGAGCCGCACCGGGGCACCGGCGTCGCGGCGGCGGCGCCGGCGACCACCGTCGGTGTCGTCGGTCCGGTTCGGGTGGAGGTTCTGCGTGGTGCCGGCGCGCGACCGCTCGCCGAGCAGGGCCGCCATGGCGGCGACGCTGGAGAGCCCCTGGCCGGGGGCGGTGGACCGGGCGCGGCGGGCGAGGGCCACCAGGTCGGACGGGCCGGTCATCGGCCCGGCGCCGGGCCCGACACCGGTCAGGCAGGCCTCCAGCAGCTCGCCGAGGGCGGTGATGTCGCCCTCGACCGTGCCGGCGGCCGCGGGCACGGCCCGCAGCCCCACCAGCCCGTTGGGCCGCAGCACGACGTTCTCCAGGGAGAGCCCGCCCACGGCCAGGCCCACGCGGTGCGCCTCGGCCACGCCCTCGGCCAGCCGCCGGAGGACCAGCCGCACCTCGCGCTCGGGCATCGGACCGGAGCTGAGCCGGTCGCCGAGGGTCTCGCCGTCGATCCACTCGTTGACGACGTAGGCCGCGCCGCCGGGGGACTGCGGGTCGCCGCTGCCCTCCGAGGCGTCGTAGACCATGGCCAGCGCGGGGGTGGCCAGCCCGCCGGCGGTGAGCGCGCGGGTGATCCAGGCGTGCGCGGCGGGGCCGGCCGGGATGTGCACCCGGATCGCGACGTCGCGGTTGAGGACGCGGTCCTTGGCCCGCCAGCTCTGGATGACGCCGGTCGGGGTGGTCTCGTCGGGACCGATCTGGTCCAGTGGGCGGTAGCGATCGGGCAGGCCGGTGGTCGTGGACGCCATCGACACTGTCGACTCCCTGTGCTGCTCGGGCCGCCGAGGCGGACGCTCCGGCACGGTCGGCTCCGGCCGGGGGTCTCCGGTCACCTGCGTCCCAGCCGGGCCCTGACCGCAGCCAGGGGCTCCCGGAGCTCCGGAACGCGGGCCACCACCAGACCGACCAGTGCGACGCCGCTGACGACCACGGTACCGATGAGCACCTGCAGGAGCGACCCTGTGGTGGAGCGTCCGAGCAGGTCGTCGGTCACGATCCGGACAAGACCGCCGACCAGGCCGGCCGCCAGCGCCACCGCGGCGATCCGGGCGAGCGGGCCGAACGTCTCCCGGGTCCGCAGGCCCCCGAACCGGCGGCGCAGCGCGAGGTCGCCGATGATCCAGCCCGCCACGTAGGTGAGGCTGGTGACGAGCATCAGCCCGGCCACGACCAGCTCCGGCTCGACGACCACCGGGACGAGCACCAGCAGCGGCACCCGGACGGCGACCATGCCGATCTGGATGAGCGTGGGCGTGCGGGCGTCCTTCATGGCGTAGAAGACCCGCAGCTGCAGCAGCGTCACCGCCATCGGCAGCAGGCCGAAGGCGCCGACGGCCAGCGCGGTGCCGATCGCCTGCGCCTCGTCCACCGACGTGTTGCCACGGGCGAAGGCCAGCACGCCCAGGGGCGGGCCGAGGACGGTCAGCACGGCGGTGACCGGCAGCAGGCCGAGCGCCGACAGCCGGGTGCCGAGGGAGAGGTCCTCGACCACGCCCGGCACGTCGTGTCGCGCCGCCGCCCGGCTCATCCGGGGCACCAGCGCCGTCAGCAGGGCGACGCCGATGATCCCGTAGGGCATCTGGAACAGCAGGCTGGCGTACTGGAACGCGGTGGAGCCCAGGCCGCCGTCGCGCTGGGCCGCGTTGGCGGTCCGAAGCGCCACCACGACGCCGATCTGGCTCACGGCCACGTAGCCGATCACCCACAGCCCGAGGGCCCCGGCCTCCCGCAGGCCGGTGTCCCGCAGCCCCCAGCGGGGCCGCAGCGGCACGCCGGCCTTGCGCAGCAGCGGGACGAGCACGACGGCCTGGAGCACGATGCCGAGCACCGTGCCGACGCCCAGCAGCCACACCAGCCCCGGGGCGATGGTGCCCGGCTCGAGGGCGCCGGGGCCGCTCGCCACGAGGAACGCCAGGCCGGTGGCGATCACCACGAGGTTGTTGAGGACCGGCGCCCAGGCCGGTGGGCCGAAGACGCCACGGGAGTTGAGGATCGCCTGGGCGAAGGCGCCCAGCCCGTAGAAGACGATCTCGACCAGCAGGATGCGGGCCAGCCAGTTGGCCACCCGGTACTGCTCGGGGTCCTCGTCCAGGCCGAGGAGCGAGGTCAGCAGCGGCACGGCGAGGATCGCCAGCACCGTCATGACCACCAGGCCGGTCATGGCGATGGTGGCCAGCCGCTGGGCGTACCCGACGCCGTCGTCCCGGTCGCGTTCCTGCGCGTGCACCAGCAGCGGCACGATCACCGACGTCAGGACGCCGCCGAGCAGCAGTTCGTAGACGATGTTCGGCAGCGTGTTGACGGTGTTGTACGCGTCGGCGAACAGGCCGACGCCGAGGGCGGCGGCGAGCACCATGGTGCGCAGCAGGCCGGTGACCCGGGAGACCAGCGTGGCGACGGCCATCGTGCCGGCCGCCCGCAGGATGCCCCCGCTCGCGCCGGGCGCGCCCTCCCGCCGCTCGACGTCCTCGTCCGTCTCCTGCACCGCGCGCGGCACCGGCGGGAGCACCGGCATCGGGAAGACCTGGGTCTCGTCCGCGGCCGGCACCCAGCGGTGCCGCACCGTCGGCAGCGGTGGCACGGGGGTGGCCGCGCGGGCCGGGGCCGACCGGCCCGCCGGCGGCGGGACCGGCGGCAGCGGGGGCCGGGCGGGCGGGGGAACGGCCCCGTCGACGACGGCACCCGCGGGCCCGCCGTCGGCAGCTGGCGGCGCGGCGAACACCGCGTCGCTCGGCGGGGTCGCCAGGTAGGGGGCCGGCGGCAGGGGGGACGGGGAACCCCAGGGGCGCCGCCCCGCGGGCGCGCGGGTCGGCGCAGGGGGCGGGGGGAGGCGGACGGGTCCGGCGCGGTCGGGGGCCCCGGCGCCCCCCGGCGTCGCCGCGCCGTCGCCGGTGGTCTCGGGCCGGTCGCTCACACCGGGCTCCGGGTGGGCGGCGTGGACAGGCCGGCCGGCGCCGGGCCGGTTCCCGCGTCGGCGGCTGCGGTCCCGCGGCGGCGGAGCACGAAGTGCACGAGGCGGCGGAGGAACAGCAGGCCCAGCAGCGCGGCGGCCCCGATCGTGATGGACAGCGAGATCGGGCCGTACGCCGTGCTCTTCACCTGCATCTCCACGAGGTCCCCGAGCGGGCTGCCCGACGGCGTCGTCACCTGGGCGGTCACCGCGAACCCGCCCGAGCGGCTCAGCTCGGTGGGCACCTGGAGCGTGGTGCGCTGCTCCGGCGCCAGGGTCTGCACGCCGATGTCCCCCACGGTCAGGCCCCGGTTGCCCGGCGTCTCGACGCGGAGGCGGACCTGCACCGGGAAGGGCAGCGGGTTGTCCACCGTCAGCACGAGGGGGGCGTCGCTGGAGGCCAGGCTGTACGTGCCGTCCACCGGGGCGACGACGGTGACCCGCTCGCGCAGCCGCGCCAGGGTGGCCCGGGCGTCCGCGGCGGCCTGGACGAACTGCTCCGGCTCCTCGCGCCAGAGGACGGAGGCGGCGCGGGCGATGCCGGCGTCGTAGGAGCGCAGCGCCTGGTCGGCGTCCCCGGCCACCGCAGCGGCGAGGTCGTCCCGCGCGGCGACGGCGGCGCCGAGAGTGGCCATACCCGCGCCGTCCAGGCCGGTCCGCTCGTCGGGGAGAGCCAGCGATCCGGCGTCCGCCGCGGGGACGTCGCCCAGCGCCGCCACGCTGCCCGCGCGCAGCCACGGCAGGCCGGCGGTGTCGGAGATCATGGCGCCGGCACCCTCCAGCCCCGCCTCGACGTCGCGCGGCGGCGCGACCAGCACGGTCTGCTCGCTGCCCGGCGGCGCCTGGAGGGTGAGGGCGGCCAGCTCGGCCAGGTAGCGCTGCTCGGCGATGCGCGGCCCCCCGGCGGTCACCTGGGCCGCGCCCACGACGGCGCTCAGCGCGGGGTCGGCGACCAGCACGTCCAGCGGCTCCTCCCCGGTGGCCACGGCGGTGCGGGCCACCGCGTCGGACCCGTCCAGGCCCACGGCGGAGCCGCCCTCGGTGAGCGCGCCGCTGCCGAGGACCACCCGGTCGATGCCGCCGGCCCGCAGGGTCGCGAGCGTCTCCGGGTCGTAGGCGCCGTCCGGGGCCCAGGCCAGGTCGGTGGCGGGCGCGACGTCGAGCACCCGCGCCAGGATCTCGGCGCCGGCGCCCGTGGTGGGCTGGTTCCCCGGATCGGCCGGCGGCGCGGTGCTCTCCGCCGCCGGGTCGACCACGACCGGGGGTGGGCCGATCGGGTCCTGCGCCGTGCCCTCCGGCGTGCCCGGCAGGCTGCGGGTGACGACCGCCGGCAGCCCGGCGGCCTGCAGGCCGTCGGCGTCGACGTCGCCGTAGGGCAGGGCCACGACCGGGCGGGACGCTGCGGCCGCGCGCAGTCGGGCCAGGAACGCCTGGGCCGCCTCGGTCCCGGTCCCGGCGTCGGCGACCCCGGCGACGGCGTAGGGCCCCTCGGCCATGAGCGCGAGCTCCTCCACCAGCGCCGGGTCGATCGCCAGGGTGACCGGCAGCGACGCCGCGGGCCCGGTTCCCCCGTCGGCCGGGCCCGCGGGCAGCCGCTCGACGACGGCCAGGGCGCGGTCGAGCCGCCCGCCCGCGCTGATCGCCCCGGTGAGCTCGTCGTCGACGAAGTCGCCGGGGGCGTCGCGGTGGCTGCGCTCGGACAGCGGCCACAGCCAGGCGACCGTGGTGCGCGAGGAGGGGACGACGGGCTGCTGCACCAGGAAGGTCGCCAGCTCCCCCACCCGGCGCTCCTGGTCGCCGGCGACGGTGCCGTTGACGTTGAACAGGACCGGGTAGACGCCGTCCTGCTCGAGCCGCAGCTCGGCGGAGTCCAGCGTGTAGCTGAACTCGGTGCTGCCGCCGGGACGCAGCTCGCCGGGCAGCGGCGTGAAGGCGGGCTGCACGGCCGTGGCCGGATCGGGGTCGCTCAGCGCCTCGGCGAGCGCGGGGCGGTCGGTGCGGACCTCCCCGCGCTGCAGCCGCACGGCCAGGTCGGTGATCGGCTCGGTGCCGGTGTTGGTCAGCGTGCCGGTCACGGTGACGAGGGATCCGGGGGTCACCGTGCGGGGCTCGAACCGGGCCACGTCGATGCGCACCGGGCGGTCGGCGTCGGCCGCGTCGGCCGGGGCCGCGGTGCCGGGCGCCGCGACCGCCGGGGCGAGCCCGGCGCCCGGAGCCAGCAGCGGCCCGCCGAGCACCAGGCTGCCGGCCAGCAGCGGGGCGAGCGCGGCCGCGCGCCGGGCGGCACCCGGCCGGGCGGGCGCGTCGGCGGCGGGGCGGCCGCCGGCGCGGGCGGCAGCCGGCCGCGTCACGCGCTGTCGGCCAGGAGTCCGGGCGCGCGCTCGACGAGTGCCCGCTCGTCGGCGTAGGCCAGCCGGGTGCTCAGCTCCTCCAGCGGGACCCAGGCGACCTCGGTGACCTCGACGTCGGCGTCGGAGAGGGCGCCGCCGACGGCTCGCAGGAGGAAGTGGTGCACCGTCTTGTGCACGCGGCGGCCCTCGGCGACGAACCAGAAGTCGATGATCCCGAGCGGGGCGACCACCTCGCCGATGATCCCGGTCTCCTCGGCCACCTCGCGGACGGCGGTGTCCTCGGGGGTCTCACCGGCCTCGATGTGCCCCTTGGGCAGGGACCAGAGCAGCCGGCCGCGGCGGTCCGTGCGGCCGATCAGGGCGGCACGGGGCCCGGTCACCCCGTCGTCGGCCACCACCAGGCCCCCGGCGGAGGTCTCGTCGACCCGGCGCAGCCGGCGGCCCGGGCGCCCTCGCCCGCCCGTCCCAGCCATGCCAGGAGGGTAGCGCGAGTCCGGCGACAGCCCAGGGAGCATCGCAGCGAGGAACGAGCGAGGAGCGGACCGGCGCGGAGTCGGACCGGTGTGCACAGCGGGCGGCAGCCCAGGGAGCATCGGCGCGGGCCCCGGGAGCAGCGCAGCGGGGACCGGGTCGGCCACCGCACTACCCTGGCTCGTCGTGTCCGCCACCCCGCCGCGTCGTCCCGAGCCGGAACCCGTGCCACCGGCCGTCCAGGAGACCGTCCGGAAGCTCGTGGAGGTCTCCCCCGTCCTGACCGAGCTGGGCGAGCGGTTCGCCGCGACCGGCTTCGAGGCGCACCTGGTCGGGGGCTCGGTGCGCGACGCCCTGCTCGCGGCCGGATCGGGCGGCACCGGCGTCCCGGGCGACCTGGACGTCACCACCGACGCCCGCCCGGAGCAGGTGCTCGAGCTGCTGCGGGGCTGGGCCCGTTCCACGTGGAACACCGGCATCGCCTTCGGCACGGTGGGCGCCGACGTCCGCGGGGTGCGCGTCGAGATCACCACCTTCCGCGCCGACCGGTACGACCGCACTTCCCGGAACCCGGAGGTGGCGTGGGGGAACTCGCTGACCGACGACCTCGCCCGGCGGGACTTCACGGTGAACGCGATGGCCGTCTCCCTGGGCCCCGACCGCACGGTGACCGATCCCTTCGGCGGCCTCGGCGACCTGCTGGCCAAGCGGCTGCGCACGCCCGGAGCCGCCGAGGAGTCGTTCGCCGACGATCCGCTCCGCATGCTGCGCGCCGTCCGGTTCGTCGCCCAGCTGGGGCTGGCCCCGGCCGACGAGGTCGTCGCGGCGATGGCGTCGCTGGCCGGCGAGCTGGCCCGGATCACCCCCGAGCGGGTGCAGGCCGAGCTGTCCAAGACGCTGCTGCAGGACGCCCCGCGGGCGGCGCTGGAGCTGTTCGTGGCCACCGGCCTGGCCGACGTCGTCCTGCCGGAGCTCTCCGCCCTGCGCATGGAGATCGACGAGCACCACCAGCACAAGGACGTCTACACCCACTCGCTCACCGTCCTCGACCAGGCGATCGCCCTGGAGCTCGCCGACGACGCGCACGAGTCCCCCGACCTGGTGCTGCGGCTGGCCGCGCTGCTGCACGACATCGGCAAGCCGGCGACCCGGCGGCACGAGGACCGCGGCCGGGTCTCCTTCCACCACCACGAGGTGGTCGGCGCCAAGCTCGTGCGCAAGCGGCTGACCGCGCTGCGCTACCCGAAGGACGTCGTCGAGGCGGTCTCCCGGCTGACCTTCCTGCACCTGCGCTTCCACGGCTACGGGGACGGCCAGTGGACCGACTCCGCCGTCCGCCGCTACGTCACCGACGCCGGTGACCTGCTGCCCCGCCTGCACAAGCTCGTGCGGTCGGACTCGACCACCCGCAACAAGCGCCGGGCCGCCGCCCTCGCGGCGACCTACGACTCGCTGGAGCAGCGGATCGCCGAGCTGGCGGCGCAGGAGGACCTGGCGCGGGTCCGCCCGGACCTCGACGGCAACGCCATCATGGAGATCCTCGGCCTCGGCCCGGGGCCCGAGGTGGGCGAGGCCTGGCGGTTCCTCAAGGACCTGCGGCTGGAGCGGGGACCGCTGGACCCCGACGAGGCCGAGGCGGCGCTGCGCGCCTGGTGGGCCGGCCGCCGGGCCTGACCGGCCACCGGGGGACGACGACGGGGTCACCCCTGGAGGGGTGGCCCGGGTGCAGGGAGGTCGCGGGGATGCCGAGATGACGAGCGTGCCCCCGCACCCCGACGACGCCCGGCCGCCGGCGTCGCCCACCGGCCGCACGCCCCAGTGGGTCCTCGACGAGCTGTCCGGCACCCCGGCGCCGCAGCCGGCACCGGCCCGCCGGCGCCGTCGCCGGTGGACCGTGCCGCTGCTCGTTGCGGCGGTGGCCGGTGGCCTGGTGCTCGCCGACCCGCCGGCGTGGCCGTGGCCGGGCGACCCGCCGGCCGCCGCACCGGGCGCCCCCGTCCCGACCGCGCCGGCCCGGCCCACCGACCGGCCGCTGCCGGCGGGGGCGACGACGCCGCTGGGGCGTCCCGCAGTGCCCCCGCCGGAGGGCGGGTCCTACGGCTACGTCTCCTTCCAGGAGGACGGCGTCACCCCGGTGACCTACGACCCCTGCCGCGAGATCCGCTACGTGCTCCGCCCCGACGGGGCCCCACCGGGCACCGAGCAGCTCGTGCACGACGCCGTCGCGCGGGTCGCCGAGGTCACCGGGCTGCGCTTCGTGTTCGACGGCTACTCCGACGAGCCGCTCACCGGGGAGCGGGCCCCGTACCAGCCCGACCGCTACGGCGACCGGTGGGCGCCGGTCCTGATCGGCTGGCAGACCGAGGCGGAGAACCCCGCGCTGGCCGCGGACGTCGTCGGCGAGGCGGGCAGCACCGCGGTGTCCCTCGGGGACGGGCCGCGCGTCTACGTGACCGGCACGGTGAGCCTCGACGCCGGGCAGGGGCCGCAGCTCCTCGCCGCCCCGGACGGCCTGGCGACCATGCGCTCGGTGGTGCTGCACGAGCTGGGGCACCTGGTCGGTCTCACCCACGTCGACGACGACCGCGAGCTGATGTTCCCCGAGACCCGGCGCACGGTGACCGACTTCGCCGGCGGCGACCTGACCGGTCTCGCGGCGCTGGGGCAGGGACCGTGCGTCCCCGAGCTGTGAGGGCGGGTGCGGCTCAGCGCCGGGTCATGCGGCTGTGCAGCAGGGCGGTCACCACGTACCCCACGCCGACGACGGCGAGCAGCGGGCGGGACACCCCCGACGCGGGGAGGGCGAACGCGCCGGCCACGAGGGCGGCGACGTAGGCGACGTTGACCAGGGTGTCGTACACGGAGAACACCCGGCCGCGGTGGTCGTCGTCGATGGACTCCTGCAGCGTGGCGTCCACGCAGATCTTCACGCCCTGGCCCATCAGGCCCAGGAGGAGGCCGGCCAGCACGGCGGCCGGCGGCTGGAACAGCAGGCCCAGGGCCACCTGGGCCGCCCCGCCCGCGGTCAGCAGCAGCGCGATCCAGCGCTCCTTGCCCAGCCGGCGCACCGCCGACGGCGTCACCGCGGCGGCGGTGAGCGTGCCGACGGCGCCCGCGGCGACCACCTCGCCCAGCCCGACCAGCCCGCCGGGGAACGCCCCGGTCTCGTCGGTGTAGGTGTTGCGGTAGAGCAGCAGCACCATCAGCGTCAGGAGCCCGTACCAGACCCGGTGCAGGGTGATCGCGGTCAGCGCGGCGGCCGCGTCCCGGTCGCGCCAGGCGTGCCGCGCGCCCGAGGCCATGCCGGCCAGGACCTGCCGGGCGGAGAGCAGGGCGGAGCGCGCCATGTGGTCGGGGCCCAGGTATGCCCGGGTGAAGCCGGCGACGACGGCGCCCGCCCCGAGGTAGGGCAGCGCCGCGGAGAGCGCCAGGGAGGCGTAGCCGGCGTCGTCGGACCCGGTGAGCTGCAGGAGGGCCAGGGCGGCGCCGCCGCCGGCCACCGTGGCCACGGCGCCCGACGTCGTGGACAGGGCGTTGGCCGTGACCAGCGACTCCTCGTCGGTGGTGTGCGGCAGGCCGGCCGACAGCGCGGCCAGCACGAACCGGTTCACCGAGAAGACGGCGAGGCCGGCCGCGTAGAAGGCCGGACCCTGGACCCCGGCGAGCACCAGCGCCGCCACCACGCCGACCAGGCCGGCGCGCAGGACGTTGGCGCGCAGCAGGACCTGCCGGCGGCTCCAGCGGTCCAGCCAGACCCCGGCGAACGGTCCCACCAGGGAGTAGGGCAGCAGGAGCACGGCGAAGCCGGCGGCGACGTCGACCGGATCGGCGGCCCGCTGGGGGTTGAACAGCACGGTGCCGGCCAGCGCCGCCTGGAAGACGCCGTCGCCGAACTGGGACAGCAGCCGGGTGCCGAGCAGCCGCAGGAAGTCCCGGCGCGCGAGCAGGGTGCGCACCGTCGTCCCTGTCCCGGCCACGCGATCACCCTAGGGCGGGGCGGCAGGTCCCCTGGGTGACCGCCGCCCCGGCAGCGGGCGGCCGTGGCGGCCGGGCAGCGCGGCGCGCCCGGGTGGTGCGCATCTGGGGCACACTGGGAAAGATGTCGCCGGCGCCTGCGTCACCCGAACCCGAGTCCGGTCCGCCCACGCGGCCCGCGACAGGTCGCCGACGTGCCCGTGCGGTCCCGCAGCTGTCGGTCGGTTGCCTGGACGACGTCAGCGCGGGCGCCCTGCTGGTGGCCATGCCGGCGCTGACCGACCCGACCTTCGCCGGGTCGGTCGTCTACGTCCTCGACCACTCCGACACCGGCACCCTGGGCGTGGTCCTGGGCCGGCCGAGCCAGGTGCAGATCCGGGACGTGCTGCCGGGGTGGTGCGATCTCGCCGTCCCCCCCGGCGTCTTCCACGTCGGCGGGCCGTGCGAGACCGACACCGCGCTGTGCCTGGCGACCGCGTCGGCGGAGGAGCCGGCGCCCGGCCTGCGGCCCGTCGCCGGTGACGTGCACCTGGTGGACCTCGACGGCGATCCGGATGCGCTGGTGGGCCGGCTCAGCGGCCTGCGGGTCTTCGCCGGCTACGCGGGCTGGTCCCCCGGCCAGCTGGCCGCGGAGATCGCCGAGGGCGCCTGGGCGTGCGTCCCGAGCCGGCCCGGCGACGTGCTCACCGACCTCTCCGGGCCGCGGCTGTGGCGCCGCGTGCTGGGCCGGCAGACCGGCCGGCTGGCGGTGTTGTCGTCGGCGACAGCCGATCCGACGCACAACTGATCCCGGCGCGCCTGCAGCGCGATCGCCGGCGGTCTGGTAGGAAAGAGCCCGGGAAGGGGCGGTCTGGGGAAGAGGCCGCCCCTTCCCGCTTCTCCACCGGCGGTGACGTTCCCCGCCCCTAGGCCCCGAACGCCTCGGCGATCTCCGGGTGGTCCGCCGCCGCCGCCGTCTCGTCCTCCGCGGGCAGCGCGAGCCGGCGGGTGCCGTGGTCGGTCAGGGTGACGGTCAGCTCCCGGCCGCCGGCGGGCAGCGGCGTCCGGTACTGCACCAGCGTCTCGTCCGAGTCGGCGACCGCGACCGTGCGTTCGTCCCGCAGCCGGTACACCGTGGTCGGCTGCCCGTCGACCGCCTGCTCGCCCGCCCACCGGTAGGGGCCGGCCAGGAAGCTCCGGGGGTCGTCGGCGGTGTCCGTGGCGAGGTTCTGCAGCACCCGGACGACGACGTCGATCAGCTCGGCCTCCCCCGGCTCCGCGGGCAGCGGCCGGTGCAGGTAGCTCGCCGTGGGGGCGCCGTCGGCGGCGAGGGCCTCGGTGAGGCCCGGGAGGTCGCCGGACCACAACCCGTCGCGGTCGAAGAAGAGGGTGCGGGTGTCGCGGTCCTCGCCGTCGACCACGGTCACGGCCTGGGCCTGCCCGACACCGCTGCGGAAGTCGATCTCGCCGGTGAGGGTGAGCACCGCGTCGTCGGCGAACGGGACGGTGACGACGAAGTCCGCCCCGCCCTCCTCGTGGTTGCGGTGCAGCAGCTCGGCGAGCACGGCGGCGTCGTCCTCGGTGATCGGCTCACCGGCCCGCCGCTCGTCACCGGTGCAGCCGGCGAGCAGCAGCAGGGTGAGCCCGGCCGCGCCCGCCCGCGGGACGAACGTGCGACGGGCCATGGCGGCAGCGTAGGCAGCGTGGGGCCCGAACCCGGGGAGGAACGCGGCAGGGCCCGCATCCCCGAGGGGATGCGGGCCCCGCACGGACTGCCCGGGCGGACGTCAGCGCTCGATGTCGCCCCGGATGAAGGCCTCGACGGCGTCGCGGGCCTCGCTGTCGTCGTACTGCACCGGCGGGCTCTTCATGAAGTAGGACGACGCCGACAGGATCGGGCCGCCGATGCCGCGGTCCTTGGCGATCTTCGCGGCGCGGACGGCGTCGATGATGATGCCGGCCGAGTTCGGGGAGTCCCAGACCTCGAGCTTGTACTCCAGGTTCAGCGGGACGTCGCCGAACGCGCGGCCCTCCAGGCGGACGTAGGCCCACTTGCGGTCGCTCAGCCACGGCACGTGGTCCGACGGGCCGATGTGCACGTTGCCGACGCCCATGTCGCGGTCGACCTGGCTGGTGACCGACTGGGTCTTGGAGATCTTCTTCGACTCCAGGCGCTCGCGCTCGAGCATGTTCTTGAAGTCCATGTTGCCGCCGACGTTGAGCTGCATCGTGCGGTCGAGCTGCACGCCGCGGTCCTCGAACAGCTTGGCGAGCACCCGGTGGGTGATGGTGGCGCCGACCTGGCTCTTGATGTCGTCGCCGACGATCGGCACACCGGCAGCGGTGAACTTGTCCGCCCACTCCTTGGTGCCGGCGATGAAGACCGGGAGGGCGTTCACGAACGCGACGCCGGCGTCGATCGCGGCCTGCGCGTAGAACTCGGCGGCCTGCTGCGAGCCGACCGGCAGGTAGCAGACGAGCACGTCGGCGCCGGACTCCCGCAGGGCCGAGACGATGTCGACCGGCTGCTCGTCGGACTCCTCGATCGTCTCGCGGTAGTACTTGCCGAGCCCGTCGAGGGTGGTGCCGCGCTGGACGTGCACGCCGAGCGGCGGGACGTCGCAGATCTTGATGGTGTTGTTCTCGCTGGCGACGATGGCCTCGGAGAGGTCGCGGCCGACCTTCTTGGCGTCGACGTCGAAGGCGGCGACGAACTCGATGTCGGAGACGTGGTACTCGCCGAACCGGACGTGCATGAGCCCCGGCACGGACGTCGTCGCGTCGGCGTCCCGGTAGTAGTGGACGCCCTGCACGAGCGAGGCGGCGCAGTTACCGACGCCGACGATGGCGACCTTGACTGACCCCATGACTCTCCTTCTCCCTGGACCGTTGGGCCCGTGTACGTGAACCGCGAGCGGTCCGGTGCTGTCTGCCGGCGGGGACGGACACCCCGTCGGCTGGTTCAAGTGGTGCTCGGCCGTTCCTCGTCGAGCGGGTCCGGACGCGTGCACCCGGCCTCCCGGCGCGTCGCTCCGGGCTCCGTCGCCTCCCGGCGCGTCGCTCCGGGCTCCGTCCCCTCCCGGCGCTCGCTGTCGATGAGCTCGGAGAGCCAGCGGACCTCCCGGTCCACCGACTCGAGGCCGTGCCGCTGCAGCTCGAGGGTGTAGCGGTCGAGCCGTTCACGGGTCCGGCTCAGCGAGGTGCGCAGGCCCTCCCGCTGCTGCTCCACGGTGCGCCGCCGGCCCTCGAGGATCCGCAGCCGGACGTCGCGGGCCGTGTGCCGGAAGAAGGCCAGGCGGACGCCGAAGAGCCCGCCGTCGTCGTACGCCTCCGGGCCGGTCTGGCCGACCAGCTCGTGGAAGCGCTCCTTGCCCTCCGCGGTGATCGTGTAGACCACCTTCCCGCGCCGGCCGGTCAGCGGCGGTGCGTCGGCCGGCAGCAGGGCACGCGGGCTGGGCTCGTCGGTGGTGATCAGCCCGGCCGCCTGCATCCGCCGCAGCGCGGGATACAGCGATCCGTAGGAGATGCTGCGCAGCCCGCCGAGCACCTGGGCGAGCTGCTTGCGCAGCTCGTAGCCGTGCATGGGGGCCTGGTGCAGCAGGCCGAGGATGGCGAACTCGAGCAACTCGCCCCTCCCCGGTCGGCCCTGCGCATCGATGTATCGGCACGATACATCGACGGCCTCGAGCGGATCCACCCGCAGCAGTGGGGCGCATGGGCCGCCCGGGACGGCGGTCGACCGCAGGAACCCCACGTGGGACGGGCCGGTGCGTACATTGGCCGCCGTGCCCGGACGTCGATCCGTCGTGGACTACTCGCTGCAGCGGCGAGCCGTCCTGGCGGGAGTGCATTCCGGCCGCACCGGGTTGTTCGAGGTGTGCGACGCGAGCCCGTACCTGTCGCGCGCCGCCAAGTACCACGGGCAGCCCACCGAGGTGCCCTGCCCGGTGTGCCGCCGGGAGCGGCTCACCCTGGTGCACTACGTGTACGGCGAGCACCTCGGCCCGGTGGCCGGTCAGGCCAAGACCGAGGCCGAGCTCGCCCGCATGGACGCCGCCCAGGAGGAGTTCTCCGTCTACCGGGTGGAGGTCTGCCGCGGCTGCGGGTGGAACCACCTGGACTGCTCGTACGTCCTCGGAGCCGAGCCCGAGCCGGGGCGCCGGCCCCGCCGCGGCCGGCGCCGGGCGGCCACCGAGCAGTGACCGGCCGATCGGCATCCGGCCCGCGCCGCGCGTGGAGCCGGGCCCGCGATGACGCGGACCCGCTCCGCTCCCACAGCTGAAGACGTTCCCGTGTCCGGGCAGGTGCCCGGCGTCGACCACGACAGTCCAGGAAGGGGTGCGCTCGTGCCCAGCCACGACGAGACCTCGCCCGTCGCACCGCGGGCCGGCTCGGTCCGCCGGCCGCCGGCCGCCCGTACCCGCAGCACCGGCGGTGGCGGTGGCTCCGGCCGGCCGCCGGGTGGTGGCTCCGGCCGGCCGCCGGGCGGTGGCTCCGGCCGTCCCCCGGCCGGCCGCGGTGGCACCCCGGCGTCCCGGGGCGGCACGAGCGCCTCGCGCGGCGGCTCCGGTCGCCCGGCGGCCCGCCCCGCCGCCAAGGGCAAGGCCCGTCCGAAGAAGCAGCGCCGCAAGCGCCGGCTGAAGATCGCCGCCGGGGTCATGGGCGGGCTGCTCGCCCTCCTGTGCGTCTTCGTGGGCGTGGTCTACGCCAGCACCGAGGTGCCCAGCCCCGACTCGGTCTCGACCAAGCAGACGACGGTCCTCTACTACGCCGACGGCGTGACCGAGATGGCGCGGCTCGGCGACGAGAACCGGACCAACGTGCCGCTGTCCGAGGTGAGCGAGGCGGCGCAGCGCGCGGTGCTCGCGGCGGAGAACCGCAGCTTCTACACCGACCCGGGCATCTCGTTCACCGGCATCGTCCGGGCGGCCTGGAACAACCTGACGGGTGGCTCCACCCAGGGCGGGTCGACGATCACGCAGCAGTACGTCAAGAACGCGTTCCTGACGTCGGACCAGACGTTCAGTCGCAAGTTCCAGGAGCTCTTCCTGGCCATCAAGCTGGACAACAACTTCTCGAAGGAGCAGATCCTCGAGAACTACCTGAACACCATCTACTACGGCCGCGGGGCCTACGGCATCGAGGCCGCCGCGGACACCTACTTCGGTGTCCCGGCCGCCGAGCTGACCGCGCAGCAGGGCGCGGTGCTGGCCGTGCTGATCCGGAGCCCCTCCGGCAACGACCCCGAGACCAACCCGGACGGCGCGCAGGAGCGCTGGGAACTGGTGCTCGACGCCATGGTCGAGGAGGGCTGGCTCACCGAGGGTGAGCGGGAGGCCTCGGTCTACCCGACCGTGCTGCCGCGGGGCGACTCACCGCTCGGCACCCCCGAGGGCCCGGAGGGCCACATCGTCAGCCAGGTCCGGCAGGAACTCGAGGCCGAGGGCTACGACGAGCAGCAGATCAACGCCGGCGGCCTGCAGATCACGACCACGATCAGCAAGCCGGCGCAGGACGCCGCCGTCGCCAGTGCGCGGAGCACCCTGGACGGCCAGCCGGACAACCTCCGCTCGGCGCTGGTCTCCGTCGACCCGCAGACCGGCGGGGTCATCGCCTACTACGGCGGGGAGAACGGCGTCGGGACGGACTACGCGCAGGCCGTGCGGCAGCCCGGCTCGTCGGTGAAGCCCTACGTCCTGGCCACGGCGCTGGAGCAGGGCATCGGCATCCGGGCGCGGCGCGACGGCAGCTCGCCGCAGACGTTCCCCGACCGTCCGGGCCAGCCGGTCACCAACTCCGGCGGCACCAGCTGCGGGGCCTGCACGCTCACCGAGGCGATCACCCGCTCGCTGAACACCACGTTCTACGGGCTGGCGTACGAGGTCGGCCCGGAGAACGTCCGGGAGACGATCCTGGCGGCGACCGGCCTCCCCGAGACCTGGGAGGGCGGCAACTACGCGGGTGAGACGACGCTGGCGAACTCCGAGGGCCTGACCGGCTCGTCCATCGGCATCGGCGAGTACGAGATGCGCCCCTTCGACCAGGCGCAGGGCTTCGCCACCCTGGCAGCGGGCGGCGTCTTCCGGGACGCCTACTTCGTCTCCCGGGTGACCGACAACGCGGGCACCGTGCTCTACGAGCAGCCGGGCCGGCCCGGTGAGCAGGTGCTGCCGGCCGACGTCGTCAACGACGTCACCGTGGCGCTCAAGGACGTCGCCTCCTACTCGCGCCGCGCGCTGGACGGCGGCCGGGAAGTGGCCAGCAAGACCGGTACCCAGGGCCTCAACCGCGAGGACAACTCCGACGCCTGGATGGTCGGCTACACCCCGTCGGTCTCCACCGCGGTGTGGATGGGCACGGACCTGCGGGACCCGATCCGGACCGCCCGGGGCCAGATCATCTACGGCGCGGGGCTGCCCGGCGCGATCTGGCAGGAGTACATGAACGCCGTCCTCTCCGGTGTGCCCAGGGAGGACCTGCCGGACCGGGCGCTGATCACCGGCGACTCGGGGCGGGGCGTGCCCGAGCCCACCACCGAGGCGCCGGCGCCGGCGCCGGTGACCACTACTGCCCCGCCATCCACGCCCTCCAGTCCACCCCGACCCAACTTCCCGGACGCGAACAACAACGGCGTGGATGACCGCACCGAGTTCCCGGACGCGAACAACAACGGCGTGGATGACCGCACCGAGTTCCCGGACGAGAACAACAACGGCGTCGACGACCGGACAGAGTCGTTCCCGGACGCGAACAACAACGGCGTGGACGACCGCACCGAGTTCCCGGACGCGAACAACAACGGCGTCGACGACCGCACCGAGCGGTCGACGCCGCCCACTCCGGCACAGGGCTCGCCGGGCCCCGTCGTCCCGCCGCCCGCCGACTGACCGATCCCGCACACTGCTCACATGAGCAGCTCGCCCACGGGCCCGTCCGCCACCGCGGACGGGCCCGTGCTCGTTCCACGTGGAACGCGGGCGCCCGGCACGCCCGACCGGGTGGTGCCGTCCTGGACCGATCCGGTCGTCCGGCAGGCCAGCGAGGCCGTCGGGGGCCCGTGGGGCAGGTTCGCCGTCACCGGGCGGGCCTGGTTCTGGACGCCGCTGCGCGTGTGCCTGCTGTTCGCCACCCTGGCCCTGGCCGCGGCCTGGGTGAAGCAGGCGCCGTGCTCGGACGGCAACTGGCCGGACCAGCTGCAGTACACGCACCTCTGCTACTCGGATCCCGTGCCGCTCTTCGGCGGGTACGGCCTCGGGGGCGCGCTGCCCTACCTGGACGTCGCGGTCGAGTACCCCGTCCTCACCGGCGGCTTCATGGCGCTCGCCGCGACGCTCTCCGGCGGGTACGACCGCGCGGCGGTCGCCTCGGGCCTGCTGCCCGCGGTGCCGCCGGTGCAGAGCTACTACGTCGTCACCTGCCTGCTGCTCACCGCGTGCGCGCTGCTGGTGGTCCGGAGCACGCTCGCGCTCGCCGGCCGCCGGCCCTGGGACGCGGCCATGATCGGGCTGTCCCCGCTGCTGGTGGTGCACGCGTTCACGGACTGGGCCCTGTTCGCGGTCGCCCTGGCCGGCCTGGGCATGTGGGCCTGGGCCAGGCGCCGCCCGGTGCTGGCCGGCGTGCTGCTCGGGCTGGCCGTCGCGGCGGAGCTCTACCCCGTGCTCGTGCTCGTGGCGCTGCTCCTGCTGTGCCTGCGGACCGGCCAGCTGCGCATCTGGCTGCGGACGGCGCTGGCCGCGGCCGCCGCGTGGACGGCGGTCAACGTGCCCCTGGCCCTGGCGGAGCCGGGCAACTGGGCGTACTTCTTCGCCGTCGTCGGCACCCGCCCGGTCGAACCCGACTCCGTCTGGAACCTGGCCCTGCACGTCACCGGGGACGGGGCGGTCGCCGGCGAGGCGGCCGGCGGAGGGGCGTCGCCGCTGCTCAACGCCGTCGTCGTGCTGTCGCTGCTCGCCGGCGTGGCCGCGGTCGGCTGGCTGACCCTCGCCGCACCGGTCCGGCCCCGGGTGGCCCAGGTCGCCTTCCTCCTCGTCGCCGTCTTCCTGCTCACGAACAAGGCGTGGAGCCCGCAGGACTCGCTGTGGTTGCTCCCCCTGGCGGTGCTGGCCCGGCCGAAGTGGCGCTCGCTGCTGGCCTGGCAGGCCACCGAGGCGCTGCTGTGGGTGCCCCGGATGCTCTGGTACCTCGGCGCGGAGAACCGCGGCATCGACGTCGAGTGGTTCTTCCTCGCCGTCGCACTCCGGGACGTCGCCGTCGTCGTCCTCGTGGCGCTGGTGGTGCGGGACGTGCTCGACCCCGACCGGGACGTCGTCCGCACCAGCTGGCCCGGCGTCGACGACACGGCCGGCGGGTCGCTGGACCATGCCATGGATGCCCTCCGGGCGTCACCGCGGCCAGGTGCCGTCCCCCGGCCCAGCTGAGCGCGTCCGTCACGCTTGCGCGGGACCCTTCGGGCCCCACTCCGCGAGACCGTGCGGCGCCGTTCACGGCTCCTGGGTGTGACCGCGGCCAGGTGCCGTCCCCCGACCGGGCTGAGCGGGTCCGTCACGCCTGCGCGGCCCGCAGGGTGGCGATCTCCTCGGCGTGGGAGGCGGCGTCGCCGGGGGTCTCCAGCACGATCGGGCACCCGGCGGCCCGGGCGACGTCGATCAGCACCTCCGGCGGGATCTCCCCGCCGGCGAGCGGCGCGTGCCGGTCCCGGCTGGACCCGGCGGGGTCGCGGCTGTTGTTCAGGTGGAGCAGGTCGATCCGGCCGGTCACCGCACGCACGTCGTCGACGACGGTGGTGAGGTCCCACCCGGCGGCCCAGGCGTGGCACGTGTCGAGCACCAACCCCGCGCCGAACTCGCCGACGGCGTCCCAGAGCCGGCCGAGGGCGTCCAGGTCGCGGGCCATGGCGTTGCCGCCCCCGGCCGTGTTCTCGATCAGCACCGGCACGGGGAAGCCGCCCTGCTCCGCCTGGCGGGCGAACGTCTTGCGCCAGTTGTCCACGCCCACCGCCGGGTCGTCCTTCGCCAGCACGTGCCCGCCGTGCACCACCAGGCCGCGAGCGCCGACGTCGGCCGCGGCCTGCGCGTGCTTGCCGAGCAGCGTGCGGCTGGGGATCCGGATGCGGTTGTTGGTCGTCGCCACGTTCAGCACGTACGGCGCGTGCACGAACACGGCGACGTCGGACGCCTGCAGCTCCGCGGCGTCCGGCCGGGGACGCGGGGCCTTCCACCCCTGCGGATCGGCGAGGAAGACCTGGACGCCGTCGGCGTCCATCTCCGCCGCGCGGGCCAGCGGCCCGCCGCGGTCCAGCTCGCCGTCGTCGGTGAGGCCGGCGCCCACGTGTACGCCGATCGGGTGTGCTGCCATGCCGGATCTCCGAATCTCGACGAGTTTCCGGGTCTACCCGTATCGCCCGCGTCACATCATCGTTCATGATCGTGACGGGGATTACTCGCCGGTAGCGGTGTGACGTCGACGTGGAGGTAGCAGAACATGGCAACGGGTCGCATCCGTCGCACTGCCCGCCGGGGCATCGCCGTGGCCGTCCTGAGCTGGCTGGGCGTGGCAGTGGCATCGGTGACGGTGGCGCCCGCAGCCAGCGCCGCGCCCACGGCCACCGTGCCGATCCGGGACCTGACCCAGCTGGTCGTCTCGGTCGACCAGGGCGGGTCGGTCACCTTCGTGAACGAGCTGCGGGACCACACGGTCAAGGTCGGCGGCACGCTGCTGCCGGCGCTGGTCGACGTGACGGCCAAGACCTCGGTCACGCTCACCGT
The DNA here is from genome assembly GCF_054050855.1 of Blastococcus sp. SYSU DS0539. Lineage (NCBI taxonomy): Bacteria > Bacillati > Actinomycetota > Actinomycetes > Geodermatophilales > Geodermatophilaceae > Blastococcus > Blastococcus sp. SYSU DS0539. The sequence continues at coordinate 141,628 of NZ_JBJHAF010000004.1, read as the reverse complement.
GCCCTCGGGGCAGAAGTCGCTCGCCCCGGGCGCCAGCGTCACCGAGACGTTCGACCGCAGCTGCGTCGCCGGCTGCTGGCTGACCTTCGGCTACACGTACTCGAGCGGAGCCTCGCTGACCCAGCCGCTCGTCGACGCGGCCGCCGAGCTCCTGCCGCCCCTGCCGCGACCGCAGCCCCTCGTGGTCAACACGCTCCTGCCGCTGCCCGACCTGGAGGGCGTGAACCTGCCGCAGCTGCCGCCGGTGGCGCTGCCCGCCGCCCCGCCCCCGGTGACGCCGCCGGCGCCGCCCACGCAGGGTGCACCCGCCGCCCCCGTGCCCACCGGGCCAGCGGCTCCGGAGGCCGCCCCGGCGGTGCAGGACGTGCCGGGCGACCAGTACACGTACGACCTCGGCAGCGGCGGGGCGGCGCAGCTCGCCCCCGGGTCCGGGGCGGCCGCCGCGGCCTTCGACCCGTCCCGCTTCGTCACCCCGAACGCCGGCCCGGGCAGCGCCGACGGCGCCGGAGCCGGCGGCGTCGCGGGCTCCTACGACGGCGCGTCGGTCCCGGTGTTCGGCCAGCTGGCCGGCCTGAGCTCCACCGGGCTGGACGACGAGGGTGCCGACCAGGTCGCCGCCCCGTCCGGCGCCGAGCCGATGGCCCTGCCGGCCGCGGCGCTGGCGGCGGTCGTCGCGCTGGCAGCGGTCACCGCCGCGCTGGTGCGCACCACGCAGGCGGCCCGCGCGACCCGCTGACCCGCGCGCGTTCCACGACGGCCGCCAGCCCCTCCGGGGGGGTGGCGGCCGTCGTCGTCGGTGGTGCTCGAGGACAGCGCCTGGCCGCCGCATCCGCACCGCTGGTAGCGTGGAGCTGCGCGTTCCGGCTCCTGCCGGGGCGCGCGACGCGTGTACGACCCTCCTGCTGCAGATTCCCTGCAGCCGCTGAGACCAGAGGAGGTGGGGTTCTCCGTGCGTCATTACGAACTGATGGTCATTCTCGACCCCGATCTGGAGGAGCGCACGATCGCGCCCTCGCTCGACCGGTTCCTGACCGTCATCACCAACTCCGGTGGCAACGTCGGCAAGGTCGACATCTGGGGCCGCCGTCGCATGGCCTACGAGATCAACAAGCAGGCCGAGGGCATCTACGCGGTCATCGACATCGATGCCGAGCCCGCCGCCGTCTCCGAGCTCGACCGGCAGCTGAACCTGAACGAGTCGGTCCTGCGCACGAAGCTGATGCGCCCCGAGGTCCACTGACCATGGCCGGCGAAACCGTCATCACCGTCATCGGCAACCTGACCGCCGATCCGGAGCTGCGCTTCACGCCGTCGGGCGCTGCCGTCGCCAACTTCACCGTGGCCTCGACGCCCCGGACCTTCGACCGCCAGTCGCAGGAGTGGAAGGACGGCGAGGCGCTGTTCCTCCGCTGCAACGTGTGGCGGCAGGCGGCCGAGAACGTCGCCGAGTCGCTGACCCGCGGGTCGCGGGTCATCGTCAGCGGCCGGCTGAAGCAGCGTTCCTTCGACACGAAGGAAGGCGAGAAGCGCACCGTCATCGAGCTGGAGGTCGACGAGATCGGCCCGTCGCTCCGCTACGCGACCGCGAAGGTCACGAAGGCCTCGCGCGGCGAGGGCGGCGGCGGCTTCGGCGGCGGCGGCGGTGGCGGCGGCTTCGGTGGTGGCGGCGGTGGCGGTGCGAGCGACCCGTGGTCGACGCCCGCCGGTCCGTCCGACGAACCGCCGTTCTGATCCCCCACTTCCTCTCTCACTGAATCTCTCTGGAGAACCAGGTGCCCAAGCCCCCTGTTCGCAAGCCCAAGAAGAAGGTCTGCCAGTTCTGCAAGGACAAGGCGACCTACGTCGACTACAAGGACACGACCCTGCTGCGGAAGTTCATCTCCGACCGCGGCAAGATCCGTGCCCGCCGCGTCAGCGGCAACTGCAGCCAGCACCAGCGTGACGTCGCCACGGCCGTGAAGAACAGCCGTGAGATGGCGCTGCTGCCCTACACCTCGACGGCGCGCTGATCATGAGCACGATGAAGCTGATCCTCACGCAGGAGGTCACCGGTCTCGGGTCCTCCGGTGACACCGTCGAGGTCAAGGGCGGCTACGGCCGCAACTACCTCCTGCCCCGCGGGCTGGCCATCGTGGCCACCCGGGGTGCCGAGAAGCAGGTCGACTCCCTGCGCCGGGCGCGTGCCGCCCGCGAGGTGGCCTCGCACGAGGACGCGCTGGCCCTGGCCGGCCGGCTCAACGGCCTCACCGTCCAGGTGCCGGCGCGCGCCGGGAACGGTGGTCGCCTGTTCGGCCGCGTCACCACCGCCGACGTCGCCGCCGCGGTCACCGCGGCCGGTGGCCCGGAGCTCGACCGTCGCCGGATCGAGCTGCCCAGCAGCATCAAGACCACGGGCCAGCACACCGTCACCGTGCGGGTGCACCCCGAGGTCAGCTCCCAGCTGACGATCGACGTCGTCGCCGAGTAGGGAACGGACCCTCCCGCGGAGGGTCGCTGCACTGCCCGTGAGGGGCGCCGGACACCGTCCGGCGCCCCTCACGGCGTTCCGGGTGCCGGCCCCGGTACGTCCCGCCGGTGCTCCGGCCGCATTCGCCGCTGACGGCGGCTGGGCAGCCGCCCAGCGGGCCGCCCGCACTCCGGTCACCCCGCGCCGGCCGCGTGCCATCAGCGGCTCCCCCAGGGCGACGGCGCCCGGGCTGACGCAGCCGCCGGCGGTCCTCCGACGCGGTGCGGTGCACCGCTGTGACACGTGGTGCGAAGCCCGAAAGTTTCTCGGCGGGTTTCTTCCGTCCACACCCGGTGCGCGGCATCCGCGCAGGTCGGCCGGGGTGTCGACCGGGACGGGGCGGTCGCGTCCCCCGCCTTCTCCACATGTCGACACGCCTCCGTCCACCGACTTGTCCACAAGTTGTGCAGATCGACGTGCACAGCGGTGGTGGACTCCGCCGCCGCAGCTTCCTAACGTCCTCTCCGGCCACCACGGGGACGGCGAACTGTCGGTCCCCTCCGGTAGGCATAGATCGAACGGACGTTCGGTCCGGCGCTGCCCGCCGAGCTCGCGTACTTCCCCTGCGCGGAGTGGTGATGCGGGCGCGCCCGCAAGGAGATGGAGGTACCCCGTGGCGGTGGCCGACGAGTTCAGCCGACCGTCCGTGACGGCGCCGGAGTACGACCGGCAGCCGCCCCAGGACGTCGCGGCGGAGCAGTCGGTGCTCGGCGGCATGCTGCTGAGCAAGGACGCGATCGCCGACGTCGTGGAGGTCTTGCACGGCAACGACTTCTACCGTCCGGCGCACCAGGTGATCTTCGACTGCATCCTGGACCTCTACGGGCGCGGTGAGCCCGCTGACGCGATCACCGTCGCCGCGGAGCTCAACCGCACCGACCAGCTGTCGAAGATGGGCGGCGCGGTCTACCTGCACACGGTCATCGCCTCGACGCCGACGGCGGCCAACGCCGGCTACTACGCGGCGATCGTCGCCGAGCAGGCCGTGCTGCGCCGCCTCGTCGAGGCCGGCACCCGCGTCGTGCAGCTCGGGTACGGCGCGGCCGGTGGCAAGGGCGACGTCGACGACATCGTCGACCGCGCCCAGCAGGAGATCTACGACGTCACCGAGAAGCGGATGAGCGAGGACTACTCGCGCCTCGAGGACGTCCTCCAGCCGACGATGGACGAGCTGGACGCCATCGCCTCCCGCGGCGGAACCGCCCGCGGCGTCCCCACCGGCATCCGCGACCTCGACGAGCTCACCAACGGCCTCCAGGCCGGCCAGATGGTCGTCATCGCGGCCCGTCCCGGTGTCGGCAAGAGCACCCTGGGCCTGGACATCGCGCGCTCGGCCACCGTGAAGCACCAGATGCCGGCGGTGATCTTCTCGCTCGAGATGAGCAAGCACGAGATCACCATGCGTCTGCTGTCGGCCGAGGCGAAGGTGCCGCTGCACCACATGCGCGCCGGCACCCTCTCCGACGAGGACTGGGCGAAGCTGGCCCGCCGCATGGGCGAGGTGGCCGACGCCCCGCTCTACATCGACGACTCGCCGAACATGACGATGATGGAGATCCGGGCCAAGGCACGGCGGCTCAAGCAGCGCAACGACCTCAAGCTCGTGGTCATCGACTACCTGCAGCTGATGACGTCGGGCAAGCGGGTCGAGAGCCGCCAGCAGGAGGTCTCGGAGTTCTCCCGTGCGCTCAAGCTGCTGGCCAAGGAGATCGAGGTCCCGGTCATCGCGATGTCGCAGCTCAACCGTGGCTCGGAGCAGCGTCAGGACAAGAAGCCGATGCTCTCCGACCTCCGCGAGTCCGGCTCCATCGAGCAGGACGCCGACATGGTGATGATGATCCACCGCGAGGACATGTACGAGAAGGAGTCCCCGCGGGCCGGCGAGGCCGACATCATGCTGGTCAAGCACCGCAACGGCCCGACGGCCAACGTCACCGTCGCCTTCCAGGGTCACTACAGCCGCTTCGTCGACATGGCGAACTGAGCGGTGTAGGAGGACCTGAATCCGTCACTGGCTACGACATGAGCGTCACCAGCACGCGACACCCTCCTGTCACCAGTTCCAACGGGTGAGTGTTACCCGTGTCCGTGGACAGGCGTCACGGAGTTTCACCGGTCGGTTGACCGGTGTAGATCCGGTATGCGGCCTGGTACTCGTAGGGCTTGGGGCCCCCGCGGTGAGCGTGAAACTGGGTCAGTTCGTGGCGTGCCTGCGCATGGTCGTGCAGCGCTTGCATCCTGCTTTGGCCATGCGTGCGGGTGATTCGCAACCGGGCTGCGCGGAGGCGCCGGTCGGCCTCCGTCAGCGCCTCGTGAAGACGGTCGAGAGCACCAGGTCTGCGGATTCGCCGGGTTGTGCTTGGAAACGGATAGGTGAGGCCGCCGTCATCGGGCCGAAACGAGGCACTGGAACGGTCTGAGGGACCCCAGCTCTCCCAGCTCCCTCATCGGAAGGCGTTGTCATGCGTCGCCTACATAGCACACGCGCCGTTCCCCTGGCAGCGGCAATTCTCGGAGTCTCACTAGTCGTCCCGGCCGCTGCACATGCTCAACCCCGGGGCGAGCACCCGGGAAGGCCCTCCTTCGACATCATGGAGACGACCGTCTCCGAGGTGCAGACCGCGTTCCGCAGCGGCAAACTCACCTGTGCCCAATTGGTCCAGGGTTACCTGGACCGCATCGAGGCCTACGACGACCAGTTCGCATCCATCGTCACGGTCAACCCGGACGCGTTGGAGACGGCAGCAGAGAAGGACGCGCAGTACAAGAAGGACAAGAAGTCCGTCGGCAGCCTGCACTGCGTCCCGATCCTGCTCAAGGACAACTTCAACACCGCCGACATGCCCACCACCTCCGGCTCCGAGGCGATGGAGGGCATGACTCCGGCTGAAGATGCCACGACTGTTGCCGCCATGCGGGACGAGGGCGCCCTGATCCTCGGCAAGACACACCTCCACGAATTCGCCCGTGGAGGTGAGAGCCTCTCCAGCCTCGGCGGCCAGGTTCACAATCCGTACGACCTCACCCGCACACCGGGAGGCTCGAGCGGGGGAACGGGTGCGGCCATAGCCGCGAACTTCGGCCTCATCGGCACCGGCAGCGACACCGGGCAGTCGATCCGCTCCCCAAGCTCGGCCAACAGCTTGGTCGGCATCCGGCCGACCCGGGGACTGGTGAGCCGCCACGGCGTGGCACCCAACAGCTACACCCAGGACGAGATTGGCCCCATTGCGCGCACCGTCGAGGACGCCGCCCGCCTCCTCGACGTAATGGTGGGCTACGACTCCGAGGATCCGATCACCGCCAACGGTGAGGAGATGCCCCCGAACTCCTACCTGGACAGTCTCACCAAGAAGGCGCTCAAGGGGACCCGCATCGGCCTCATGACCAACCTGATGGGCGACGACCCGGCCGTCCACGGCGAGGTCAACGCCGTCGTCGCCGACGCCGTGAAGCAGATGGAGGCTCTCGGCGCCGAGGTCGTCCCGTTCGAGATGGAGGGCTTCGAGGAGCTGAGCGCCCAAGTCTCCACCAGCAACTGGGAAGCGGCCGAGGCGATGGCGGACTACCTCGAGGACTTCGGTCCCGACACCCCGTACACCTCCCTGGCGGACATCGTCGCGACCGGCAAGACGGCGCCGTCGGTCCAGCAGACCCTGGAGGAGGAGTTGGAGCTGCTCGCCGGCGGCGGCACGAGCACGCCGGAGTACCTCCAGCGCTACGCCAACCGTGACCAGATGCGCAACCTCGTCCTCGGCACGATGGCCGACCTCGACCTCGACGCCATCGTCTACCCGCATCAGAAGCGCCTCGTGGTGCCGATCGGGGAGTCGCAGGTCGAGCGGAACGGCTTGATGTCGAACAGCACCGGCTTGCCGGCGGTCACCTTCCAAGGCGGGTTCTCCGCTCCGTCGCAGACCGCGCCTGTCGGCGTCCCGATCGGCATCGAGCTGCTCGGCCGCGCCTACAGCGAGGACGACCTTCTCTCCTACGCCTACGCGTTCGAGCAGGCCGCCGACGTCCGTGTCCCGCCCGCTTCCGCCCCGGCCCTGGAGAGCGGCCATCCGGGAAGGCGATGACCCAGGGCTGCCGCGAAGTCGCGAGACGAGTGCGTGGACCAGGAGTTTGAGGGCGGGCACAGGCCGCGTCACCGATGACACCTGGCGTCGTGCGCACTGACAGATGCATGTCGCCCTGCATGCGATGAGGCCCGGGACCGGACGGTCCCGGGCCTCGTGGCGTACCGGGGCCCTCCGACGGCTCCCGACTGGGCTGGGAGCACTGTCGACGGACCGTTCCGTCCAGCACAGCGCTGCGACCAGCACTATTGCGGACGGCAACTGTTGTGGTGCGCATCACCGTCGGCTAGGAAGAGGCCTCCCTGAGCCATTGGAGACCTTCTTGTCCTCACGTTCCTGGCGCCGGGCGACCGCGTCCGTCGTCGGTGCCCTGGCGCTGACCGTCACGGCCACCGCGTCACCGGCGCTCGCCTCCCCCGCCCCGGCCCAGCCGGTCTCGCTGTTCCCCTCGAACGACCTGACCGTCCCCGACCCGCGGGAGCTCACCGGCCTCCGGGTGGCCCTGCCGGCCGGCGACTGCGGCGCGGCCATCACCTGCGGCCTCGTCGAGCGCCTCAACGAGCTCGACGGCTTCGACCTGGACCCGCGCGTCGCGGTCCGGTTCGACGGTCCGGTCGACCCGGCCGAGGCCGCGCAGCGGATCACCGTGCAGGGGGCGCGCAGCACGTGGCGCACCGGCGTCGACCGCGTGGTCTGGAACCCGGCCACGAACACGCTCTACGCGCACCCGGTCGAGCAGCTGGCGCCCGGGACCACCTACCGGATCAGCGTCCGGAACGGCGCCGGGGAAGGGGCCACGGTCGAGACGTTCACGACCATGAGCGCCACCGACGGGCTCCTCGACCTGAACCGGCAGATCCAGTCCGGCCGCGCGCTGAGGGCGGTCGGCATCGAGCGCCCGGGGCTGCAGATCGACGGCGTCTTCCCGGCCGCCGGGACCACCCTGCAGTTCCAGGCCGACGCCGGTGCCGCCGACCCGAAGCCGGCGCAGGTTCTCCAGCCGGTGGCGAACGGGACGCTGGTCTTCGGCTCCTACCTCGCTCCGTCCTGGCTGCGCCCGGACGTCACCATCGAGCAGACCCCCACCCGGGACAGCGGCCCCGCGCCGGTGGAGGCCGACCGGCTGCCGTTCGTCGCCGTTCTCCCCGACGGTCCCGCGCCGCGCGGTGGCTGGCCGGTGGCGGTCTTCGGGCACGGCTTCACCGGCTCCACGGCGAACGTCTTCCTCGCCGCCGCCACCAACGCGCAGAGCGGCATCGCGACCGTCGCCACCAACGTCGTCGGTCACGGCTTCGGTCCGGAGAGCGAGTGGCTCGTCACCAACGATGGGACCACCACGACGCTGCCCAGCTACGGCCGGGGCGTCGACCAGGACGACGCCGATGCGCTCATCGCCAGCACCGAGGGCTCCTCGGCCACCGGGGCGGCCGCGGCGGTCTCCTCGCGGGACGCGCTGCGGCAGACCGCGGCCGACATCATGACGCTGGTCCGCTCGCTGGACGGCACGGACGTCGACGGCGACCGGCGCGCGGACCTCTCGGGCACGCGGGTCACCTACTTCGGCCAGAGCTTCGGCGGCATCTACGGCACCATGCTCGCCGGCGCCGACCGGACGATCGCCCGCTCGGTGCTGAACGTGCCCGGTGGTCCGGTCACCGAGATCGCCCGGCTGTCGCCGTCGTTCCGCCTGCTGATCACCCAGTCGCTCGCGGCGGCGGGGCTGACCAACAGCCTCGACGAGTCGCGGGCCTTCTTCCAGGAGCAGATGCCGCTGCGCGGCGAAGGGCCGGTCACCGCCACCGTGCCCGGCGCGGTCGCCGTCCAGGACTACCTGGCCGAGGCCACGTGGCTGACCCGACCCGGGAGCCCCGAGACGTTCGCGCCGCTGATCCGGGACGACCGGGTGCTGGTCCAGGTGGCCTACGGCGACCGGACGGTGCCGAACCCGACGTCGTACACGCTGGTCGACGCCGGGGACCTGTGGTCGCGGACGAGCCTCTTCCGCAACGACAAGGCGGCGGACCCGGTGGCCAACCCGCACGCGTTCCTGCTGAACCTCGCCTCCACGGGCGGGCTGCAGGGGCAGGCGCAGGTCGCGGCCTTCCTCGGGACCGGCCGGGTCATCGACCCCGACGGTGCCGGCCCGGTGTGGGAGGTGCCGATCAGCGACCCGGCGCTGCTGCTCCCGCTGAACTTCGACCAGCCGGCGCTCCGCCCCTGATCACCGGCACGCCCTGAACCACCGAGGCCCAGAACCACTCCGGTTCTGGGCCTCCGTGGTTGGCGGCCCGGGGTCGGCCGTCACCGTCCCGCCGTGGCCACCCGCGAGCGCCAGACCAGCCGGCGCTCCGGCCCCGCTGTGGCCCGGGACCTGTCGGACCCTGGTGCCAGGGTGCGGGCATGAAGCTGCTGACGGCCACGAGGGAACGACAGGGCGAGCACCCGGGCGACTTCTGCCACGCGATCGAAGGCGAGCTGGTCCTGCTCGGCGTCGTCTGTGCGGCCGACGAAGCGGATCCGGCCGGTGGGTGCGGCTGCGGCCGCGCCTTCTCGGGGATGAGCTCCATGCGGGCCACCACCACCGCCCTCGTGCGTGACCTCGACGTCTCCCTCGACGACGTCCGGCTCGCCGTCGAGGGCTACTACGTCTCCGCGGGAACCGGTCCCGACGTGATCGGCGGGACCGAGTTCCAGGAGGCGGTGTCCGCGACCCTGGCCGACCTCGCGGAGATCGCCCACCTCCCCGTCGGCGCCGTCGTCGGCCGACGGCTCGACCACCTGACCTGGCGGTCGGAGCCGAGCGAGGTCGGGGAGCAGTGAACCGGAGAGGCCCAGAACCATGACGGTTCTGGCCTCTCCGTTCAGGGCTTCCGCTGGATCAGGCGGCGGCGCGCATCAGCTCGCGGCGGACCTTCTTGCCACCGGTCGTCATGCGCACCAGCTTGACCACCTGGGCGGGGGCGTTCTTCGGGGTGGTCTCGGCCAGCCAGCCGTTGGGCAGCGACAGGCGGATGACCTTGTGCCACGCGCTCGCGACCTGCTTGTACAGCGGGGCGGAGTGGTAGGTCAGGCCGTACCGGTCGAAGATGTCCTGCACCTTGGGCGCGATCTCCGCGTACCGGTTGCTCGGGATGTCGGGGAACAGGTGGTGCTCCACCTGGTGCGACAGGTTCCCGGTCATGAGGTGCATGGCCTTGCTGCCGGAGATGTTGGCCGAGCCGAGCATCTGGCGGACGTACCACTCGCCGCGGGTCTCGCCGTCGATCGACTTCTTCTCGAACGTCTCGACGCCCTCGGGGAAGTGACCGCACATGATCACCGAGTGCGACCAGAGGTTGCGCACCACGTTGGCGGTGAAGTTCGCGGCCAGGGTCGGCAGGAACGACGGGCCCGACAGCAGCGGGTGGACGACGTAGTCCTTGGCCGCCTGGTTGCGGATCTTCTTCAGCACCTGCTTGGCAGCGGCGCGGAACTTCGGGTCGCTGCGGCGCTTCTTGGTCGCCAGGTTCTTGCCCAGCTCGAGGTCGTAGGCGGCGATGCCGTACTCGAAGAAGCAGGCGTTGATGAAGTTCCAGAGCGGCTGCGCCAGGTACATCGGGTGCCACTTCTGGTCCTCGTCGACGCGCATGATGCCGTAGCCGAGGTCGTTGTCCTTGCCGATCACGTTCGTGTACGTGTGGTGCAGCTCGTTGTGCGAGTGCTTCCACTGCTCGGCGGGGCTGGCCATGTCCCACTCCCACGTCGTGGAGTGGATCTTGGGGTCGCGCATCCAGTCCCACTGGCCGTGCAGGATGTTGTGCCCGATCTCCATGTTCTCGAGGATCTTGGCGACCGAGAGGCCGGCGGTGCCGAGCAGCCAGGCCGGCGGGAACTTCGAGAACAGCAGGACGGCGCGGCTGCCCAGCTCGAGCTTCCGCTGCACGTCGATGACGGTGCGGATGTACTTCGCGTCGTCCTCGCCGAGGCTGTCGCGGACCTCCTGGCGGACGGTGTCGAGCTCCTTGCCGATCAGCTCGATGTCCTCGGGGGTGAGGTGCGCGATCGGGTTCTCGGGCTTCTTCTGGATGACGGTCATGTCCGGGCTCCTAGGGCTCGAGGCGGTCAGTGGTCGATGTCGCAGGCGCCGGCGGCGGCGCTGACGCAGGTCTGGATGAGGACGCCGTCACCGACGTCCTCGGCGGTGGTGATCTCGCCGTTGCGCAGGTCGCGGACCGCGCCCGTTCGCATGGGGAGCACGCACCCGTAGCAGATGCCCATCCGGCAGCCGCTGGGCATGAGGACGCCGGCCTCCTCGGCGGCGTCGAGGATCGGCGTGGCGCCGTCGGCCTCGACGGTGGTGCCGTTCTTCGTGAACGTCACCGTGCCGCCCTCGCCGGTCACGAGGATCCGCGGGCGGAAGCGCTCGGTGTACAGCCGGTCGGCGAGACCTGCCTCCGCCCAGTGCTCCTCCAGCGCCTCGAGCATGCCCACGGGGCCGCAGGCCCAGGTGGCGCGCTCGTGCAGGTCGGGCACCAGCTCGGCGATGGAGCGGGCGTCGAGCATCCCGGCGCTGTCGGTGTGCTGCTCGATCAGCCGGATGCGGCCCTCGGCGGCCATCTGCCGCAGCTCGGCCCCGAAGACGACGTCGTCGGCGGTGGGCGACGAGTGGACCAGCACGGTGTCGGTGAGCTGCGCGGCGTGGTTGCGCAGGATGCCCATGACCGGCGTGATCCCCGACCCGGCGGTGACGAACAGCGTCTTGGCGGGCGTCTCCTCGGGGAGGCAGAACTCCCCGGTCGCCTGGTCGAGCTGGATGATCGTGCCCGGGCGGACCCGGTGCACCAGGTGGTTGCTCACCTTCCCGTCGGGGATGGCCTTCACGGTGATGGTGAAGCAGCCGTCGGCGCGGTCGAGGACCGAGGTGATCGAGTAGGCGCGCCACTGGCGGACGCCGTCGATGTCGATGCCGATGCGGACGTACTGGCCCGGCACGTGGGGCAGCCAGTCGCGGCCCGGGCGGATGACGATGCTCGCGGAGTCCCGGGTCTCCCGCTGCACGGCCTCGATCCGGCCGCGGAGGGCCGCACCGGAGCGGAGCGGGTCGAACAGGTCGAGGTAGTCGACGGGCAGCAGCGGCGTGGTCACCAGCTCGGCGACCCGGAGCACCCGGTCGCGCAGCGCGACCCGCGTCGGCGGTCGGGCCGCCGGAGGGCGGGGGGCGGTTGCGGTCATGGTCTTAGCTTTCCCAGGCCGGTAGTCAATTACCTGTGCTCCGGACGTGAATCGACGGGTAGCTTCTGTTCGCCGAGGACAAAGGAGCCAGATGACATCGGACCCCGCTCCCTTTCCCGTGGCGGTCGCCGAGGCGATGCGCGTCGAGCTGCCGAAGGTGGCCGAGCGGGCCGTCGAGGAGATCATCGTCGCGGTGCCGAGCTACGCCGATGCGTTCTCCGGACCGATGGGCCGCAAGATCTCCACCGCCGTCGAGCTGACCCTGCGCGGATTCCTGCAGCTCGCGGCCGCGGGTGGCAACGCCGACGCGGGCACGCCGGGTGGCCCGGTGGTCGAGGCCGCGTACGCGCTGGGCAGGGGAGAGGCGCGCAGCGGCCGCTCGATGGACGCCCTGCTGGCCGCCTACCGGGTCGGCGCCCGGGTGTCCTGGCGGGACATGAGCGCCGCCGCGGTCGGCGCGGGCCTGGGGCCCGAACCCGTGGCCCGGTTCGCCGAGCTGGTCTTCGCCTACATCGACCGGCTCTCCGCCGCGAGCGTCGCCGGGCACGCCGACGAGCTGGCCTCCAGCGGCCGGGCCCGCCAGCGGCTGCTGGAGCGCCTGGCGCACGGGCTGCTCACCGGCAGCCCGCACACGGAGCTGACCGCGATGGCGCAGCGCGCCGAGTGGGCTCCGCCGCGCACCCTGACCGCCGTGCTGCTGCCTGACGGCCGCACCCGCGGCGCGATGGTCTCCCTCGACCCGCGCACGCTGGTCACCGCCGAGGACGTTCCCGAGCTCGACCCGGCCGCTGACCTCGCCGTGCTGCTGGTGCCGGACGCCGAGGGTGCCGCCCGGGGTGCCCTGCTGCGCGGTCTCAGCGGCCGCGAGGCGGTGGTCGGGCCGGCGCGGGCCTGGTGGAACGCCCAGGCGTCCTACCGCCGGGCGCTGCGCGCGCTCCGGCTCGGGATGGCGCCGCCGGACGGCGGGCCGGTGGACACCGACGCCCGGCTGGCCGAGCTGGTGGTGCGCGCCGACGAGGAGGCCCTGACCGATCTGCGGGCCCGCGTGCTGGCGCCCCTGGAGGCGGTGGGGGAGACCGCGCGCGAGAAGCTCACCGAGACGCTGCGCTGGTGGCTGCTGCACCACGGCCGGCGGGACCAGGTAGCCGCCGCGTTGTTCGTGCACCCGCAGACGGTCCGCTACCGGATGACGCAGCTGCGCGAGATCTACGGGCCGCGGCTGGAGGACCCGCTGGTGGTCCGGGACCTCACCGTCGCCCTCGGGGTGCCGCTGCCGGCGGTGCCGCCGCCGCCCGTGGAGTGACCGGTCCCCCGCCGGTGCGGATCGGTTTCACGGGAAACAGGAAGGCGGGTGACGGGCCGCTGACGCGGCGGCCGCGATGCGCCAGGGTGGCCGGGTGACCGTCGACCTGGCCGCGGCCGCCGCCTTCCTCGCCGGCGCGGGCCGCGTACTGGACCGGCGCCGCTTCGAGCTGCTGTTCGGAGGCGGCGGGCCCGAGCCGGTGCTGGCCGCCGTCGACGGCTACCGCAACGCCGACGGCGGGTACGGCTGGGGCCTGGAGCCCGACCTCCGCTCGGGATCGAGTCAGCCGGGCGGGGCGCTGCACGCGCTCGAGGTCTTCGCCGACGTCGCGCCGACGACGACGGTGCGCGCGCGGCAGCTGTGCGACTGGCTCGGCTGGGTGACCCTGCCCGACGGCGGACTGCCGTTCGCGCTGCCGGTTCCCGACCCGGCGGCGTGCGCCCCCTTCTGGGCGGGCGCCGCCCCTGCTCGCTCCTCGCTGCAGATCACCGCCGTCGTCGCCGCGGTGGCGCACCGGGTGGCCGGGACCGATGCCGCCGTGGGCCGGCACCCGTGGCTCGCCCGGGCGACGGACCACTGCCTGACCGCCATCCGCGGGCTCGACGGCAGCACGCACGCCATGGAGCTGGCGTTCGCCGCCCAGTTCCTCGACGCCGCCGCCCCGGCCCGGCCGGACGCCGCCGACCTGGTCGACCACCTGCTCTCGCACGTGCCGCAGGACGGTCTGCTGCACGTGGCCGGCGGCGCCGACGACGAGTACATGCGGCCCCTGGACTTCGCGCCGCTGCCGGGTGGCCCGGTGCGCGCGCTGTTCGCCCCGGCCGTCGTCGAGGCGGAGCTCGACCGGCTGGCCGCCGGACAGCAGGCCGACGGCGGGTGGGCGGTCGACTTCGCCAGCTACTCCCCCGCGGCCACGCTGGAGTGGCGCGGCCACCGGACCGTGCAGGCGCTGCTGCTGCTGCGCGCCAACGGCCGCCTCTGACCGCCGTCGACGAAGAGCAGTGCCGGATCAGACCGGCCGCAGGATCGCCACCAGGAAGTCCGCGTCGGGGGTGAACGGCCGCAGGTCCCAGGTGGACAGCAGCACGTCCGGCTCCCACCCCGCGGCCCGGGCGTCGGTGAGGAACTCGTCGAACCCGTAGCCCCGGCCGGCCCCGAAGCCGATGACGGCCCGGCCGTCGGGCGCCACGTGGGCCCGGAGGCGGCGCAGCACCGCGCCCCTGGTCGAGGGCGCGAGGAACGCCATCACGTTCCCCGCGCTGACGATGGCGTCGAACGGCTCGGCGATGCCCTGGGCGGGCAGGTCCAGCTCGGCCAGGTCGCCGACCAGCCAGCGCGGCCCGGGGTGGTCCTCCTCCGCGGCCGCGACGAGCACCGGATCGACGTCCACGCCGACGACGTGGTGCCCGACCTCGTGCAGGTGCGCGCCGACCCGCCCGGGGCCGCAGCCCGCGTCCAGGACCCGGGACCCGCGCGGCAGCATCGCGTCGACCAGCCGCGCCTCACCGACGAGGTCCATCCCCTGCTCCGCCAGCGTGCGGAACCGCTGCACGTAGGCCGCCGAGTGCTGCGGGTCCTCCTGGGTCAGCCGCACCCAGGTACTCGGTTCCGTCACGTCATTCCCTCCAGCCCCTGAGCGGGCGTTTCTCCCCAGGGGATCGTTGACATCGGCGTTCCGGTACCCGAGGCTGCCGCGGCAGCACTGCGGCACTCGGGCCGCGGTCCACGCCCGTCCGGGAGCCATTCTTGTCCATGCGCCACGCTCTTCTCGCCGGAGCTGTCGTCAGCGCCGCCGCCGTCGTCGGACTGCCGTCCGTCGCCACCGCCGACGACGCCCCTCGGACGATGACCGTCTGCGCCACCGACTGCGACTACACCTCCATCGCCGCGGCGGTGGCGGCCGCCGCGGCCGGCGACACGGTGCGCATCACCGAGCACTTGTCGGTCACCGGCGCTACCGCGATCAACAAGGACGTCACGATCACCGCTGACGCCGGCGTCCTGCTGACGCAGACCGGCGCCAACGCCCGGACCTTCACCGTCCTTGCCGGCGGCAGCGGAGCCACCATCTCCGGCATCGAGTTGACCAGCGCGACACCGGTGCGCGGCGAGTTCATCGGCATCAACGGCGCCGACGACGTCACGATCTCCAGGAACACCATCTACGGGCCCGCTCAGACCGGTCCGATGGGCAAGTGGGTGACCAACCGGGCGTGGACGAACAACAACGTCTCCGGCCTGGCGGTCACCGGGAACACCTTCCACACGCTGCGCACCGGCGGATACATCGACGGCGGGTCCGGCGTCATCTCCGACAACGTCACCTGGAACACCAAGGGTGACTACCTGCTCGCCGACCAGGCGGACTTCGTGATCAGCGGCAACAGTGCCGGGCCGGCGGACCTGCCCAGCGAGTGGAGCATCGTGATCTTCGCGGTGAACGAGACGCCGTACGACGTGCAGGCGCTGGGAGCCGCCAACGAGTGCCTGTCGGTCTGGGACCAGGCCACCGACGAGACCTTCGGATCCATGTACGGCCACGGCGACTGCGATGGGGACGGCATCCGGGACACCCCGCCGCCGGTGAGCAAGGACGAGTGCAAGAAGGGCGGCTGGGCCACCTTCAACAACCCGTCCTTCCGCAACCAGGGCCAGTGCGTCAGCTCGGTGGCGAAGCAGAAGTAGCACCCGCCGCACGACGGACGGCGCCGCCCGGGGACCCCCGGGCGGTGCCGTTTCGCGGTTCCGGGGCTGGTCAGCCCTGCGCCCGCCAGTCGGGAGGATCGGAGGGCTGCAGGAACGGGTCGTCGGCGGCCAGCGTGCGCACCGGCCCGGGCGGCGTCGTGGGCCCCTCGAAGCGCACCGTCACCCGGCCGAGCCCGCGGCCCCACACCCAGCCCGCCCCCAGCTCCTCGTGCCGTACGTCCTGCCCGGGCCACCAGCGCTTCTCGGCCGGGAGCTCCGCATCCTCGGCGGGGAGCTCCGGACGGGCGGCTGCGGGCGCCTCCTCGGGGACCTCCTCGTCGTCGGCGAACAGGTCCCCTTGCGCGTAGAGCGAGAGCCCGGAGACCCCGACACCGAGCAGCCGCAGCCCGCCGCTCGTGCCGGCCTCGCTGAGCAGGCGGCGGGCGGTCGCGGCGATCAGCCGGGGGTCGTCGGTGGGCTGGGGTAGCGTCTGGGAGCGGGTGATCGTGGTGAAGTCGTACCGCCGCAGCTTCACCGTGACGGTCCGTCCCGAGTACGCGGAGGTCCGCAGCCGGCTGCCCACCCGGGTCGCCATCGAGTCGATCTCCCGCCCGAGGACGTCGAGGTCGGTGAGGTCGCGCTCGAACGTCTCCTCGTGCGACACCGACTTCACCTCCCGGTCCGGGACGACGGCGCGATCGTCCTCCGCCCGGGCCAGGGCGTGGAGGCCCGCGCCGTGGGCGCGCCCCGCCAGCGCCACCAGGTCGGGCAGTGACTTCGCCGCCAGGTCGGCGACCGTCTTCACCCCCACCTGGTGCAACCGCTCCGCCGTCGCGGGGCCGACCCCGCCGAGGCGGGTGACCGGCAACGGGTGCAGCACCTCGAGCTCGCCACCCGGTGGGACGACGACGAGACCGTCGGGCTTGTCGAGGTCGGAGGCGATCTTGGCCATGAGCTTCGAGCTGCCGATGCCGACCGACCCGGTGACGCCCCCGGTGGCCACCGCGATGCGCTCCTTGAGCCTTCGGCCCAATTCCGTCACACCGGAAACAGAGAGGTCGTGACCGGGGCCCGCCGCGAGGTCGACGTACGCCTCGTCGATGGAGACCGGCTCGACCAGCGGGGAGAGTTCGCGGAGGAGTTCCATGACGACGTCGGAGGTCCGCCGGTAGGCGGCGAACCGGCCGCCGAGAAACGCCGTCCCCGAGGGGCAGCGCCGGCGGGCCTCCGCCGTGGACATCGCCGAGCGGGCCCCGTAGGCCCGCGCCTCGTAGGACGCCGTCGCGACGACGCCGCGCCCCCCGACCCCGCCGACCACGACCGGCCGCCCGCGCAGCGACGGCTTGTCCCGCTGCTCGACGGCGGCGAAGAAGGCATCCAGGTCCAGATGCAGGATGCTCGCCTCCCGCCGCATGCCTCTGATGATCCCCGCCCGCGTGCGGCCGCGGTTCGGGGGGCGCCGTTCCACCACTCAAGGAATCTGCGGCCAGTCAGTCCTGACCGTTGACGGTCGGCAAAGAGAGTGGACGATAACTCCGAGCCTCTCCCGGGGATCTGAGTCGACGTGCTCGAGGTGCTGGAGTTCCGCGTCATGTCCACCGCGGCCGAGGGGAGGAACCCGGGGACCGCCGCCTCGATGCTCAAGATCGTCGGCACGGAGCTGAGCCAGACGCTGACCGCGCTGTTGCTGGAGGCCGCCGGGCCACGCGGGCGCGCCTACCAGCCGCACGCCACCCGCCCCGGCGGACCGCTCGCCGGCTTCGCCCCACCCCTGGACGGCTACGTCAGCGGGGAGAACTGGCAGGCCGTGGCGCCGCTGCGCTACCTGAACGACCGGGCCGGGACGGGCGCGCGCCGCCTCGGCCGCCAAGGTCACGGTCAGCCGCGCGGCCCGCTTCGTCGGGCAGAGCGCGGTGCAGCTGCACGGCGGCATGGGCATGACCCACGAGCTCGCGATCGGCTCCTACTTCAAGCGGCTCACCGCCATCGAATACGAGTACGGCACGTCCGACATGCACCTGGGCCGGTACGCGCAGTCGGCATTCCGAGACCTCTCCGGCTGACGGACCGTCCGGACCGGGTCGATCGGGGAGGAGCGCTCAGCCCTCGGTCAGCGCGGCGGCCGGCAGCCAGTCGGCGTCCAGCAGCTCGGCGATCTCCTGCAGCGAGCTGGTGTCGGCACCCGCGGCCGATCCGCTGACCGCCAGCCGCTCCACCATCACGCGGGCCACCTGCTCCTCCACGGTGTCGGCGGCGAACGCCACCCGCCACGGCGAGGTCTTCCCGTCCCGGTGCGTCCGGCCGGTCACCTGGCGGGCCTGGATGCCGGAGAACCGCGGCTGGTGGAACAGCCCCACGCGGGGCAGCTCGGACGCCGTCGAGCCGTCGGGCAGCAGCTCCCCGGCGTGCAGGCTGATCGACGCGGTGACCGTGAAGACGCAGACCGCCGCCTCGCCCCGCTGGAACCGCAGCCGCTCGGCCTCGACGTCGAACCGGTCGCGGCCGTAGATTCCGGCGACCGGGATGCCGGCGTCGAGCAGCGCCTCCCGGATGGGGTCGGCCGCTGTCTCGACGAACTCCACCGACACGGCGACCTGCCGCTCGGCCTCCACCTGCGCCTTGATCCAGTCGACGGTGGCCTGCACGCGGATCAGCCCGGCCTTCTGCCGGAAGCGCAGCAGCGCCGCCCGGCCCCGCGCCGTCTGCCGCCCGCGCCGGGCCAGCTGCATCTCCGCCCGGAACTCCGACCACTCCGCCTCGTAGGAGGACCGCTCGGCCGGCGTCAGCAGCACCGGGGTGCCGGTGACCGACACCGGCCCCCACGGCGCCGGCCGGTGCAGGGTGGCCGGCGGCTCGGCACGGGCCAGCCAGGACTGCAGCCGGGCGAGGTCGGCCCGGCGCTCGTCGGCGTCCTCGGTCCACTGCCAGCCGTAGCGCCCACGTTCCACGTGGAACGTGTGCCGGTCGAGCGCGACCGGCAGGTCGGCCCACTCCCGGATCGACTCGCCGTGCCGGGCAGCGAACTCCGGGGCCAGGTACGGCAGCTCGAGCGGGGTGTGGGCGGGGGTGGCCGTGGCGGCCAGCACGTAGGGGGCGCCCTTGACCCGCGCGGCGCCGGAGACGGCCTTCCAGTGCTTCCACCGCTGGGTCGTCGTGTGCCGCACCATGTGCGCCTCGTCGGCGACGACGACGTCGAACCGGAGCTTCGCCACCTTGCCCAGCCGGTCCCAGGTGGTGACGCACCAGCGCAGACCGCCGTCGCCGAAGCCGGCGATCGAGCGGGCCCAGTGCGGGATGGTGATGGCGGCGGGCCGGTCGGCGATCACCAGCACGGTGCGGACGTCCCGCTGCTCCGCGACCGCCTTCACGGCGAGGATCGCCGTGCCCGTCTTGCCCACTCCCGGGTCGTCCCCGAGCAGGAACACCCGCCCACCGGCCGCGGCGTGCTCGGCGATCACGTCGGCGCCGTCGCACTGCTGCGCCCGCGGGGTCAGCGGACGCGCCGGGGGGATCGGCCGGGGCTCCTCGTTCAGCTGGTCCTCGAGGAACCGCTCCAGGCTGTAGGCGGGCGGGTCGTACGGTGCCAGCTCGGCCGGCAGCTCCGGGCCCACCCACACGTGCGCCTGGAGACCCGGGTGCCAGACGGCCCCCGGTGCCGGCGCGCGGAACGGCACGGCCAGCACCCAGACCCGCTCCCCCGGCCGGGCGGTCGGCAGCTCGGGTGCGGCCTTCTTGGGGGCCGCCCGGCGCGGCGCGGCATTCTTCGGCGCGGCCTTCGCCGCCGTCCGGCGGGTGCGCGGAGTGCTGCTCGTGCTTCGGCCGCTGCTGGCGCTGCGGCGTCGTCCTGGCATGTGCGTCCCCCTCGTGGATCCCCCGGCACGGTAGAGGCGGGGACCGACGAGGCCCCGCAGGTGCCGAGCGCGCCGTCGCGGCGGCGCCCTCGGGACCCCCTTCTCCGGCGGGCCCGGATGCGGTAGACCGGTTCCCGGCAGAAGCCGGCACCGGTCCGGGAGCGTCCGCCGGGCACCGGCTCCGACGTCGACCTGCGCGTGGACGACCGGTCCGCGCCGGAGGCCCTCATGACCCGAGCTGCTCGTCTCCTCCTCGCCGTCCTCGTCGCGCTGTC
The DNA here is from genome assembly GCF_054050855.1 of Blastococcus sp. SYSU DS0539. Lineage (NCBI taxonomy): Bacteria > Bacillati > Actinomycetota > Actinomycetes > Geodermatophilales > Geodermatophilaceae > Blastococcus > Blastococcus sp. SYSU DS0539. The sequence continues at coordinate 121,718 of NZ_JBJHAF010000004.1, read as the reverse complement.
GGCGGTGCTGCTGGTCCCGTCCGGCGCCTCGGCCGCGGAGCGGACGGTGACCTACACCGTGTCCTCGCAAGGCGTCGTCGCCGGCGACCTCGGCACCTTCGCGACGGTCGCCCGTGACGCGCTCTCCGACCCCCGCGGGTGGGCCCTCGGCGGCACCGTGGCGTTCCAGGAGGTGGCCTCGGGCAGCGACTTCGACCTGATCCTCGCCTCCCCGGCGGTGGTCGCGGCCGCGGCGCCCGGCTGCAGCGCCCAGTGGAGCTGCCGGGTGGGGCGCTCGGTCTACATCAACGACGAGCGCTGGCGGTTCGGCACCGACGCCTGGCCGCACGACCTGGCGTCCTACCAGCGCTACGTGATCCTGCACGAGATCGGGCACTGGATCGGCATCCCGCACACCGACTGCCCCACCCCGAGGCGCACCGCCTGGGTGATGCAGCAGCAGTCGATCTCCCTGCAGGGCTGCCGGGCCAACCTGTGGCCGGTCATCGCGGAGCGGGCGCAGGCCGGGGAGCGGCTGGGGGTCTCGGTCCACTGGTCGGCGATCGAGGCGCGCTACGGGGCGCTGGGTCAGGAGAGCGGGCTGCTGGGGGTGCCGGTGGACTGGGAGCGGCACTCCCCGGACGGCGTCGGCGCGTACCAGAACTTCGCCCGGCCCGGGACGATCTACTGGAGCCCGTCGACCGGGCCGCACGAGATCTACGGGGCGATCCGTGCGCGCTACGGGGCGCTGCGCTACGAGCTCGGGCCCCTGGGTTACCCGACCACCGGGGAGCTGGGCTCGCCCGACGGGATCGGGCGCTACCAGAACTTCGCCCGGCCCGGGACCATCTACTTCAGCCCGTCGACCGGGGCGTACGAGATCTACGGGGCGATCCGTGCGCGCTACGGGGCGCTGCGCTACGAGCTCGGGCCCCTGGGCTACCCGACCACCGGGGAGCTGGGTTCGCCCGACGGGGTCGGGCGCTACCAGAACTTCTCCCGGCCCGGTGGCGCCTCGATCTACTTCACGCCGGCCACCGGGGCGCACGAGGTCTACGGGCCGATCTGGGCCCGCTGGGGGCAGATGGACTGGGAGCTGGGGCCGCTCGGCTACCCGGTGAGCGGGGTCTACGACGTCGAGGGCGGTAGCCGGACCGACTTCCAGAACGGTGCCATCACGCTGGACGCCGAGACCGGCGAGACGGAGGTCGTGCTGGACTGATCGCGGCCGGGCGGCGCGCGGCGCTGCCCGCTCTGGTGGAATCGCCCGGTGACGGAGAACCCCGACGAAGCCCTGGCCGCCCGGACGCTCGGCGAGGCCGGCCCGCGCGTCGTCTTCGTGCACGGCCTGTTCGGCCAGGGCAAGAACTGGACGACCATCGCCAAGGGGTTGTCCGAGGACCACCGGGTGACCCTGCTCGACCTGCCCAACCACGGGCACTCCCCGTGGACCGAGCGCATCGACTACGTCGACATGGCCGGGATGGTCGCCGCCGAGCTGGCGTCCTTCGGGGAGCCGGTCACGCTCGTCGGGCACTCGATGGGCGGCAAGGTGGCGATGCAGCTGGCGCTGCGCCGGCCGGAGCTGCTGCGGGCACTGGTGGTCGTGGACATCGCCCCGGTCGAGTACCCGCTGCAGGGCGGCCGCACCGAGGACCCCGACGAGGAGGCGTCGCCGTTCGCCGCCTTCATCACCGCGATGCGTGAGGTGGACCTGGGGTCGCTGGACTCCCGCGCCGACGCCGACGCCGCTCTGCGCACCGCCGTTCCCAGCCGGATGGTGCGCAGCTTCCTGCTGCAGAGCCTGGTCCGGGAAGGGGTGGGGGACGACGACGGCTGGCGCTGGCGGCTGAACCTGGAGCTGCTCGAGCGCGACCTCGGCGAGCTGCGGGGCTTTCCCGAGCCGCCGCCCGGCGCCACCTTCGACGGGCCCGTGCTGTGGATCGCGGGGGCGAACTCGCACTACGTGCTGCCCGAGGACCGGCCGCACATGGACGCGCTCTTCCCCGCCACCCGGCTGGTGAAGGTCAAGAACGCCGGGCACTGGGTGCACTCGGAGCAGCCCGAGGTGTTCCTGGAGACGCTGCGACGCTTCCTGGCCGCGGTCGAGGAGTGACCGTCACCCGGTCGCTGGTCCTCTTCGCCCTGGCCGCGCTCGCCGAGATCGGCGGGGCCTGGCTGGTCTGGCAGGGGGTCCGGGAGCACCGCGGCTGGGCCTGGATCGGCGCCGGCGTGGTGGCGCTGGGCCTCTACGGCTTCGTCGCCACCCTCCAGCCCGACGCCAACTTCGGCCGCATCCTCGCCGCCTACGGCGGCGTCTTCGTGGCCGGCTCGCTGGCCTGGGGCATGGTCGTCGACGGGTTCCGGCCCGACCGGTACGACGTCGCCGGCGCGTTGCTCTGCCTCGTCGGCGTCGCGGTCATCATGTACTCCCCACGCGGGTAGCCACAGCGAGCGGGCCGGGCCGCCGAGGAGTCAGGGGCCGGCGCGGCGGAGGATCTCGGTGCCGTCCGGCCGGTAGGTGTGCCATCGGGCGGTGCCGGGATCCCGACGGATGGTGAACCCGCCCTCGTGGCAGCTGGTGTGGTGCCGCTCGCAGAGCAGCGCCCCCGTTCTCGCAGCTCGTCGGCCCGCCGTGCGCCCAGTGCACGACGTGGTGGACGTCGCACCACTCGGGCGGGGCGTCGCAGCCGGCGAACACGCGATGCTCGTCGCGGATCTCGATCGCCCGGCGGATGGCCGTGCTCCTGGTCCGCTGCTCGCGGCCGACGTCGAGCGGCAGCCCGCTCGGGCCGGTGAGGATGCGTGCGACGCCGGCATCGCACGCCAGCCGTCTCGCCGTCTCCGCGTTGATCGGACCGGCCCATCCCAGGGAACCGCCCGCGAAGCCCGCAGCCCCTCGTTCGGCGCACAGCGCCATCAGGTCGATGGTGACCCGGAGGTGCGGCCGTTCACCCCGACCGGTCGGCAGTCCGCCACCGTCCAGCGCTCCACTGGGCAGCGCGACGAGCGTGTCGACCTGCCGTTCCGCGTGCGAGCGCATGTCCCCGGCGCGGCGATCACCGTTCATGAGTGCGGCCAGTGCCGTGTGCAGGTAGTCGCCGCGAGCGCGCCCCACGCGCGCGGGCGCGGGCGCTGCGACTCCCCAGTCCGGGTGGTCGCGCCGCGCGCCGCGTCCCTCCGGCCGCCGCCGGCCGCCACGATGGTGGCGACCGCCCGGGGACCGACGTCGCTCCGGACGTACACCCCAGGAGCGAGTAGATGACACACCCCGGTCCGAGTCAGCCCGCCGCCGGCGACCCGTACGGCAGGCCGGCTCCGGCGGCCTGGGGGCAGGAGCAGGCCCCCTACGCCGGCTACCCGCCGGCCGGCGGGTACCCGGGTCCTCCGCCTCCACCCGGGAGCGGGTACCCGCGGCCCTACGGTCAGCCGTACGGCGGCTACCCGTACGCCCCGCCGCAGCGCACCAACGGCATGGCGATCGCCTCGCTGGTGCTGGGCATCCTCTGGCTGTACTGGGTCGGCAGCATCCTGGCGCTGGTCTTCGGATACACCGCCAAGCGCCAGATCCAGGAGCGCGGCGAGTCCGGGTCCGGCATGGCGACGGCCGGCATCGTGCTGGGCTGGATCGGGGTCGGTCTCCTGGTGCTCGGGCTGCTGTTCGGGGTGGCGGCGTCCACCGGCTACTGAGTCCGGCGGGCACGGTCGCTCGCCCCGGGAGCCGCCGTTCCTGAGCGCGCCCGCTGCCCTGGAGCGCGGACCGCTCCGGTGCCAGCATGGCGCCGTGCGGCAGGAGTCGGTGGTGCACCCGCTGCACCCCGCGCTGCGCCCGTACATCGCCGCGGCGGTCGGCTACCGGCACGAGGGCCTCCCGCCCGGTGAGCACCTGGGCCTGCCCTCCCCCTGGCTGACCGTCGTCGTCACCCTGGACGAGCCGCTGGAGCTGGCCGCGCACCCGGACCCGGCGCAGTCCCCCGGCCGGTTCGACACGATCGTCGGCGGGCTGCACACCCGCCCGGCCCGGATCGTCCATCCCGGCCGGCAGGCCGGCGTCCAGCTGTCGCTGACCCCGCTCGGCGCCCGGGCCCTGCTCGGCTGCCCGGCCGGCGAGCTGGCCTCGGTCGACGTGCCGCTCGAGGAGCTGCTGGGCCCGGCGGGCACCGAGCTGACCGACCGGGTCCGGGCGGCCGACGGGTGGGCGGGCCGGTTCGCCGCCCTGGAGCAGGTCCTGCGACGGCGGCTGCGCCCGGGGGCCGGTCCACCGCCCGAGGTGGCCGAGGCCTGGCGGTTGACCACCGCGGCCGGCGGGCGGCTGCCGGTTGCCGAGGTGGCCCGGCGGACCGGCTGGTCGGCCCGGTACCTGGAGCAGCGGTTCCGCGCCGAGACGGGCCTGGGGCCCAAGGAGGCGGCCCGGGTGGTGCGCTTCGACCGGGCCCGGCGCGCCCTGGCGTCCCGGGTCGCGGCCGGCGGGGCGCCGGACCTGGCGTCGCTGGCGGTGGCCGGCGGATTCGCCGACCAGGCCCACCTCACCCGGGAGTGGCGGGCCTTCTCCGGCCTGCCGCCCACCCGCTGGCTCGCGGCGGAGTTCGGATACGTACAAGACACCCGCGCCATGAGCACGGCACTGTCGACGCCATGACGACGACACCGCAGCAGACCGACCAGCAGGCAACGCCGGCCCCCGTGGTCTGGCCGGCCTTCCGGGCCCGCGACGCCCGGGGGCTCATCCGCTTCCTCGTGGACGTCCTCGGGTTCGAGGAGACGGTCGTGTACGGCGAGGGCGACCGGGTCGACCACGCCCAGCTCGACTGGCCCGAGGGCGGCGGCGTCATGCTCGGCTCCGAGCGCGACGACGGCGGCCAGTGGCCGGTGCGGCAGGGCTCGACCGGCGCCTACGTGGTCACCGACGACCCGGAGGCCGTGCACGCCCGGGCCGTCGCCGCGGGCGCGGAGATCCTCCGGGCCCCGCACACCACCGACTACGGCTCCCGGGACGTGACGATCCGCGACCCCGAAGGCAACGTCTGGCAGTTCGGCACCTACCGCGGAGAGCCGCGCCGGGCTGGCTGACCCCGCAGATATCGCGCGGACGGCGCGGGCGCGCCAAGATCAACGGCATGAGCGACGCCCGTGCCGGACAGCCTGCCCAGCCCGCCGACCTGATCGACGTCGCGTCGCTGGTCAGCGCCTACTACACGGTCGAGCCCGATCCGGCGGAGCCCGCGCAGCAGGTGGTGTTCGGCACCTCCGGCCACCGGGGGTCGGCGTTCGACGCCGCGTTCAACGAGGCGCACATCCTCGCCACCACCCAGGCGATCTGCGAGTACCGCGCGGAGCAGGGCTACGACGGGCCGCTCTTCCTGGGCCGGGACACCCACGCGCTCTCCGAGCCGGCCTGGGCGACGGCACTCGAGGTGCTGGCCGCCAACGACGTGACGGTGCTGGTCGACGCCGGCGGGCGGTACACCCCGACCCCGGCGATCAGCCACGCCATCCTCCGGGCCAACGCCGGCCGCAGCTCGGGGCTGGCCGACGGCGTCGTCGTCACTCCCTCGCACAACCCGCCGCGCGACGGCGGGTTCAAGTACAACCCGCCGAGCGGCGGCCCCGCGGACACCGACGCCACCGGGTGGATCGCCGGGCGGGCCAACGAGCTGCTGCGCGCCGGGCTGAGCGGGGTGCGCCGGGTGCCGCTGGACCAGGCCCGCTCCGCCGCCGAGTCCTACGACTTCCTCGGCAGCTACGTCGACGACCTCCCCCAGGTCGTCGACCTCGACGCGATCCGCGACGCCGGCGTGCGGATCGGCGCGGACCCGCTCGGCGGTGCCAGCGTCGACTACTGGGCCGCCATCGCCGAGCGCCACCGGCTCGACCTCACGGTGGTCAACCCCCTGGTCGACCCCACGTGGCGGTTCATGACGCTGGACTGGGACGGCAAGATCCGGATGGACTGCTCCTCCCCGTCGGCGATGGCCTCGCTGGTCGCCCGGCGGGACGAGTTCCAGATCGCCACCGGCAACGACGCCGACGCCGACCGGCACGGCATCGTGACCCCCGACGGCGGGCTGATGAACCCGAACCACTTCCTCGCGGTGGCGATCGCCTACCTGCTCAGCCACCGCCCCGGCTGGGCCAAGGACGTCGCCGTCGGCAAGACGCTGGTGTCCAGCTCGCTCATCGACCGGGTCGTGGCCGACCTCGACCGGACGCTGGTCGAGGTGCCGGTCGGGTTCAAGTGGTTCGTGCCGGGGCTGCTGGACGGCTCGGTCGGCTTCGGCGGCGAGGAGTCCGCCGGCGCCTCCTTCCTGCGCCGGGACGGCAGCGTCTGGACGACGGACAAGGACGGCATCCTGCTCGCCCTGCTGGCCGCGGAGATCCAGGCCGTGACCGGCCGGTCGCCCTCCAAGCTGCACCGGCAGCTCACCGACCACTTCGGCGAGTCCGCCTACGCCCGCATCGACGCCCCGGCCTCCCGCGAGGAGAAGGCGGCCCTCGGGAAGCTCTCCCCCGAGGCGGTCTCGGCGACCGAGCTGGCGGGCGAGCCGATCACGGCGAAGCTCACCCGGGCGCCGGGCAACGACGCGCCCATCGGCGGGCTCAAGGTGACGACGGAGAACGCCTGGTTCGCCGCGCGCCCGTCCGGCACCGAGGACGTCTACAAGATCTACGCCGAGTCCTTCCGCGGCCCCGAGCACCTCGCGCAGGTCCAGGAGGAGGCCCGCGCCGTCGTCGGCGCCGCACTCGGCGGGTAGCCGGCGCGCGCAGCGCGGCCGGGACCGCTCGCGCGGGTGAGCCCATCCGCGTCGGCACCGGGTCCGGCCGGGGAGGCGGGCAGACTGACGGGCATGAGCGACCCTCAGCACTGGGCGTCCCCGCCCGGCGGTCAGCCCGGCCCCCAGCAGCCGGGCGAGCCCCCGTACGGCCAGGCCCCGTACGGCCAGGCCCCGTACGGCCAGGCGCCGTTCGGCCAGCCCGGCTACGGCCAGGTTCCGTACGGGCAGGCTCCGTATGGCCAGGCTCCGTATGGCCAGGCTCCGTATGGCCAGGCTCCGTATGGCCAGGCTCCGTACGGCCAGGCTCCGTACGGCCAGGCGCCGTACGGGCAGGCCGGCTACGGGCAGCCGCCGTACGGCCAGGCGCCCTACGGCTACGCGCCGTACGGGCAGCCGCCGTACGCACCCCCGGGGTGGGTCGGCCGAGCTCCCGGTGAAGCCCGCCCGGGCGTGGTCACCGCGGCCGGCGTGCTGGGCATCGTCACCGGCGGCCTGACCGCGCTGGGCTCCCTCCTCATGCTCGTGATGATGCTGGACGGGGAGGACGACGCCGCGACGACGGTCCTCACCCTGGGCCTGCCGTGCGCAGTCGGCCTCGTCGTCGGCGGGGTCCGCGTGCTGCAGAACCGTGCGGCCGGGCTGCTGTTCGTCTCGGCGCTGGCCGCCGTCGGCGTGCTGCTGGCCGCCCTGGTCGCCGGCCTGCTGACCCTGGACGAGGGGGGCCGGTTCGGCGTCGCCGCGTTCGTCGTCCTCGCCTGCGTGCTGCCCGTCGTCACGGCGGTGTTCGCCCGGCTGCCCCGGGTCACCGCCTGGGCCGAGGGCTGAGCGGGCCGGACCCCGGCTCAGCCGCGGCGGGCCGACCGGCGGCGCGCCTTGTCGGCGTACATGTCGTCGTCGGCGGCCCGCACCACCCGCTCGTCGACGGTTCCGGGCTCCTCGCCGCCCAGCGCGGTGCCGATGCCGATGCTGATGCCCACGGGCACCCGGGCGCCGTCGAGCTCCAGCGGCTCGGTGACCGTCGTGCGCAGCCGGTCGGCCAGCGCCTCGGCGTCGGCCCGCTCGGTGTTCTCACAGACGATGCTGAACTCGTCGCCACCCAGCCGGGCTGCGGTGTCGCTGGCCCGCAGCACCGAGCGCAACCGATCGGCGAAGGACACGAGGACCCGGTCACCCATCGGGTGCCCCAGCTCGTCGTTGATCGCCTTGAAGCCGTCCAGGTCGATGATCAGCACGCAGGTGGGGGTGTTCTCCCGGTGCCCGCGGTCGAGGGCGTGCCGGAGCCGGTCGTGGAACAGCAACCGGTTCGGCAGCCCGGTGAGCGGGTCGTGCAGCGAACGGTGCACCAGCTGCGCCTCGAGCGCCTTGCGCTCGGTGATGTCCTCGACGATGAGGACCAGGTGCGCGGCCTGGCCGTCGGTCTCGGCCACCCACGAGGCGGTGATCTGCACCGGTACGTCGGAGCCGTCCGCCCGCGTCAGCCGGGTCTCGTGCCGCATCGGCCGGTCGGGCCGGGCGGTCAGGGTGGCGTGCGCCTCCTGAGCGGCGGCGGCGGCGTCCGGGTGCACCAGGTCCAGCACCGAGCGCCCGTGCAGCTCCGCCGGGGCGCGGCCGGCCATCTCCGCCAGGGCGGGGTTGACGTCCACCAGGACGCCCGCAGGGGTCGTCAACGCGATCCCCATCGGCGCGTTGGCGAAGGCGCTCCGCCGATCCGCCGGGGGCAGCGTGCCGGCCGCCTCGCTCACTCCACACCTCCCGTGCTGCACTCATCTTGCGGGACGGGTCCGACGGTCTGCTCCCCGGATCGGCTGCCAGGGACCCGGACCGCCCGATCGAGGGACCGCCCGCCGTGGGTGGAGGATGCGGTGGTACCCGTTCCCGACGCCGAGGAGACGCAGATGTCCGAGTTCGACCTGGTGCTGCCCGCGTCGGTCGACGTCCGCGAGGTGGGCATGCGCGACGGGCTCCAGCTGGAGGCCCCCGTGCCCCTGGAGGCCAAGCTGGAGATGCTGGAGGCGCTGGTGGCCACCGGCGTCCGCCGGATCGAGGTGACGTCGTTCGTGTCGCCGAAGGCCGTGCCCGCGCTCGCCGACGCCGACCAGGTGGCCGCCGAGCTGAGCCGCTGGCCGGAGGTCCACTGGTCGGCCCTGGTGGCCAACCCCCGCGGCGCCGTCCGGGCCGTGGACGCCGGCGTCGCCGACCTGGAGTACGTCGTCTCCGCCGCCGACGGGCACAGCCGGGCCAACGCCGGGCGGAGCACGGCCGAGGCGCTGGCCGCGGTCGGGGATATCGCCGCCCTCGCCCACGGGGCCGGCGGCTCCCTCGAGGTGATCATCGCGACCGCCTGGGACTGCCCGTTCGACGGCCGCACCCCGGTGACCCGCACGGTCGACGTCGCCCGCGCCGCGGTCACCGCCGGCGCCGACCAGCTCTGCCTCGGCGACACCATCGGGACGACGACGCCGCTGCGCGTGGTCACCCTCCTCGACGCGGTCCGCCGGGCCTGCCCGGGCGTCGCCGTGGGCGTGCACTTCCACGACACCCGGGGCACCGGCCAGGCCAACGCGCTCGCCGCGGTGCTGGCGGGGGTCACCCAGCTGGACGCGTCGGTCGGCGGGCTGGGCGGCTGCCCGTTCGCCCCGGGGGCCAGCGGCAACATCGCGACGGAGGAGCTGGTCTACATGCTGGAGGAGTCCGGGGTCCGCACCGGGCTGGACCTCGACGGCCTCCTGACGGCCGCCCGGATCACCGAGCAGGCCGTCGGGCACGAGCTGCCGAGCTCGCTGTACCGCGCCGGGGGCCGGTCGGTGCCGCGCGCGGCCGGGGAGCGCGGATGACGGCCGACGCGGTGTCCGAGCCGCCGCGGATCGTGGACCCCCGGGTGATGCGGGACGTGCTCGGCCACTTCGCCTCCGGGGTCACCGTGGTCACCGCGGACACCCCCGACGGGCCGATCGGCTTCACCTGCCAGTCCTTCAGCTCGCTGTCCCTGGATCCGCCGCTGGTCGCCCTCGCCCCCGCGCGCACCTCGCGCACCTGGGCGCGGCTGCGCGAGATCGGGCGGTTCTGCGTCAACGTGCTGTCCGAGGGGCAGGACGCCGTCTCGCAGAACTTCGCCCGGTCCGGCGCCGACAAGTTCGCCGGCGTCCCCTGGCGGGCCAGTGCCCACGGCTCCCCCGTGCTCGAGGACGTGGTGGCCTGGATCGACGGCGAGCTGTGGGCGGAGTACGACGGCGGCGACCACACGATCGTCGTGGCGCGGGTGCTCGACCTGGGGGCCGCCCCCGACCGCCGTCCGCTGCTGTTCCACCGCGGCGCGTACGGGCTGCTGCGCAGCGGCGAGAGCTGACCCGCGGTTCCTCCGGCCGGATCCGGGGCACCGACTGCGGCGGGGTGCGCACGCTCCGGACGCGAGGAGGGACGCCATGGGACTGCTCGACCGGCTCTTCGGCCGCAGACGGCGCGACGACGGCGGCTACGGCCAGGGGTACGGCCAGGGCTACGGCCAGGGGTACGGCCAGGGCTACGGCCAGGGGTACGGCCAGAGCCATGGCCGGGGGTACGACCGGCGCGACGGCGGCTGGTACGCCGACGACGAGCGCCCCGCCCGGCCGGCCGCAGCCGGTTCGGCCGACGAGCAGGCGCTGGAGCGCTACCGCTACCTGCTGCGCACCGCGCCGCCGGACCAGATCGAGCAGGCGCACGCGGAGGCGTTCGAGCAGCTGACGCCCGAGCAGCGCCGGCAGGTGCTGGCCCAGCTGGCCGACGCCGTCCCCGCCGGTGAACGGCCGGCCGGGGACGACCCCCGGACCCTCGCCCGCGCCGCCACCCGCGCCGAGCTGCGGCAGCCGGGCTTCATGGAGCGCACGTTCAGCGGTCCGGGCCGCGGTGGCTACGGCGCCGGCGGTGGCTACGGCCCCGGCTACGGGTACGGCGGGGGCTACGGCGGTCCGGGGATCGGCGGCATGGTCGGCGGCGGTCTGCTGGGCACCATCGGCGGGCTGGTGATCGGCAGCGCGGTCGCCGACGCGCTCTTCGACACCGGCCTGGGTGACGGCGGGCTGTTCGGTGGCGGCGACGAGGAGGCCTACGCCGCGGGCTACGAGGAGGGCGCCGGTGGCTGGGGCGATCCCGGCGGCGGCTACGACGGCGGCGACTACGGCGGGGGCGACTTCGGCGGCGGCGACTTCGGCGGGGACTTCGGCGGCGGCGACTTCTGAGCCCGGGCCGGTCAGCCGGCCGCCGGCTCCCGCCGGTCGCCGGTGCGCCGGAGCAGGAGCAGGCCCGCGACCGGCAGGACGAGCGGCACGTACCCGTAGCCCCGGCCGTAGCCGGACCACACCGTCTCGTCGGGGAAGGCCGCCGGGTCGGCCAGCGACAGCGTGCCCACGACCAGGACGCCGATCAGCTCGACCACGATGGCGGCCAGCGCGGTCCGCCGTCCACGGCGCCCACCGCGGGCCAGCCCGACGGTGGCGACCGCGTAGACCGCGGCGGCCAGCGCCGACAGCAGGTAGGCCACCGGTGCCTCGTCGAAGCGGGTGGCCAGCTGCACGCCGGCGCGGGCCCCCGCCGCGAGGGTGAAGATGCCGTAGACGAGCACCAGCACGCGTGCCGGTCCGGCCGTGCCACCCGCGGGAGCCGGTTCCGCCGGCCGCCCGAGCCCGCGCTCACGCACCGGTGGCCTCCCACAGCTGCAGCAGCCGCCACACCATGACGCCGACGGCGGCGGCCGCCACCGCCAGGACGGTGCCGGCCCAGCGGGTGCGCTCGGCCCGCGCCCACAGCACGCCGGCGACCGGGATGAGCAGCACACCGGACAGGTAGCCCAGGAACGTGGGGGTGTCGGCGGGGGTGTCGCCCCCGGCCATGGCGACCCCGGCGAGCACGGCCTGCACCACCAGCACCGCCTCGAGCAGGCCCGCGCCGGCGAGGTGCAGGACGCCGATCTGCCGCCCGGCGGCCGTGGAGGCGAGTCCGAGCGCGACCACGAGCGTCGCGACGACGGTGGCGGCGACGACGAGGCCGACGGTCACCGCGCCCCTCCGCAGGAGAAGTCGGGTGCCGGCACGGGGTCCATCCTCCCGCCGGGCCCCGTGCCTCCCGGGATCGGGGGCCCGCCGGACCCCCCGGTGGTTGGTCTCTGGAACCGATGTGGCAGCTTAGGTGCACCTTAGTTAGGCATGCCTACCCGTATCGATCGGAGATCCATGCGTACCGCCGTCCGGTCCCTCGCAGTCCTCGCCCTCCCCCTGTCCGCGGTGCTGGCCCTCTCGGCGTGCGGGTCCGAGGACGCCGACGCCGCGGCCGCCGACCCGGCCACCGAGGCCGCCGAGGTCACCGTCACCCACGCGCAGGGCGAGACGACGGTCCCCGTCGACCCGGAGACCGTCGTGGTGTTCGACGTGGGCGTCATCTCCACGCTCGACAGCCTCGACGTCGACGTCGCCGGCGTGCCCGAGGCGGCCTACCCCGAGTCGCTGGAGAAGTTCGGCGGGGACGAGTACACCAAGGTCGGCTCGCTGTTCGAGCCCGACTACGAGGCGGTCAACGCCCTGGAGCCCGACCTGATCATCGTCGCCGGCCGCTCCGCCGCCGCCTACCCCGAGCTCAGCGACATCGCGCCGACGATCGACCTCACCGTCGACAACGGCGACTTCTTCGCCTCCTTCGAGGAGCGGGTCACCGCCCTGGCCGAGGTGTTCCGCGAGGAGGACGCGGTCACCGAGCGGCTGGCCGCCCTGGACGAGCGGGTGGCGGAGGTGAAGGCGGCCGCCGAGGACGCCGGCACCGGGCTGTTCGTGATGACCAACGCCTCCGAGTTGTCGGCCTACGGCCCCGACACCCGCTTCGGCCTGGTCTACGGCGAGCTGGGTGTCACCCCGGCCGACGAGAACCTGACCGCCGCCGACCACGGCGACGCCATCTCCTTCGAGTACCTGGCCGAGCAGAACCCCGACATGCTGTTCGTCCTCGACCGGGACGCCGCGATCGGCCAGTCCGGCACCGCCGCCGAGCAGGTGCTCGACAACGAGCTGGTGCGCGGGACGAACGCGGCGAAGGCCGGCGAGATCCACTACCTCGACTCGGCGGTCTGGTACATCGCCCCGAACGGCCTGCCGTCGGTGGAGACCATGGTCGAGGAGATCGCCGCCGCGGTGGAGTGACCCTCCACCCGAGATACGGATCCTCATGACACGCAGCACGGCCGACGCCGCCCCTCCTCCGGTCACCGCACCGGAGGAGGGGCGCCGTCGTGGTGTCCGCAGGTGGCACGTCGCGGTCGCCCTGCTCGCCCTCGTGGCGGCATCGGTGGCGTCCCTGTTCATCGGGGTCAGCGACCTGACGCCCCTGGACCTGCTCCATCCCGACGAGGCGCAGGCCCGGGTCTTCCTGGTCAGCCGCGTCCCCCGGCTCGCGGCGATCCTGCTGGCGGGCTCGGCGATGGCGGTGGCCGGGCTGGTGATGATGTCGCTGACCCGGAACCGCTTCGTCTCGCCGCAGACCGCCGGCACGACCGAGTGGGTCGGGCTCGGGATCGTCGTCGCCACGCTGGTCTTCGGCGGCACGTCCGTCCTCGGCAAGATGCTGATCGCCACGGCGTTCTCGCTGGCGGGCACCTTCTTCTTCGTCTGGCTGCTGCGCCGGATCGTGCTGACGGACATGATCGTCGTGCCGCTGATCGGCATCCTCCTCGGCGGGGTCGTCAGCGCCGCGGCGACGTTCCTCGCCTACCGGTTCGACCTCCTCCAGTCGCTGGACGCCTGGATGAACGGCGACTTCTCCGGCGTCCTGGCCGGGCGCTACGAGCTGCTCTACCTGGTGCTCGCGGCGACCGTGATCGCCTACCTCTACGCCGACCGGTTCTCCGTCGCCGGCATGGGCGAGAGCTTCGCGATCAACCTCGGCATCGCCTACACCCGGGTGGTCACCATCGGCCTGGTCATCGCGTCGGTGGTCACCGCGATCGTGGTGGTCTCCGTGGGCTCGATCCCCTTCCTCGGCCTGGTGGTGCCCAACCTGGTCACCCTGGCGATGGGCGACAACCTGCGCCGGGTGCTGCCGGTCACCGCCCTGACCGGAGCGGCGTTCGTCCTGGTCTGCGACGTCCTCGGCCGCACCATCCGCTACCCGTACGAGATCCCGGTCGGCACCATCGGCGGGGTCATCGGCGGCGTGCTGTTCATCGGCCTGCTGCTCCGCTCGCGCACCCGGGACGCCGCATGACCCGCACGACCGGGCGCACCGCCGTCCCCACCGCGGCGCAGCGCGCCACCCGCCGCCGGCGCACGCTGGTCGTCCTCGCCGTCCTCGCCCTGGCCGCCGTGGCGGCGTTCCTCACCGTCGGCGTGACCGGCTCGTGGGACTACGCGCTGATGCAGCGCAGCCGGCGGATCGCGGCGATGCTCGTCGTCGCGGTGGCGATCGCGGTCTCCACCGTGCTGTTCCAGACCGTCACGAACAACCGGATCCTCACCCCGGAGATCATGGGGTTCGACCGGCTGTTCGTGCTGATCCAGACCGTCGGGGTCTTCTTCCTGGGCGCGGCCACGATCACCCAGACCGACCCGCGGCTGCGGTTCGCGATCGAGGTGGTCGCGCTGATCGGCTTTGGCGCGATCCTCTACAAGACGCTGTTCGGCCGCACCGAGCGCGACATCTACGTGCTCGTGCTGCTCGGCGTGGTGCTCGGGGGGATGTTCACCAGCCTCACCCTGCTGGTCTCCCGGCTGATCGACCCCAACGAGTTCCTCACCCTGCAGGACCTGCTGTTCGCCAGCTTCAACGGCGTCGACCGGCAGCTGCTGGCGCTCTCCGCCGTCGTCGTCGTGCTCGTGGTGCTCGGTGTCTGGCGGCTGCTCCCCCGGCTGGACGTCGTGGCCCTGGGTCGGGACACCGCGCTGAACCTGGGGGTGGAGCACCGCCGGGTGGTGAACCTGGCGCTGCTGGCGGTGGCCGTCCTGGTGGCGGTGGCGACCGCGCTGGTCGGCCCGATCACCTTCCTGGGCCTGCTGGTGGCCAACCTGGCCCGCCAACTGCTCGGTACCCACCGGCTCGCCTGGGTGCTGCCCGGTGCGACGCTGCTGGCGGTGCTGGCCCTCGCCGGGGGGCAGCTGATCCTCGAGCAGGTCTTCGGCTTCAACTCCAGCCTGAGCATCGTCATCAACTTCGTGGGCGGGATCGTCTTCATCGCCCTCCTCGTCAGGGAGCCCCGCCAGTGACCGGGCCAGTGGGAGAGCAGAGCCAGTGATCGAGATCGAGTCCGTCCGCAAGTCCTACGGCGGCACCCGCGTGGTCGACGACGTCTCCCTCACCGTCCCCGCCGGCGGGATCACCTCGCTCATCGGCGCCAACGGGGCCGGCAAGTCCACCCTCCTGTCGATCGCCTCGCGGCTGCTGCCCGCCGACAGCGGCCGGGTGCTCGTGGACGGCATGGACGTCGCCCGGACGCCGGGCCCGGTGCTGGCCCGGCGGCTGGCCGTGCTGCGCCAGGAGAACTCGATGACGGTGCGGCTGACCGTCCGGGAGCTGGTGGCCTTCGGGCGGTTCCCGCACTCCGGCGGCCGGCTGACCGCCGACGACCGCGTCCGGATCGACGAAGCGCTGGAGTGGTTCGAGCTCGGCCCGCTGGCCGACCGGCACCTGGACCAGCTCTCCGGCGGACAGCGGCAGCGCGCCTACGTCGCGATGGTGATGTGCCAGGGCACCGACTACGTCCTGCTCGACGAGCCGCTGAACAACCTGGACATGCGCCACTCGGTGCAGATGATGCGGATGCTCCGCGGCATGGCCGACGAGCTGGGCCGCACCGTGGTGCTGGTGGTCCACGACGTCAACGTCGCCTCCAGCTACTCCGACCGGATCGTGGCGATGCGCGACGGCCACCTCGTCGCCGCCGGGCCCACCGCCGAGCTGATGACCCCGGAGCTGCTGCGCAAGGTGTTCGACGTCGAGGTGGACGTCCACGAGCTCGGCGGGCGGCGGATCGCCGTCCCGTGGAGTTGACCGTAACTCCGGAGTAACCCCTTCGCGCCGCCCTCGTTGTCCGGTCACGTCCGCCGCCGGAACCCGCGAGGAGCGTCATGAACCCGTCGTCCCGTCGTCTGCTCGGGGTGGTGTCCGGCGCCGTCGTCGCCGGCGCGCTCCTCGCCCCGCCCGCCCAGGCGACCCCTGCCGAGCCGCCGCTCGCGCCGGTGCAGGACTTCCTGGCCGACCAGCTCGCCGGGCTCGGGGCCGCCGTCCCGACGACGGTCATGGTGCACGGCACCGACGTCGCCGCCGCCCGTGCGGCGGTCGCGGCGACGGGCATGCGCACCGTCACCGAGTACGAGCGCATCGGGGTGGTCGTCGCCTCCGGCACCGCCGGCCAGATCGAGGACGCGCGCACCCGGCCCGGGATCACCTACCTCGAGGGCAACACCCCGATCGAGTTCGCGCAGGAGACCTCCCACGTCGCCACCCGCGGCGCCGCGGCGGCGGCCACGCTGACCGGCGCGGACGGCCGGCCGCTGGACGGCAGCGGGGTGTCCATCGCGGTCATCGACTCCGGTGTCGACCCCGACCACCCGTACCTGCGGAACCCCGACGGCAGCAGCGCCGTGGTCGCCACCCTCAAGAGCCTCTGCCTGCTGGAGACGACGACCACCCCCGACTGCGTCGTCCCGGTGCCCGGGTTCGTCGACACCGACACCCTCTCCGCCGGTGGGCACGGCACCCACGTGAGCGGCATCGCCGCCGGGCGGCCGACCACGCTGGCCGACGGCGGGCGCATCCAGGGCGCCGCCCCCGGCGCCGGCGTGGTGTCGATCTCCACCGGCGCCGTCCTGCTGATCGTGGGCGCCGACTCGGCGCTCAACTGGGTGCTGGAGAACCACGCGTCCCCGTGCGGCGCCGGCGTCCCCGCCGACGTCTGCCCGCCGATCAGGGTGACCAACAACAGCTACGGCCCCTCCGGTGGGGGCGCGTTCGACCCGGACTCGGCCACCGTCAAGCTGCAGCGGGCGCTGGCCGCCGAGGGCGTCGTCACCGTGTGGGCCGCCGGCAACGACGGCGGCGACGGCTCCGCCCCGCTCACCAACCCGCCCGGCCAGGACCCGACCGGCGGCATCCTCTCCGTCGCCTCCTACTCCGACCGGGACACCGGCACCCGGGACGGCGGGGTGAGCGGGTTCTCCTCGCGCGGGGCGGCCGCCGACCCCTGGACCTGGCCCGACCTCTCCGCACCCGGCGAGGGCATCACCTCGTCCTGCCGGCCCTACCTGCCGGTCTGCGCCACCGGGCTGGACTTCCGCAACGGCCCTGGGCTGCTCGACCTCGGCACCTTCAGCACGATCAGCGGGACGTCGATGGCGGCGCCGCACGTCGCGGGCATCGTCGCCCAGCTCGTCCAGGCCGACCCCACGGCCACCCCGGCGGAGATCGAGGCGGCGCTGAAGAGCAGCGCGCACCGGTACACCGACGGAGCGGCCTACGAGACCGTCGACGGCTACGCCACGTCGTTCGACAAGGGCACCGGCCTGGTCGACGTCGTCGCCGCGGTGCGGGCGCTCACCGGCGGCTGAGGCGGCCCGGGCGCGCCCGCTCGGTGCGTTCCACGTGGAACAGCGCGTGAGGTGTGCCACGACCGGGCGGTCCTGACGAGCCCCACGTCGCGGGCCGGGCCCGACGAGGGTTAGATCGTTTCGTATGTGCGGCCTCTGCGGCGAGATCACGTTCGACGGCTCGACGGCTGACACGACGGCCGTCGCCCGCATGGTGGAGGCCCTGGTCCCCCGAGGTCCGGACGGCCAGGGCTCGTGGAGCAACGGCCGGGTGGCGTTCGGCCACCGCCGGCTCTCGGTCATCGACCTCTCCACCTGCGGCTCCCAGCCGATGGTGGACAACGAACTGGGCCTGACGGCGGTCTTCAACGGCTGCATCTACGACTACCAGGAGCTGCGCGCCGAGCTGGAGGGCCACGGCTACCGGTTCTTCTCGCACAGCGACACCGAGGTGATCCTCAAGGGCTACCACCACTGGGGCACCGACGTCGTCTCGCACCTGCACGGCATGTTCGCCTTCGTCATCGCCGAGCGGGACACCGGCCGCGTGGTCATGGCGCGCGACCGGCTGGGCATCAAGCCCCTCTACCTCTCCGAGACCCCGGGCAAGCGGCTGCGCTTCGCCTCCACGCTGCCCGCGCTGCTGCGCGCCGGCGACGTCGACACCTCCGTGGACCCGGTCGCCCTGCACCACTACCTCAGCTGGCACGCCGTCGTCCCGGCGCCGCGGACCATCCTCAACGGGGTCCGCAAGCTGCCCCCGGCCACCGTGCGGGTCATCGAGGCCGACGGCACCAGCACCGAGCACCGGTACTGGGAGGCGCGCTACGAGCGCCGGGCCGAGCACGCGAACTGGTCGGCCCGAGACTGGGAGGACGCTATCGAGGAGGCGCTGCGGGTCGCCGTCCGGCGCCGCCTGGTCGCCGACACCCCGGTCGGCGTGCTGCTGTCCGGCGGCCTCGACTCCAGCCTGATCGTCGGCCTGCTCGCCCAGGAGGGGCAGACCGGCCTGGCCACCTACTCCATCGGCTTCGAGTCCGTCGGCGGCCGCGAAGGCGACGAGTTCCAGTACTCCGACGTCATCGCCGAGCACTTCGCCACCGACCACCACCGCATCCGGGTCGGCTCCGACGAGCTCGCCGGCTCGCTCGCGCACGCCATCGGGGCGATGGCCGAGCCGATGGTCAGCCACGACGTCGTCGCCTTCGACCTGCTCAGCGAGCGGGTCAGCCAGTCGATCAAGGTCGTGCAGTCCGGGCAGGGCGCCGACGAGGTGTTCGCCGGCTACCACTGGTACCCGCCGCTGGCCGGCGTCGGCCGCGAGGAGGCGGTGCAGACCTACGCGAAGGCGTTCTTCGACCGCGACCACGCCCAGATGCGGCACGTCGTGTCCGGCCGCTACGCCCTCGACCAGGACCCGAGCCTGGCCTTCGTCCGTGCGCACATGTCCGCCCCCGGGGCGGAGACGGCGGTCGACGCCGCGCTGCGCCTGGACAGCGAGGTCATGCTGGTCGACGACCCGGTCAAGCGGGTGGACAACATGTCCATGGCGTGGGGCCTGGAGGCCCGCGTGCCGTTCCTCGACCACGACCTCGTGGAGCTGGCGGCCATGTGCCCGCCGGAGCACAAGCTGGCCGACGGCGGCAAGGGCGTGCTCAAGGCGATCGGCCGCCGGATCATCCCGCCGGAGGTCATCGACCGGCCCAAGGGCTACTTCCCGGTGCCGGCGATCACCCACCTGCAGGGCAAGGTCCTGGACCTGGTGAAGGACGCGCTCTCCAGCGAGGCGGCCGCCGACCGGGGGCTGTTCCGCCCCGAGTACGTCCGCGAGCTCCTCGCCGACCCGAACGGGGAGCTGACCCCGCTGCGCGGCAACAAGCTGTGGCAGCTGGGCCTGCTCGAGCTCTGGCTCCAGACGCACGCGGTCTGAGGGATGGCCATGGCACCCCGGCTGGCCGGGCACCGCCGTCGCACGCCGGTGCCCTCCACCCCCGAGCTGACCAGCCGCTCCTGGCACGAACCCACCGCCCACGAGATCGAGGGCATGGCCGAGGACGTCGTCCTCGACCTCGGCTGGGGGCAGCTGGCCTTCGGCCAGACGTTCCGGGACCTGCGCCGCATCGTCCACGTGCTGCGGGCCGAGGAGACGGGACGGCGGGACATCTGCGTCTACCCGCGCGACCCGCAGGTGCTCGTCGGGATGGCGCCGGACGAGCTCTTCATCGATCCGTCCCTCACCTACCGGCTGGACCTGCACCGCTACCGCCCCCGGCCCGAGGTGATCCGCGGCGTCTTCGTGCGCACGGTGACCTCGGAGGCGGAGATGGTGGAGATCAACGAGCTCTACGCGCGCAACGGCATGGTCCCCGCCGAGCCGGCGACCATGTGGGCCAACCACCGCACCCGCACGTTCACCTACCTCGTCGCGGAGGACACCCGCACCAAGAAGATCGTCGGCACGGTGACCGGCGTCGACCACGCGCTGGCCTTCGGCGACCCGGAGGGCGGCACCAGCCTGTGGTGCCTGGTGGCCGACAAGCAGGACGCCCCGCCCGGCACCGGTGAGGCGCTGGTCCGGGTGCTGGCCGAGCGCTACGTCGCCCGCGGCCGGGCGTACCTGGACCTGTCGGTGATGCACGACAACACCGCGGCGATCACGCTGTACCGCAAGCTGGGCTTCACCCGGGTCGCCGCCGTGTGCGTGAAGCGGAAGAACCCGATCAACACGCCGCTGTTCGCTGCGCGGCCGCCCGGCCTGGAGCGGCTCAACCCCTACGCGCTGATCATCGCCGAGGAGGCGCTCCGGCGCGGGATCCGGGTGGAGATCACCGACGCCGAGTGGGGCGAGATGCGGCTGACGCTGGGCGGCCGCTCCGTGCTGACCCGCGAGTCGCTGTCGGAGTTCACCACCGCCGTGGCGCTGAGCCGCTGCGACGACAAGCGGGTCACCCGGCGCATCATGCGGCGGGCCGGCGTCCGGGTGGCGCAGGGGGCGCTGGCCTGCGAGGGCGACCTCGACGAGGCCCGGACGCTGCTGCGCGGCGTCGGCGACGTCGTCGTCAAGCCCGCGCGCGGTGAGCAGGGCCGCGGCATCACGGTCGGCGTGACCGACGAGGCGGGCCTGGAGCGGGCCGTCGCCCTCGCGCTGCAGTTCTGCCCCGACGTGCTGGTCGAGGAGCGGGTCGAGGGTCAGGACCTGCGGGTCGTCGTCATCGACCGGCAGGTGGTCGCGGCCGCCGTCCGCCGTCCGGCCGAGGTGGTGGGCGACGGGCGGCACGCCGTCGCCGACCTGGTGCGGTCGACCAGCCGCCGGCGGGAGCGGGCCACCGGCGGGGAGTCGCGGATCCCGCTGGACGACACGACCACCGAGGTGGTCGCCGAGGCCGGCTACGCCATGGACGACGTCCCGCCCCACGGGGAACGGATCACCGTCCGGCGGACGGCGAACCTGCACACCGGCGGCACGATCGAGGACGTCACCGACCGGCTGCACCCCACCATCGCGGAGGCGGCCGTCCGGGCGGCGGAGTCCCTGGGCATCCCGGTCACCGGCATCGACTTCCTGGTCCCCGACGTCAGCGGCCCCGACTACGTCTTCATCGAGGCCAACGAGCGGCCCGGGCTGGCCAACCACGAGCCGCAGCCCACCGCCGAGCGCTTCGTCGACCTGCTCTTCCCGGAGACCCGCCGCCGCTGACGGCCGTGCGGGCGACGACGGCGCGCCACGGCGGGTGGCCTGCCCGGCTCACCGGCGTCGCAGGAGTGCGCTCCCCCGGCGCAGGAGCCGCCGCTCCCGCAGGATCGTGAGGGCCGGACCGGGATCGCGCAGGTCCCAGACGCTGCCCGTGGCGCCGGGGAGCCAGCGCAGCACCGAGCCGAGGTCGCGGGCCAGGCCACCGCGCCGTTCGACCGCCGCCCGGCGCACGTCCCCCGCTGCCCAGGCGAACCGGACGCCCGTCGCGCCGTCCGGCAGGACCGGCACCTCCTCGCCCAGGGCGCGGCGACCCCAGGCATCGGGCAGGTTGGGGCCGGCGGCGACCGCGAGCGCCATGGAGCCGAAGAACCGGCCGTTGAGGTCGATGAGGTGCCGGGTGCCCGCGTGGTCCCGCAGGAACTGCAGCTGCACCAGTCCGGACCAGCCCAGCCCGGCCAGCAGCGCGGTCGCGCGGTCGGCCAGCTCCTCGTCGACGGGCACGGTGACCGCCCGGCAGGTCACCCCGCTCGGTGTGGGCCAGAGCGCGGTGGAGACCTGCTGCACCCGGCCGGTCAGCCGCCCGTCGAAGAGGCCGACGAGGGACTCCAGCACCCCGTCGACCGGCGCCTGGAGCACCGGCTCGAAACCCGAGTCCGACAGCAGGCGGACCCGGCCGCGGGCCGCCGCCACGTCCGCGTAGCGGCGGGCCTCGATGCGCAGCTCGTGCCGCTGGCCCGGGTGCCAGTGCGTCCGGCACTTGACGACGACCGGCCCGGGCCACGCATCGAGGGCGGCCGGCGTCGCGGGCTCCGTGCGGGGCGAGGGCAGCCCTGCGGTCGCGGCGCGGCCCGCGAGCCCGACCTTGTCCAGACCGGCCAGGACGACGTCGGCGGGCGGATGCGCCACCACGGTCGGGATGCGGTCGGCGTACGTGGCCAGCGCGGCGGCCCAGTCGTCCCCGCCGCCGAAGACGACGTCGTAGCCGCCGTCGTCGACGGCGCCGGCGACCGCCGCGACGAAGTCGGCGGCGTCGCCCCGCGGGCGGGGCACGACGTGCTGTCGCGCGCAGCCCCGGGTCGAGGTGACCATGCCGGTCCCGGTGGGGGTGCCGACCCCGACCGACCAGCCGGCCCGGTGCAGCGCCCGGACGGCGGTGAGGGAGCCACGGTCACGTGACGCGGTGACCACCAGCGCCTTCTTGGTCCGGGTCATCGGGTGGAGGCTAGCGATCGGAAGCGCGCCGGCGGACGCTGCGAGAACGCATTCGTACCGCTTCCGCCTCCCCCGGCGGGCGCACCCGGGGGTCCCGGGCGGCTCAGCGACGGCGCCGGCGGACCAGCCCGGCCGTCAGCGAGTACACGTCGGACGGCTCCGGTCCGCGCAGCGACGTGAGGACCAGGAGGTAGACCCCGGCCACGGCGGCACCGCCGGCGGCGAGCCGCAGAGCGGCCGTGGCGGCGCTGTCACCGTCGGGGAGCTGGGCGACGAGCGCGGCACCGGCCAGGCCGCCCAGGAGGGCGGCAGCCGCGGCCCTGGCGCTCGTCGCCGCGAGTCCGCCCAGGCCCACGGCGGCGTGCCGGCGGGCGAGCAGGACGACCGCGAGCACCGCCCCCAGCACCAGGGACAGGCTCGTCGAGCCGGCGAGCCCGGCGATGCCGAAGGCCACGCCGAGGGTGAGGTCGCCCGCCACGTTCACCACCATCACCAGGACGGCGACCAGCGTGGGTGCGCGACCGTCGCCCACGGCCAGGAACGCGCGCGAGGCAAGCGAGCGGACGGCGACACCGAGCACGGCGGCGGCGTAGAAGGCGACGGCGGAGGCGGTGGCCACCACGGCGGCCTCGTCGAACTCGCCGCGGCCGAAGAGCAGCTGGACCACGGGCCGCGCCAGCACGACGAGCACCGCCACGACGGGCATCAGCAGCGTCACCATCACCCGCAGGGCGCGGTCGACGAGCCGGCGCAGCTCGGCCCGGCGCTCGGGGATGCCGGCTTCGCTGAACGCGGGGTAGAGCGCGGCGACCACCGTCACGACCAGCAGGGAGTCCACCAGGTTGACCACCCGGAACCCCAGGCTGAGCGAGGTGATCACCCCCTCCCCCTGGCTCGAGCCGACCGCCCGGTCGACGAGGGTGTTGACGTTGAGCACCGCGCTGCCCACGAGCAGCGGGGGCGTCAGCCGGAGCACCTCTCGCACGTCCGGGTCGCGGAGGGACAGCCGGGGCCGGAGCCGGATGCCGGCCCGCCGGACCGCGGGCAGCTGAACCGCGAGGCGGGCGGCGGAGCCGACGACGAAGCCGACGGCCAGCGACTCGGCGCCGAAGCGCGGGCCGGCCCAGGCCGCGGCGGCGATCATCACCAGGTTGAAGGGGACGCCCTGCAGGCCGGAGGCGAAGAAGCGGCCGTGCGCCTGGCAGGCGGCGGCCAGGATGTCGGTCCCCGCGACGAACAGCGCGGCCACCAGGACGATGCGGGTGAGCTGGACGGCGAGGTCCGCCGTCGAGTCGTCGAAGCCGGGGGCGAGCACCCCGACGACCTGCTCCGCCGCCACGAACACCGTCACCGACCCGACGGTCAGGACCAGGGCCGTGAGGGTGAGCACGGTCTGCACCGTCCGGTTGGCGCGCTCCTGCTGACCGGCGGCGGCTGCCCGGGCCACCGACGGCACGACGGCGCGGGCCAGCGCGGTGGCCACCAGGGCCAGCACGAGGTTCATGACGCCCTGTGCCACGAGGTAGGCGTCGAGGACGGCGCCCGCCCCGAACACCGCCGCGATCACGGCGTCCCGGACGAAGCCGAGCACCTGGCTGACCGCGGTGAGCGAGACGAGCAGGGTGGCCGCCCGGGCGACGCGGCCCGATCGACCGGCCGTGCGAGGTGAGGGGGCGCCGCTTCCCGACGCCCGACCGTCGCCCGGCCCCCGGCGCACCACGCCGCCAACCTACCGGCCGTCGCGCGGCCCGACGGGCGACGTGACGTCCACCCGGGTCCTCGAGGTCAGCGCGATCGATCGCTTGCCGCGGTCGAGCAGCGACGTGGCACCGGGCGAGCCGAGCAGACCCCCGCGGGCACCCTCCCGGTCGATGCGCACCACGTCGGCGCCCGGGGCGGCCAGCAGCATCCCGCAGAACGAGCCCGACCCAGCCCGGCGAGGTCGGCGACCCGCACGCCCTCCAGCGGACCCACGGCGTCCTCCTCTGTCCCGGGCCACCGGCGTGCGACCCTTCGGGAGGGCGTGCTGCCCGACGCCGGATCGGGAGGGAGAGGCAGGTCACATGGCCTACCTGCTCGCGGCACTGGGCGGTGCGCTGGGCTCCCTGGCCCGCTGGGGGCTCGCCGAGGCGCTGCCCTCCTCCCCCGCCGGCTGGCCCTGGCCGACCCTGTCGGTGAACCTCACCGGCTGCCTCCTCCTGGGGGCGCTGCTGGCGCTCCTCGCCGTCCGCTCCCCCGAGCCGGCCTGGGTGCGGCCGTTCCTCGGAGTAGGCGTGCTCGGCGGCTACACGACCTACTCGGCGTTCGCCGTCGAGGTGGTCCGGCTGGTCGACGGCGGGGCGCCCGTGCCGGCGGTGGGCTACGTGCTCGCCTCCGTGGTGGGGGGCGTTGCGGCGGTCGTCCTGGGTGCGCACCTGGTCCGGTGGGCGGGGCCGCCGGGCGGGCGGTCGGGTGACCGGCCGGTCCGGCGCTCGGCCGGCCGCGCCGTCGGGCGGTCGGCCCGGTGACGGCCCTGCTGGTGGCCCTGGGGGCAGCGGCGGGTGCTCCGCTGCGCCTGCTCGCCGCCCGGGTCGCGGGCCGGGCCGGGCGCGATCCCGCACCGGGGACCCTCGTGGTCAACGTGGCCGGCAGCGCGGTCCTGGGCCTGCTCCTCGGCCTGGCGGCCGTCCCGGCCGGCGTCGTGGCGCTGGTGGGGACGGGCTTCTGCGGCGCGCTGACCACCTTCTCCACGTTCGGCGCCGACGTCGTCCGCCTGCTGGACGAGCGGGGGATCGGCCGGGCGCTGGGCTACCTCGTCGCCACGCTGGTGCTCGGCCTCGGTGCGGCGGCCGGCGCTTACCTGGTGGCGGGGGCACTCTGACGGCCACCACTCCCCCGGACTGCTGATTCGCGCGGCCACGTGGCGCGCGGACCCGGTCCTCTGGATAGGGTCGGGGCGGTATGGCCGAGAACACGGGAGACAGCGTCGGGGCGAACAGCCCTGTGGTCGTGGTTGCCAACCGGCTTCCGGTGGACCAGGTCACCGACCCCGACGGCAGCACCCGGTGGCAGCGGAGCCCCGGCGGGCTGGTCACCGCCCTGGAGCCGTTCGTCGCCGGGCGCGGTGGCGCATGGGTCGGCTGGTCGGGATCGGCCGGCGACGCACCCGAGCCGTTCGAGTCCGGCGGGATGTCATTGATCCCCGTCCCCCTCAGCGAGGACGAGGTCGACCGCTACTACGAGGGCATGTCGAACGCGTCCCTGTGGCCGCTGTACCACGACGTGGTCGAGAAGCCGGAGTACCACCGGGCCTGGTGGGACACCTACGTGCAGGTCAACAAGCGGTTCGCGGAACGCGCCGCGGCGGTGGCCGCCGAGGGCGCCATCGTCTGGGTGCACGACTACCAGCTGCAGCTGGTCCCGGCGATGCTGCGGCAGAGCCGACCCGACCTGACCATCGGCTTCTTCCTGCACATCCCCTTCCCGCCGTACGAGCTGTTCACCCAGCTGCCCTGGCGTTCGGCGATCGTCGAGGGCCTGCTCGGTGCCGACCTGGTCGGTTTCCAGCGGCCGTCCGCGGCCACGAACTTCGTCCAGCTCGCCCGGCGGCTGCACGACCTGACCTGCCGTCGGAACCAGATCGAATACGACGGGCGGGTGGTCACCGCCCGGGCCTTCCCGATCTCCATCGACGTCAGCGCGTTCGACGACCTGGCCCGCACCCCCGAGGTGCTCCGGCGCGCGAGGGAGATCCGGGCGGAGCTGGGCAACCCGAGCAAGATCATCCTCGGTGTCGACCGGCTGGACTACACCAAGGGCATCGGCGTACGGCTCAGCGCTTTCGAGGAGCTGCTCGAGGACGGCGCCGTCGAGGCGCCCGACACCGTGCTCGTCCAGGTCGCCACGCCCAGCCGCGAGCGGGTCGAGCACTACGTGCACATGCGCGAGACGATCGAGCAGCAGGTCGGCCACATCAACGGCGTCTACGGCTCGATCGCCGGCCCGGCCGTGCACTACTTCAACCAGTCGATGCCGCGCGAAGAGCTCGCCGCCCTCTACCGCGCCGCCGACGTCATGCTCGTGACCCCCTACCGGGACGGCATGAACCTCGTGGCCAAGGAGTACGTCGCCGCGCGCGGTGATCTCGGCGGCGCGCTGGTGCTCTCCGAGTTCGCCGGGGCCGCGGCGGAGCTCCGGCAGGCGTTCCTCGTCAACCCGCACGACATCGCCGGGGTCAAGAACCAGCTGGTCCGCGCGCTCCGCATCGAGCCGGACGAGGCGGCCAAGCGGATGCGCGCCATGCGCCGCCACCTGTTCAAGAACGACCTCGAGCACTGGGCCAGTTCCTTCTTCGACGCCCTCAAGGGCCAGGCGTGACCTCCGCCGTCGCGGACGCCGCGCTGGCGGCCCTGGCCGGACGGCGACCGCTGCTGGTGGCCAGCGACTACGACGGCGTCCTCGCCCGGCTGCGGGACGACCCGGCGGCGGCCGTGCCGGAACCCGGGGTCGCCGAGGCGCTGGCCCGGCTGGCCGCGGTCGACGGCGTGACCGTGGCGCTGGTCAGCGGCCGTGGCGTCGACGACCTGCGCCGGACGAGCAGACTGGAGGGCCCCTTCCGCTGGGTGGGCAGCCACGGGGCGGAGTTCGACGGTCCGCTCACGGAAGCGGACGCCGGGCGGCGGGACGAGCTGGCCCGGCGGCTGGCCCCGCTCGTCGAGGGCACGCCCGGTGCCCGGCTGGAGGTCAAGCCGGCCAGCGTGGCGGTCCACGTCCGCCAGGTCACCGATCGCGACCGGGCCGCCGCTCTGCTCGCGGAGGCCCGCGAGGTGGCCGATTCGTCACTGACGCTGAAGCCGGGCAAGGACGTGCTCGAGATCGCCGTCACCGATGCGCACAAGGGCGGCGCGCTGCGGCGGCTGGTCGAGGAGCTGGGTGCGGCGGCAGCCGTCTACCTGGGCGACGACGTCACCGACGAGGACGGCTTCCGTGCGCTCGGACCGGACGACGTGACGATCAAGGTGGGCGACGGCGAGACGGCCGCCCGCTACCGGGTCGCCGGGCCGGAGGCCGTGGTCGACCTCCTCGGCACCCTCGCCGACCGGCTGCGCTGACCTCCGCGCCCGCGTGTCGGGTGGCGCGCCCGATGACCGTTCCGCGCGCCGCTGGTCATCGCTTCCTCGACGTCGAGGATTCCCGGATATCCGCAGGACGTCCCGGAAATGGTCGAGCCGGACGCTCGGTGACCATTCCGTCCGTGTCGACACATGACGCGCCGCCATTCGATGACCCCGTGGCCGCATAACGATCCTTTCGCGGAGTTTGCGGAGCGCATCGCCCGGTCGTTGGAGTGACAACAATGACGGCGTCGCCACACCGGCGGCGATGGCATCCTCTTCCCTGGACGGTCACCCGTGAGCACACCTCTCCCCTCCCCCGTCGCCCGGCGGCGTGCCGGGTGGTTCGCCGACCGCCGCCTCGCGACGAAGTTCGGCATCCTCGTCGGCGTCGTGGTGCTGGCCCTCGGTGGCCTGCTCGCCGCCGTCCTCATCGGGATGTCGTCGGTCCGCGAGGCGAACACCGAGTCGGCGGAGCTGAACCATGCGGAGAAGCTGGTGCTCCAGCTCGACACGCGGGCCAGCGAGCTCAAGGTCGACGGCTTCAAGGCCGTCACCCGCCCCGACCCGGCCGAGCAGCTCGCGGAGCTGGCAGACGACATCGCCACCCCCGAGGCGCTGCTGGACGAGCTGGCCACCATCGAGATCGAGGGCGAGGCCGCCGAGGCGGTCGCCGGCCTGGCCGACAGCTACGGCGCC
This sequence comes from Blastococcus sp. SYSU DS0539, assembly GCF_054050855.1. Classification (NCBI taxonomy): domain Bacteria; kingdom Bacillati; phylum Actinomycetota; class Actinomycetes; order Geodermatophilales; family Geodermatophilaceae; genus Blastococcus; species Blastococcus sp. SYSU DS0539. The sequence goes on along the minus strand of NZ_JBJHAF010000004.1, from coordinate 93,730 downwards.
TACACCGACGCCATCACCCTGTTCGTCGACGCCGCCGTCGCCGACCAGACCGCCGCCCGGCTCCGCTGGGAGGAGATCCAGGCCGCCAACGACCTGACCGACGGTGCGGTCAGCGACGCGAAGGACGCTCTCGCCGCCCAGAGCGCCCAGGCCCAGACCCGCCTCGACGAGGCCATCGGCTCCGCCGTGACGCAGAGCATCGTGGTCGCAGCCGTCGCCGTCCTGGCCGTCCTCGGCCTCAGCGTGCTGACCATGCGGTCGGTGACCCGCCCGGTGGAGCGCGTCAAGCGGTCGCTGGAGGCCCTGGCGAAGGGTGACATGACCGTCCTGACGGACGTCGACTCGCACGACGAGGTCGGGCAGATGGCGGCCTCGCTCGACGCCGCCCGGACGAGCCTGCGTGGCGTCCTCGCCTCGGTCGCCGACTCGGCCACCGCCGTGGCGGCGTCGTCGGAGGAACTGAGCGCGTCCTCGGCGCAGATCGCGGCGTCCGCGGAGGAGACCTCCGCGCAGTCCGGTGTCGTGGCCGGCGCCGCGGAGGAGGTCTCGCGCAGCGTGGAGACCGTCGCGGCCGGTGCCGAGCAGATGGGGGCCTCGATCCGGGAGATCGCCAGCAACGCAGCGGAGGCGTCCGAGGTGGCCATGCGGGCGGTGACCGCGGCGGAGACGACGACGGCGACGGTGGCGAAGCTGGGGGAGTCCTCGGCGGAGATCGGCAACGTCGTCAAGGTGATCACCTCGATCGCGGAGCAGACGAACCTGCTGGCGCTGAACGCCACGATCGAGGCCGCCCGGGCCGGGGAGGCCGGGAAGGGTTTCGCGGTGGTGGCCAACGAGGTCAAGGAGCTGGCGCAGGAGACGGCGAAGGCGACCGAGGACATCGCCAAGCGGGTGCTGGCAATCCAGGGCGACACCACGGCGGCGGTGGCGGCCATCGGCGAGATCAGCTCGATCGTCGCGCAGATCTCCGACCGGCAGACCACCATCGCCTCCGCGGTGGAGGAGCAGACCGCGACGACCAGCGAGATGTCGCGCTCGGTGACCGAGGCCGCCGGCGGGACGACCGAGATCGCCGCCAACATCACCGGCGTCTCCACCGCGGCGGACTCGACCACCCAGGCGCTGGCCCAGACCCGGGTCGCGGTCGACGAGCTGTCCCGGATGGCCGCCGACCTGCGCACCACGGTGGGGAGCTTCGTCTACTGACAGCCGGCGACCAGAGGTCGCACCCGAGGACAAACGAGCGGAGCGTCCGGCCATGCGGCCGGGCGCTCCGCCCGCATTCCCCGCCGTACTCGGGAACTCCCGAGGTCGACATATCGGCCGGACAGACAATGGTCGGTCAGTTATCTGGGCGGCAGCTCGCGACACGATTACCTGAGCGCTGAAACAAATGGTCGGGAAAGCCATCATCTGCTCGTACCGCCCGCCGACCCGAGGGATGACACGAGCATGTCCGCACCACGGCACGACGCCCGCCAGAGGCACTGGTATCGCGACCGGGGGATCGCCACCCGGATCCTCGCCGTCAGCGCTGCCCTGCTGCTGGGCACGATCGCCGCTACCGTCACCGGGATCACGGGCACCCAGCGCGTGGCCGATCTCCATGCCGAGGCGCGGGACGCCGTCGCCGCCCAGCGGGCCGTGGAGTCGGCACGCTACGACCTGCTGTGGGCGGCGAACTGGCAGAACATCACCGCCTGGAAGGCCCGGGTCGACGGCGGTGCGGTCGCCGCCGCGCCCGACGGCGACAACGTCGCCGCCTACCGCGACGGCGCCGCCGGCTTCGAGGCCCTCTTCGACCTCGACCGCGACCAGCTGGACGCCGCCGCCGAGGCCAGCCTCGAGGTGATCGAGCAGAACTGGGCCGTGATGAGCGACTACAACGACCGGATCTTCCTGCTGTGGCAGCAGGGGCTGCTCGACGAGGGGGACGCCCTCTCGCAGGGCGAGAAGTGGGACGTCTTCTACGTGCTCGACCAGGCGATGGTGGAGCTGGTCGCGTCGGTGGACGCCCGCGTCGCGGAGGCGGAGGCCGCGGTCGTCGACGCGCGCACCGGGACGCGGGTGGTCTCGATGGTGGTCTTCGCGATCGCCTTCCTGGTCGGCGGAGGCCTGGCCTGGTTCGTCTCCCGGGGCATCGTGCGTGGGGTTCGTACCGTCAAGGTGGGCCTGGAGGAGCTGGCCGGCAACGACCTCACCGTCCGGCTCCCCGTCCGCGGGCGGGACGAGATCGGCCAGATGGCGGCGGCGCTCAACACGGCCGCGGCGGCGATGTCCACCGCGGTCACCGAGATCGTCGCCTCGGCGGACGCGGTGGCCGCGTCGTCGGAGGAGCTGAGCGCCTCGTCGGCGCAGATCGCGGGGTCGGCGGAGGAGACGTCGGCGCAGTCCGGCGTGGTGGCCGGTGCCGCCGAGGAGGTGTCGCGGAGCGTCGCGACGGTGGCCGCGGGTGCGGAGCAGATGGGGGCGTCGATCCGGGAGATCGCGCAGAACGCGGCCGAGGCCAGTGAGGTGGCTGCGCGTGCGGTGACCGCGGCGGAGACGACGACGGCGACGGTGGCGAAGCTGGGGGAGTCCTCGGCCGAGATCGGCGACGTCGTCAAGGTGATCACCTCGATCGCCGAGCAGACGAACCTGCTGGCGCTGAACGCCACCATCGAGGCCGCCCGGGCCGGTGAGGCGGGCAAGGGCTTCGCGGTGGTGGCCAACGAGGTCAAGGAGCTGGCCCAGGAGACGGCGAAGGCGACCGAGGACATCGCCAAGCGGGTCCTGGCGATCCAGGGCGACACCACCGCCGCGGTCGCGGCCATCGGCGAGATCTCCCAGATCGTCGCGCAGATCTCCGACCGGCAGACCACCATCGCCAGCGCGGTGGAGGAGCAGACGGCGACGACGAACGAGATGGGCCGGTCGGTGCAGGAAGCGGCCGGCGCGACCACGGAGATCGCCGCCAACATCGCCGGCGTCTCCACCGCAGCGGACTCGACCACCCAGGCGCTGATGCAGACCCGGGTCGCGGTGGACGAGCTGTCCCGGATGGCCGCCGACCTGCGCACCACGGTCGGCACGTTCACCTACTGATGCACACCGCACCCCGTGCCCGGGTGCTGCCCGACGTCTGTCGCGTCGGGCAGTGCCCGGGAATTGGCCTCCGCCCCAGCGTCGGGAGGTCCACCTACTGACGGCCCATCGCCGCCGACGCACGGCTGCGCGGCGCCGTGCGGTGGAGAGGTCGAGCGGAATTGGGCCGCGAGAAAAGGAGGCGTGACATCAAGTCGACACGGACAATGCGGTCACCGATCTTTTTCCCGCGCGATGCACGACACGGATGACGTTCCGCCCGTTCTTGATCCGCCAAACCCTACTTTTCTGTCGTCAGAACAGCGAGCGCACCGATCCGGCCGAGGAAGTCCGGAACGAGCGCCATTCCCCACCGCCCCGGGAGAAGTCATGTCCGCCGCCACCACCGCACCAGGCGCCGGTCGGGCCGGCTGGTTCGCCAGCCGGCCCGTCGGGCTGAAGATCGGCGCCGCGATCGCCGTGCTGGTCGTCGTCGCCGTCTCGATGACCGTCATCGCGGTCACGCGGATCGGCAGCCTCAGCACGGCCGCTGACCGGATCAACGGGAACGTCGTCTCCCTCGCCGAACTCGCCAACATCCAGCGGTCCTGGCAGGGCGACCGGTCCCGCTACAACACCTACCCGCTGGCCGACCCGCAGACCCGCCAGGCGCTGCGGGCGGACCTGGCGGAGCGCCGGACCACGATCGACGGTCAGCTCGACGCCTACGCCGCCGTGACGGTCAACCGGGAGTCGTTCGACGAGTTCCGTGCCACGGTCGAGGACTACTACGCGGTCGCCGACGCGCAGCTGCTGCCGGCGGCCGACGCGGGTGACATCGCGACCGCGACCCGGGTCATCACCGGCCCGCTCCAGGACCGTTCGGACGTCCTCATGGACCAGTACAACGGAATGCAGGAGCGCCGGGTGGCGGCCGGGCAGACAGACACCGACGAGGCGCAGGTCATCGCAGAGACCTCGGTCCTCGTCCTGTGGACCGCGCTCGCGATCGGCGTCGTGCTGGCCGGCGCCCTCGCGCTCTACGTCGTTCGGCAGATCGTCCGCACCGTCCGCTCCGTGCAGACCTCCGTGGAGGCGCTGGCTGCCGGGGACCTGACCGTGCGCCCGGAGGTCACCTCGGGCGACGAGCTGGGCCGGATGGCCCAGGCGCTCGCCGTCGCCCAGGACAACCTGCGCGACGTCCTGGCCTCGGTGGCCGGCTCCGCGGACGCGGTGGCGGCCAGCAGCGAGGAGTTGAGCGCCAGCTCGGCGCAGATCTCGGCGTCGGCGGAGGAGACGTCGGCGCAGTCGGGTGTGGTGTCGGGTGCGGCGGAGGAGGTCTCGCGCAGCGTGCAGACCGTCGCGGCGGGTGCCGAGCAGATGGGGGCCTCGATCCGGGAGATCGCGACCAACGCCGCCGAGGCCAGTGAGGTGGCTGCGCGTGCGGTGACCGCGGCGGAGACGACGACGGCGACGGTGGCGAAGCTGGGGGAGTCCTCGGCGGAGATCGGCAACGTCGTGAAGGTGATCACCTCGATCGCGGAGCAGACGAACCTGCTGGCGCTGAACGCCACCATCGAGGCCGCCCGGGCCGGTGAGGCCGGGAAGGGCTTCGCGGTGGTGGCCAACGAGGTCAAGGAGCTGGCCCAGGAGACGGCGAAGGCGACCGAGGACATCGCCAAGCGGGTGCTGGCGATCCAGGGCGACACCACCGCCGCGGTCGCGGCCATCGGCGAGATCAGCTCGATCGTCGCGCAGATCTCCGACCGGCAGACCACCATCGCCTCCGCGGTGGAGGAGCAGACCGCGACGACCAGCGAGATGTCCCGCTCGGTGCAGGAGGCCGCCGGTGGCACGACGCAGATCGCGGAGAACATCTCCGGGGTCTCCTCGGCTGCGGACTCCACCACCCAGGCGTTGACCCAGACCCGGGTCGCGGTCGACGAGCTGTCCCGGATGGCCGCCGGCCTGCGCACCACGGTCGGCAGGTTCACCTACTGATCGCACCCCGTTCCACCGCGACGCCGGTGGCGACCGTCCACCGGTCGCCACCGGCGTTCGCATTCTGCGGGTGGCATCGCAGGAATGGTGGCATGTCGACATCCGAGGAACGGTCACCCGCCATTCTTGGCGCCCGGATCGGGACACGCCGCGGATGTCTACGAAACGATCTGCATCCGACCTATCCTCACGTGCCTGCCGATGATCCGACAATGGCGTGGAACACGGCCGCGCACCATTCAATCCACACACCGATATGCTCTGGAGCACCGTCATGCGCGCGTCCCCACCTCCGTCCGGCGGCTCCTCGTCGGGCTGGTTCTCGAACCGTTCCGTCGCGACGCGCATCCTGGCGGCGGTCGGCATCGCCTCGGTCACCGCGGTCGGGATCGGCACGCTGGCCGTGGAGGACCTGCTCGAGCTGCGAGACGTGCGGAACCAGGAACTCAGCACGGCGATGCCCTACCTGAACGCCCTGCACGACATCGGGCTCTCGGCGAAGGCGATCGCGAACGACGAGCGCGGTTACCTGCTCACCGGTGACGTGGAGTTCCTGTCCGGGATCGACGAGCGGCTGGCGAAGGTCGACGACCACCTGGCCGAGGCCCGCGCGGCCGCCACCGGCGACCAGGGCGGCTACCTCGACGAGCTGGAGGCGGGGCTGGACGCCTGGTCGGCCGGCCTGCAGGCGGAGTTCGACCTCTTCGCGCGGGATCGCGCCGCCGCGATCGCGGTCGCCTTCGACGAGACGCGTGAGCTCCGGAAGGTCTACGAGGAGGACCTCGCGGTCGGGCTGGAGGAGGCCAACGCTGCGCTCCTGGCCGGCGCCTCGTACGAGGAGACCGTCTCCACGGCGGTGCGGTGGACGGTCGTCCTGTGCACGGTCGGGGTGCTGCTGGCGATCGGTCTCGGCTACGCCGTGGCACGCGCGGTCCGGCGGAACCTGTCCCGGCTGCAGGGCGCGGTCGACCGGCTGGCGGGGGGCGACCTGACGGTCACCTCCGGCCTCGACCAGGACGACGAGATCGGCCGGACCGCCAGGTCGCTGGACGACGCCCTCGGCCAGTTGCGCACGGTGATGGCCGGCGTGGCGGCCTCGGCCGACGCGGTGGCGGCGAGCAGCGAGGAGTTGAGCGCCAGCTCGGCGCAGATCTCGGCGTCGGCGGAGGAGACGTCGGCGCAGTCGGGTGTGGTGTCGGGTGCGGCGGAGGAGGTCTCGCGCAGCGTGCAGACCGTCGCGGCGGGTGCCGAGCAGATGGGGGCCTCGATCCGGGAGATCGCGACCAACGCCGCCGAGGCCAGCGAGGTGGCTGCGCGCGCGGTGACCGCGGCGGAGACGACGACGGCGACGGTGGCGAAGCTGGGGGAGTCCTCGGCGGAGATCGGCAACGTCGTGAAGGTCATCACGAGCATCGCGGAGCAGACGAACCTGCTGGCGCTGAACGCCACGATCGAGGCCGCCCGGGCCGGGGAGGCGGGCAAGGGTTTCGCGGTGGTGGCCAACGAGGTCAAGGAGCTGGCGCAGGAGACGGCGAAGGCGACCGAGGACATCGCCAAGCGGGTGCTGGCGATCCAGGGCGACACCACGGCGGCGGTGGCGGCCATCGGGGAGATCAGCTCGATCGTCGCGCAGATCTCCGACCGGCAGACCACCATCGCCAGCGCGGTGGAGGAGCAGACCGCGACGACGAACGAGATGTCCCGCTCGGTCCAGGAGGCCGCCGGTGGCACGACGCAGATCGCGGAGAACATCTCCGGGGTCTCCTCGGCTGCGGACTCCACCACCCAGGCGTTGACCCAGACCCGGGTCGCCGTCGACGAGCTGTCCCGGATGGCCGCCGACCTGCGCACCACGGTCGGCACGTTCACCTACTGACCACCCCTGGCGACCGCGACCGGTGGTCGGTCGTGGTCGCCAGGCTGCCGATAACACGACCGGCGCTCCCCGTCGGCGGCTTCTCCTCGAATCCGCCGGCGGGCCGCCGAGGACCCAGCGGGGACGACTGCGCCCCGTCGCAACCAGAGAGAAGGCAACTGTGGACGGTCTGGACGACATCGTCGAGGAGTTCCTCGTCGAGAGCCACGAGAACCTCGACCAGCTCGACACGGACCTGGTGGCGCTCGAGCAGGAGCCGAACTCCCGCGAGCGGCTGTCGAGCATCTTCCGGACCATCCACACCATCAAGGGCACCAGCGGCTTCCTGGCCTTCAACCGGCTGGAGGAGGTCACCCACGTCGGCGAGAACATGCTCTCCCGGCTGCGGGACGGCGAGCTCGCGCTGACGCCGAACCGCACCAGCGTCCTGCTGCTGATGGTCGACACCGTCCGGTCCCTGCTGGCCTCCATCGAGGCCAGCGGCGGCGAGGGCTCCGTGGACGTCTCCGCCGTCGTCGGCGCCATCAGCGCCGCCATGGAGGACGCCCCGGTCGCGGACGCTGCCCCCGCTCCCGTCGTCGACGACCTGCCCGAGGAGCCGCCGGCGCCGGCTGCCGCCGTCGCGGAGCACGCGGTGCCCGAGCCCGCCGTCGCCGACCACGACGAGGCCGAGGCGCCCGCCGCCGACGCCGCCGGTGGCCAGGCCCGCCGCGCCGTCGCCGACAGCACCATCCGGGTGGACGTCGACCTGCTCGACGAGCTGATGCTGCTCGTCGGCGAGCTGGTGCTCACCCGCAACCAGATCGTGCAGAACGTCGCGCGGCAGACCGACACCGACCTGATCCGCGCCTCCCAGCGGCTCAACCTCATCGCCAGCGAGCTGCAGGAGGGCGTCATGAAGACACGCATGCAGCCCATCGACCACATCTGGTCCAAGCTGCCGCGCGTCGTCCGCGACCTCGGCCTCCAGCTGGAGAAGTCGATCCGCCTGGAGATGGAGGGCCGGGACACCGAGCTCGACAAGACCCTGCTCGAGGCGGTCAAGGACCCGCTGACCCACCTGGTGCGCAACTCCGTCGACCACGGCATCGAGGCGCCGGAGGACCGGAGGAAGGCCGGCAAGCCCACCGAGGGCGTGCTCACCCTCCGCGCGCGCCACGAGAGCGGCCAGGTCGTGGTCGAGGTGGCCGACGACGGCGCCGGCATCGACCCGGCCAAGCTCGGCGCCAAGGCGGTCCAGCGCGGCCTGCTCACCCAGGACGCGCTGTCCCGGATGAGCCCGGCGGACGTCCTCCAGCTGATCTTCCTGCCCGGGTTCTCCACCGCCGCGGCGGTCACCAACGTCTCCGGCCGCGGCGTCGGCATGGACGTCGTCAAGACCAACATCGAGTCCATCGGCGGCACCATCGAGGTCGAGTCCGACGCGGGCGTGGGCACCGTCTGCCGGCTGCGCATCCCGCTGACGCTGGCGATCGTCCCGGCGCTGACCGTCGAGTGCGCCGCCGACCGCTACGCGATCCCGCAGATCAGCCTGCAGGAGCTCGTCAGCCTGGACGCCGAGAAGGCGGCCCACGCCGTCGAGGAGGTCGGCGGTGCGCCGGTCTACCGGCTGCGCGGCGAGCTCCTGCCGCTCGTCCGGCTCACCGACGTCCTCGGCCTCACCTCCGAGCGGCACGACGGTCACGTGGTCATCGCGGTCCTGCGCTCAGAGGGCCGCCGCTTCGGGCTGGTCGTCGACCGGGTCATCAACACCGAGGAGATCGTCGTCAAGGCCGTGGGCGGTCAGCTCAAGGCCATCGGCCTCTACTCGGGGGCGACCGTCCTCGGGGACGGCACCGTGGCGCTGATCCTCGACGTGCAGGCGCTCGCCCGCCGCGCGCTGCGGACCGAGACCACCGACCGCCAGGAGGCCCGCGCCGGCTCCCTGCAGATCGCGGCCGCCGAGACCGAGCGGCAGCGGATGCTCCTGGCCGCCATCGGCGGTGGCCGCCGGGTCGCCATCCCGCTCGACACCGTCACCCGCCTCGAGCAGGTGCGCGCCGACTCGGTGGAGAAGGTCGGCAACCGGGAGGTCGTGCAGTACCGCGGCGCGATCCTGCCGATCGTCCGGCTGGACCGGCACCTGGGCGCCTACGGCGAGAGCGACCGCGAGGTGCTCGAGGTCATCGTCTACACCGACCACGGCCGCAGCGTCGCGATCGTCGTCGAGGAGATCCTCGACATCGTCGACGGCGAGGCCGCGGTGCGCAGCGACATCGACGACATGGGCCTGCTCGGCTCCGCCGTCCTCGGCGACCGGGTGACCGAGCTGCTCGACGTCCGGGCCGCCATCCTCGCCGCCGACCCGCAGTTCTACTCGGCCCACCCCTCCTCGGCGCCGTCCGGCGTCTCCGACTCCCTGCTGGAGGTCTGACGTGACCGCTCCGACCCGCCCGCTCGCGCCCGCGACCAGCGGCCAGCTGGCCACCTTCCGGCTGGACGGCGACCTGTACGGCATCGAGGTCGAGCACGTGCAGGAGGTGCTGCGCAGCCAGCAGCTCACCCGCGTGCCGCTCGCCCCCACGGCCGTCGCCGGCCTGATCAACCTGCGTGGCCAGGTGGTCACCGCGATCGAGCTGCGCGAGCGGCTCGGCCGCCCGCCGCGGCCCGCGGGGACGGACCCAGTCGTGATCGTCGTCCGGCTGCACGGTGAGGCCGTGAGCATGCTGGTCGACTCCATCGCCGACGTCGTGGACGTCGACGCCGGCGACTTCGAGGCGCCGCCGGACACGCTCGAGGGCCAGGCCCGCGACCTCATCCGCGGCGCCTACAAACTCGACGGGAAGCTGCTGCTGGCCCTGGACGTCCAGAAGGCCGTCAGCGCCTAGCGACGCACGAGCGGCGGGGAGGCCGGACCTCCCCGCCGCTCACGCGTACCCGGGGTCGCCGAGCGGACCGCCGTCCTCACCGCGAGCACCGCCGTCGTGCTGGCCGCGGCCGGCGGAGTCGCCGTCGCCACCGCCGGGAGTGACGGCGAGGACGAGCTCGCCCACCCGGGCACCGTGGCCGGCGACGCCGGTGTGCTCGGTACCGAGGTGGCGGACGACGACGACAGCGACGACGACCGAGTCAGCACCCCGGGGGAGGGGAAGGCTACATAGCGTCACCTATTGCTGACGGTGCACCTTGCGACACGCGCAGTAGGCGGAGCGGGCTGCAGCGATCGGGTGACGCGGGCATGGCGCCCGCACCGCCGGGCAGTCAGCATGGGTCGACCTGTTCCCGGAGCCGTGGAGGCGCTGCCGTGCCGTACTCGCTGGTCAGCACCGCCACCCTGGGCTTCGACCTCGTGCGCCTGCCCGCCGGCCGCTCGGTCGCCGAGGTGCTCCTCGCCGGCCTGGGGGCGGACGAGGCCGCGCTCTCCCGGCTGGCCGCGGTGCACCCCGCCCGCGGGCTGGACCGCGAGCGCCGCGGGGTGCGCGCCGTCCGCTCCCGCCGGGCGCGCGAGATGGCCGCGGGCGTGCCGCACGTGCGCTCGGCCGCCGACGCCGGCGGGGGCGAGGGCAACCGGGCGGCGCTGCTGGTGGCCCAGCTCGAGCAGGGGACCATCGGCGACGCCCCGACGCTGGAGCGGCTGCTCCGCGAGGACGTCCTCGGCGCCGAGCACCCGCTGCGCGCCGGGTGGGACGCCGGCGAGTGGGACGAGGCGGCCGACGTGTTGGCCGACGCGGCCGTGGGCTTCTGGGCGGCCGGGGTGCTCCCGCCGCTGGTTCGCCGGGACCTCACCGCCGCGTTCGACCGCGCCGCCGACGCCGGCCCACTGGCCGGGCCCGGGTCCTGGGGGCTGGGCCCCGCGGCGGACGAGCTGACCGGCTTCCTCTCCGCCGTCCGCGACCTCGACGACGCCGGCCGGACCCGCTGGCGGATCGCCGTCGACGAGGGCCGGGCCGAGCGGCGCCCCTGGGCGACCGCGATGCACGAGGCCTCCTGGGGCGCCCACGTGTCGGGCCGCATCCGCGCGCTGGCCGCGGCCCAGCTGCTCGCCGTCCAGGCGTTCCTCGACGGCGGCTTCGACCTGCACGACGGCGCGGCGGGCGTGTGGAACGCCGTCTCCGGGTGCGTGCAGGCGATCGTCGTCGACGACCTCCTGGGCCACGACGCCGTCGCCCTCCTCCGCGCCCCCGGGCGCCGGGTCGCCGCGCTCGCCTGACCTGCCCGCGGCGCAGGGCGCCGCACGGCATTCCGGCAGGTCGGCCGCCATTTCCGCGGCACATGTCGACAACGGTCGGGCGAGTCGTCGAATGCCCCCGTGTCGACAATTCTCGACGGCGAGAAGATAGGGCCGCACCTTCTGCGTGTCGCCTGTAGTCCGGCCGTCCCCGGCCGAGAATCTCCCCGGTAGCACCAGCCCGCCGCCCCCGTTCCCCGCCATTCCCGGGAATGCGTCGCGCGGCGGTCGAGCGGCAGTTCCGCCGCGCGCCGGTGCCGCTGCACGACATCCTCGTCGGCCATCTCCCGCGCCATTCGGGAGATGCCGGATGCCGTACCGCCGAAGGCCTCAAGTCGAGGGCGGGAATGCCGATACAGACAACAGCCCGCCGGTCGGCGCGGGCAGGGGCCAGGAGGACGTGTGAACCCGATCAGGGTGATGGTGGTCGACGACTCGGTCGTCGTCCGCAAGATCGTCACCGACGTGCTCTCCGCGGATCCGGGCATCGAGGTCGTGGGCACCGCCGTCAACGGCAGGATCGCCGTCGGCAAGCTCGAGCAGCTCCGGCCCGACCTGGTCACCATGGACATCGAGATGCCGGAGATGAACGGCATCGAGGTGGTCCGGGCGATCCGCGGCATGCGCAACCGGGTGCCGATCATCATGTTCAGCACGCTCACCGAGCGCGGCGCCACCGCCACCCTCGACGCCCTCTCCGCAGGGGCCAACGACTACGTCACCAAGCCGGCCAACGTCGGCAGCGTGGCCCAGTCGATGGAGAGCGTCCGCGAGCAGCTGATCCCCAGGATCAAGGCGCTCACCGGCCGTCCGGTGACGGCGACGGCGCGCGTCGCCGCGCCCGTGGTCCCGCCGCCGCGCCCGGCCGCCCCGCGGACCGGGCCGGGCAAGAAGCCGGCCGTGCTCGTCATCGGATCCTCCACCGGGGGACCGGAGGCGCTGGCCCGCGTGCTCCCGGCGCTGCCGGCCGACCTGCCGGTGCCGGTCCTCCTCGTGCAGCACATGCCCCCGGTCTTCACCCGCCAGTTCGCCCAGCGCCTGGACCGGCTGTCCGCGCTGCGCGTGGTGGAGGCGGTGGACGGCACCCCGCTGGTGCCCGGCACGGTCCACCTCGCTCCCGGCGACCACCACCTGGCCGTCCGCGCCAACGGTCGCGCGGGGTTCACCACCTCGCTCGACCAGGGGCCGCCGGAGAACTTCTGCCGCCCCGCGGTCGACCCGCTCTTCCGCTCGGCCGTCGCGGCCTACGACGGCGCCGTCCTCGGTGTGGTCCTGACCGGCATGGGCGCCGACGGTCGCAACGGCTGCGGAGAGATCCGCGCCGCCGGCGGCACCGTGGTGGTGCAGGACCAGGCCACCTCGGTCGTGTGGGGGATGCCGGGCGCCGTCGCCCAGGCCGGTTCCGCCGACGAGGTGCTGCCGCTCGACCGGATCGCCGAGGCGATCCAGCGGCACCTCTCCGCCGCCGCATCGCTGAACTCCGGAACCGCTGTGGCCGTGGGAGGTCGTCGATGAGTCTGACCGCGACCAGTTTCGACTGGGTCCGTGACCTCGTCCGCAAGGAGAGCGCCATCGTCCTCCAGCCGGGCAAGGAGTACCTGGTGGAGGCCCGCCTCCTGCCGATCGCCCGGCAGATGGGGTTGACCGACGTCTCGCGGCTGGTGGAGACCGTCCGGGTGCGCCCGGACGCCGACCACACCCGCCGGATCGTCGAGGCGCTCACCACCAACGAGACCTCGTGGTTCCGCGACGGCGACCCGTTCACGGCGCTGACCTCCACCGTGCTGCCGGCCCTGCTGCCGGCGCGCGGGGCCAACGAGCGGCTGCAGATCTGGTCGGCGGCGTGCTCCAGCGGCCAGGAGCCGTACACGATCGCGATGCTCCTGGACGACGCGCTGCCCGACGCCGCCTCCCGGGTGTCGATCACCGCGACCGACCTCTCCCGCGAGATGGTGCAGCGCACCCGGGCGGGGCGGTTCAGCCAGCTCGAGGTCAACCGCGGGCTGCCCGCGCCCATGCTGGTCCGGCACTTCAGCCGGGCGGGCACGGAGTGGGAGGTGTCGGCCACCCTCCGCCGGATGGTCCACGCCACCGAGTGCAACCTGGCCGCCCCGCTGCCGCGGATGGGCCCGTTCGACGTGGTCTACCTGCGCAACGTCCTCATCTACTTCGACCTGCCCACCAAGCAGTCGATCCTCCGCCGCGTGCGGGACCTCATGCGACCTGACGGCTGGCTCTTCCTCGGCGCCGCCGAGACCACCCTCGGTGTCGACGACTCGTGGGAGCGGGTCGTCGTCGGCCGCAGCTCCGCCTACCGCCTCCTGAAGGGGAAGTGATGCGTGCCTTGGTGATCGACGACTCCCGCGCCATGCGCCGGATCGTCACGGGGATCCTCACCGACCTCGGCTACGAGGTCCGCGACGCCGGCCACGGCGGGGAGGCCCTCGGCGTGCTGACCGAGGGCTGGGTGCCCGACCTCGCCACGATCGACTGGAACATGCCCGTGATGGACGGCCTGCAGTTCGTCTCCGCCGTCCGCGCCAACCCGGCCTGGCGCCGGATGACGATGATGATGGTCACCTCGGAGAGCGAGCACACCCAGATCGTCCGCGCGCTGGCCGCCGGCGCCCACGAGTACATGATCAAGCCGTTCACCGCCGACGCCTTCCGCGACAAGCTCGCGCTGCTCGGCCTGCTCCCCCAGGAGCTGGCCCTGTGAGCACGATCGACACCGGTGAGCGCCGGCGCGCCGGCGACGCCCGCCCGGTCGTCCCCGACCTGATCGACGAGAACACCGTCCTGTCGATCGCCGGGGAGACCTGGATCTCGCTGGTCGGCGAGGAGGAGGTCCTCCTCCCGCTGCCGGCCCCGCTGCCCGGCGACGTCCTGGCCGGCTGGGTCGACGTCGTCGGTCCCTGGACCGGCAGCGTCGTGCTGACCACCGGCCGGGCCACTGCCGAGGAGCTCTCCCGGGCGCTGCTCCGGGCATCCGCGCCGGAGGTCCTCGACGAGGAGGACGTCGCCGACGCCTTCGGCGAGATCGCCAACGTGGTCGGCGGCGGCGTGAAGGCGGCGCTGCCCGGCCCGTCCGCGCTCAGCCTGCCGCAGGTCGGCACCGCACCCCCGGTTCGCAACCCGGACGACGTCTGCCGCATCGACGTCGTCTGGCGCGGCGAACCGCTCTCGATCTCCGTGCAGGGCGCTCTCCCGCCGCTGCCGGTTCCTTCCCCCATCCGCCAGAACGAGGTGCTCCCGTGAAGATCCTGATCGCCGACGACAGCCGCGTGATGCGGCAGATCGTCATCCGCACCCTGCGTCAGGCCGGGTACGACGACCACGACATCGTCGAGGCCGAGGACGGCGCCGACGCACTGGCCAAGGTCGGCTCGGAGAGCCCCGACCTGATCCTCTCCGACTGGAACATGCCGAACATGAGCGGCATCGAGTGCCTGCAGGCGCTGCGGTCCTCGGGCTCGGCGGTGCCGTTCGGGTTCGTCACCTCGGAGGGCTCGCCGGAGATGCGGGAGAGGGCGGCCGACGCCGGCGCGCTCTTCCTCATCGCCAAGCCGTTCACCGAGGACACCTTCAAGGAGCACCTGGACGGGGTGATCGCGTGACCGCCCCCGCCGTCGTGCAGCTGCCGGCCGCCAAGGCAGTGCGCGACATGCTCACCGGGCTGGTCGGCAAGGCGGTGAACGTCGCCCCCGGCGCCCCGGTGACCCCGACGCCGGAGCGGCCGGTCTCGGTCGCCGTCTACGTCGACCCGCAGATGGGCGTCAACGCGCTGTGCCTGATGGACCTGGGCGCCTCCGCCTACACCGGTGGCGCGCTGGCGCTGCTGCCCCCCGGTGGGTGCCAGGACGCCGTCGAGGAGGACGGCGAGCTGACCACCATGCAGCTCGAGGCCCTGCACGAGGTGGTGAACGTGCTCTCCGCGCTGTTCAACACCCCGGGCGCCCCGCACTCGAAGCTGCACCGGCTCTACGCCCCGGGCGAGGAGCTCCCGGGTGACCTCGTCGGGATGCTCGCCGCCTTCAATCGGGTGGACCTCGCCATCGAGGTGCCCACCTACGGCAAGGGAGCGATCTCCTTCGTCGTCCCCTGACGCCGAAGTCCTCGTGCCGGACCCCCGCCGCCTCCGGGCGGCGGGGGTCCGCGCACGTCGTGGTTGCACGTGGAACACGGTCGTCGCTGATCGCGGTCCGGCAGGACCGCGGCGGCACCGCTCAGGCGAGGGCGTACTCGCGCTCCGCGGTGGTCGGCAGGCAGGCCCACACGTGCTTGCAGTCCTCGTCGACGTACCAACCGTGAGCGACCGAGAGCCGGGCCACCAGCTGCAGGCCCATGCCGCCCTTCGCCGGGTCGCGGTCGACCACCGGCGCGGGCATCGACTCGGGCGCCCGGTCGCTCACGTCGAGCAGCCAGCCGCCGCTGCCGGCCACGACGGTGGCCACCACCGGCGACTCGCCGTGCCGGAGGGCATTGGAGGCGAGTTCGTCGAAGGCCAGCACCAGTTGCTCGCTGGCCGGGTCGTCCGCGTCGTCGTGCGGCAGGCCGACGCCCTCGAGCCGGGAGCGCAGGCCGGCCCGGGCGGCGGGCAGCTCGGCCAGGGCGGCGAGCCGCCAGCGCCAGACCTCGCCCCGTCCGTCGGGCAGCGGGCGCAGTGGCCACGCGAGTCGCCCCATGCGCTCCCCCTCGAGTCCGGCATCCGACGGTTCCGGGTGTGCCCGGTGCGGGCCGGTGTCAACCCCTTCCCGCGCGGTGTTCGACCACCCGGTCCCGGCGTTCCGCGCGGAGTTCTGGTGGTTGTGGGCACCGTCACGTCTCGCTCCGACGGGGGGAACGGCCCCTCCACCGTTGCGTCCGCCCCGGTCAGGCGGCAGGCTGGGACCCAGGTGGCCGCACGTGCGCCCGGATCGGAGCGGCGTGGACGGCACATCCCTGGACGACGTGGCTCCGCCGCTGGGCGGCGTGCTGCTCCAGGCGGTCGAGGGCATGGACCGCCCGATGTTCGTCCTCGACGCCGACTGGCGCTTCCGCTACGTCAACCCGGCCGGCGCGCGCGTGCTCGACCGCCTCGTCCCCGAGCTCCTCGGCCGCGACATCTGGGCCGAGTTCCCCGAGGCCGTCGGCGGACCGTTCGAGCTGCTCTACCGCCAGGTGCGCCGGACCGGCGAGTCGGGCAGCACCGAGGCCTGGTTCGCGCCGCTGGGCAAGTGGTTCCGGGCCGACGCCTTCCTCACCGGTGCCGGGCTGGTCGTCACCTACGACGACGTGACCGCGCGCCGGCGCACGGAGGACGAGCGGGCCGCCGCCGTCGCGGCCCGCGAGCAGGCCGCCGCCGAGGCCGCCCGCGCGGCCCGCGAGGCCGAGGAGACCGGCCGGCACCTGATGCTGCTGGGCGACATCAGCCAGGCGATGACCTCCACGCTCGACCCCGACGAGGCGGTCGACCGGTTCGCCGCCCGCGTCGTCCCGCAGCTGGCCGACTGGTGCCTGGTCAGCGTGGTCGACCCCGACGGCACCCGGCGCGACGTCGGCCGCGCCCACCGGGACCCGTCGCTGGTCGAGGCGATGCACCGCTACGCCGACGCGCGGGTCGCGTCGAACGCGGCCACCGCCCCGGTGCCCGTGGCGCTGCGCAGCGGGGCGCCGGTGGTGATCGCGCAGCTCACCGAGGAGCACTTCGAGACGATGATCGCCGACCCGGTCAGCCGGGCGGCCCTCGAACCGCTGCGGCCGATGGCCGTCGCGGCGTTCCCCCTGATGGCGCGCGGCGAGGTGTTCGGCGTGCTGACCCTGGTGAACGGCCCGGAGCGCGGTGCGCACACCGGCACGGAGCTGCGCACCGCGGAGATCGCCTCGCGACGGGCCGCCCTCGCCCTCGACAACGCCCGGCTGGTGGCGCTCAACCACCAGGTGGCCGAGCGGCTGCAGCTGAGCCTGCTCTCCCCGCCGGTCCAGCCGGACTGCCTGGAGCTGGCCGTGCGCTACCGCGCCGCGACGCAGGGCATCTCGATCGGGGGCGACTGGTACGACGCCTTCCTCCAGCCCGACGGCGACACCGTGCTCGTCATCGGTGACGTGATGGGCCACGACGTCGAGGCCGCGGCCGCCATGGGGCAGATCAAGACGCTGGTGCGCGCCATCGGCTACGACCGGCTCGAGGAGCCGGCCGGGCTGCTGCGCCGGGTGGACCAGGCGCTGCTCGGGCTGGCCGTGCCGGCCATGGCCACCGCTCTGGTCTGCCGCGTCGAGCAGGGGGACGCCGAGCGCGCGGCCGGGATCCGGCGGCTGCACTGGGCCTCGGCGGGGCACCCCGATCCGATGCTGCTGCTCGCCGACGGGGAGGTCCGCGACCTGTCGGTCCGGGTCGGCCCGCCGCTGGGCACCGGCTGGGTGGACCAGCTCGCCGACGGTCACGCGCCCATGCCCGACGACAGCACGCTGGTGCTGTTCACCGACGGGTTGTTCGAACGGCGCGGGCTCCCGCTGGACGACGGGCGGGCCCGGGTGCGTGCGGTGCTGGAGCGCTCGGCCGGGCTGTCGCTGGCCGACCTGTGCGACCGGCTGCTCGAGGAGCTGCTCGGGGCGGGCGCGGAGGACGACGTCGCCGTCCTGGCGGTGCGCGCGCACCCGCTGGGCCGCCCGCGCGCGCTGGCGGCCGGCCCCGAGAACCTGCCACCGGTCGCCCGGTCCGCCTGATCGCCGGCGCCCGCGCGGGCCGGGACGGCGCGCTGCTGCGGACCCCTACTCGGGGTGGCGCAGCAGGAAGCGGCCGAAGTGCGGCACCGTGAAGGCGATCTGGCCGCGCTCGGCGGAGTAGACCAGGCCCTTCTTGATCAGCGAGTCGCGGGCGGGGGAGAGGGACGCCGGCTTGCGGCCCAGGGCGACGGCCACCTCCGACGTCGCGACCGCCGCACCGCCGGGGCCGCCCAGCTCGGCCATCGCGTGCATGTACTCCCGCTCGGCGGGCGTCGCGCGGTCGTAGCGGGAGCCGAAGAAGCCCACCGCGAGCTCCGCCTCGGCGACGGGCGCGGCCATGGCGACGTCGGCGGCGGTGATGGGGGAGGAGGCGGCGACGTCCCAGGTGACCTTCCCGTAGGCCTGCACGAAGTAGGGGTAGCCGTCCGCGGCCGCGTAGAGGGCGTCGAGCGCGGCCGGCTCGAACTCCACGTCCTCGCGCTCCGCGGGGGCGAGCAGGGCGCGGTCGGCCGCCGCGCGGTCCAGCCGGTCGATGCGCAGGTAGCGGAACAGCCGCTCCGAGTAGCTCTTCGACGCCGACAGGACGGCCGGCAGGTGGGGCAGGCCCGCGCCGACGACGATCAGCGGCGCGCCCTGCTGGGACAGCTCGTGGCAGGCCGCGCAGATGGCCGAGACGTCGTCGGGCGCGATGTCCTGCATCTCGTCGATGAACAGCGCGATGCCGCTGCCGATGTCCGCCGCCACCCCGGCGGCGTCGCTGAGCAGCTCGACGAGGTCGATCTCCATGTCACCGGAGTCGGCCCGCCCCGTGGCCGCGGGGGCGTCGATGCCCGGCTGCCAGCGGTCCCGCACCTTCGCCTCCGTCGGATTGACCCGCTGGGCGAACGCCTTGACCACGCCCAGCACCTCGGTGACCGACTCCTGGTCGCCGTGCCGGGGACCCAGCTCGCGCAACGCCATGTGCAGCGCGGAGGAGACCGGTCGGCGCAGCGACTGCTCGGGGCGCGCCTCGATCTTCCCGGTGCCCCAGCCGCGCGCGATCGCGGCCGACCGCAGCTGGTTGAGCAGCACCGTCTTACCGACGCCGCGCAGCCCGGTGAGCACCAGGGAGCGCTCGGGCCGGCCGCGGGCGATCCGCTCGAGCACGACGTCGAACGCCGACAGCTCGCCGTCCCGGCCGGCCAGCTCGGGCGGGCGCTGGCCCGCGCCGGGGGCGTAGGGGTTCCGCACCGGGTCCATGTCGAGCACCGTATGCCGTCGTCTAGGACCCGGCGTAGAGATCGGTAGAACGACCTGCGCGTGTCGCGTGGGGCGGGTGGGCCGCGTGCGGCAGCACGGGGAGTCGACCGCCGTCTGCGGCTCTCTAGCGCCTCGTCTAGACACGGCCAGACGATCCGATGTCCCGCAGGAGCGGCCGTCCCGCCGCTAGCGTCGTCCCCGTGATCAAGTTCCTGCTCAAGGTCGTCGTCTTCGCGGCGGCCTTCTACGGGCTGACCTACTTCGACGTGCTCCCGGGGCTGGAGGTGCTGCCGAACCCGGACGGCCCGCTGGGGGAGTACGGCAGCTACCTGTGGATCGGGCTCATCTTCGGGGTGGTCAACGCCCTCGTCGGCCCGGTGCTGCGGCTGCTGTCGCTGCCGTTCGTGCTGCTCACGCTGGGCCTGTTCCTGCTGGTCATCAACGCGGCGCTGCTCGGGCTCACCGCGGGGATCACCGACCGGCTCACCATCGACGGGTTCGGCACCGCCCTGATCGGTGGCCTGATCCTCGCCGTCGTCGGCTGGGTGGCCGACCAGCTGCTCGACCGCTGAGCTCCCGGACGGAGCGGAGGCCTCCCGCGTCGCCGTGACGGGGGTCTCACCGGCCAGTACCGTGGCCGGACATGGCCAGTGACACCGGTGTGGCCCCGGAGACCCGGGGAGGCGACCGGGACGGCGCTCCCGCGGGCGGCTCCCTGACCGAGCTGGCCGCCCTGGAAGCCGGCCGCGACGAGAAGAAGCTGCTGCTGCGCGAGGCGGCCCGCGCCGCCGTCGCCGGAGCCGGGCGCGGGCCGGTGGAACTTCCCGCGGGATGCAGCGCCGAGGACCTGCCGTCGTTCCTGCAGCGGTACTTCTGGAGCGAGCCCGCCGAGGAGGTCCTCGGCACGGAGGCGGCCGACCTCGCCGCCCTCGCCCTGGGCCACCTGGCCCTCGCCGAGGTGCGGCCGCCGGGGGCCGCGACCGTCGACGTCCGCCCGGTGACGACGGGGCGGGGCGCCGGCCGCGCGCTCGTCCGGCTGGTCACCGACGACATGCCCTTCCTCGTCGACTCGGTCACCGCCGAGGTGGTCCGCCAGGGTTTCGCCATCGAGCACGTCGTCCACCCCGTCCTCGTGGTCCGCCGCGACCTGCGCGGCAGGATCACCGCCTTCTGCGACAGCGGGGACCCCGCCGAGTGCGGCAGCGACGCGCTCGCCGAGTCGTGGATCGCCGTCCTCCTGGACGGACCGCTGGACGGCGAGGCGGCCGACGACCTGGTCGCCGGGCTGCGCACCGTGCTCGACGACGTGCGGGCGGTGCACGAGGACGCCGACCGGCTCCAGGAGCGGGTCCGGGAGCTGGCCGGGCGGGTGGAGGCCGCGGTGCCCGCCGGCGGCCCGGCTACCGGCGGCGACCCGGCCGACGACCCCGCCGAGGCCGCGGCGCTGCTGCGCTGGCTGGCCGACGGCAACTTCGCCCTGCTCGGGGCCCGCGAGGTGGAGCTGGCGGGAGAGGGGCGTTCCGGCGTCCAGCCCGTGCCGGGCAGCGGCCTGGGCGTGCTGCGCAGCGACGTCGACATGAGCGGCGCGGCCGGCGGCACCCCGGAGGCCGGCCAGGCGCCGGGCAGGCACCTGCTCGACGTCACCAAGGCCGACATCCGCTCCACGGTGCACCGGCGGGCGTGGCTCGACCTGATCACCGTCACGCTGCCGGGCGAGGCCGGTGGCGCCCGGCGGCAGCACCGGCTGGTGGGGCTCTTCCCGTCGGCGGCCTACACCAGCAGCGTCCTGGACATCCCGATCGTCCGGCGCCGGGTCGCCGGGGTGATCACCGGATCCGGCGTCCCGGCCGACAGCCACACCGGCAAGGCGCTGCTCGAGGTCCTGGAGACCTACCCCCGCGACGAGCTGATGCAGGTGGGGGCCGATGAGCTCCTGCCGGTGGCGATGGCCGTCCTGCACCTGCAGGAGCGGCGGCAGACCCGGCTGTTCCTCCGGCGGGACCCCACCGGCCGGTTCTGGTCCGCGCTGGTCTACCTGCCCCGCGACCGGTACACCACCGCCGTCCGGCTGGCGATGCAGCAGCTGCTGCTCGAGCGGCTCGGCGGGGCCGGGATCGAGTTCACCGCCCGCTCCACCGAGTCGGTGCTGGCCCGGCTGCACTTCGTGATCCGGCTGCCGGTGAGCCGGCAGGGGGCGACGCCGCCGGTCGACGTCGACGTCGAGCGGCTGCAGGCCGAGCTGGCCGCGGCCGCGCGCAGCTGGACCGACGACCTCGCCGCCGCCCTGTCGGCGCGCTTCGGCGCGGATGCCGAGAAGGTCTTCGCCCGGGTCGCCGACGCCTTCCCCGGCGCCTACCAGGACCACTTCCCGGCCGACCGCGCCGTGGAGGACCTCGTCCGCCTCGAGGGCCTGGCGCAGGACGACCTGGCGCTGCGGCTGTGGACGCCGGCCGGCGCGGCCCCGGGCGAGCGCCGGCTGTCGGTGTACCGGGTGGGGGAGCGGCTGCTGCTGTCCCAGATCCTGCCGATGCTGCAGAACATGGGCGTCGACGTCGTCGACGAGCGGCCCTACGAGATCGACCGGATCGGCGCGCCGCCGACCTGGATCTACGACTTCGGCATCGCCGTCCCGCCGGTGGACCCGCCGCTGCTGCGCTCGCTGCCCGAGCGGTTCACCGACGCGGTGGGCGCCGTCTGGCGCCGGCAGGCCGAGGACGACGGCCTGGGCGCCCTCGTCCTGCTCGCCGGGCTGACCTGGCGGCAGGTCACCGTGGTGCGGGCCTACGTGCAGTGGCTGCGCCAGGCCGGGCTGCCGTTCAGCCAGGCCTACGTCGAGCGGACGCTGGCCGCCCACCCCGGCGTCGTGGCCCGGCTGGTCGCGCTGTTCGAGACCCGCTTCTCGCCCGGGCGCGGCGCCGGCCGCGAGGCCCGGCAGGCCGAGCTGGTCGAGGCGCTGCGCCGGTCGATCGGCGAGGTCGCCTCCCTCGACGCCGACCGGGTGCTCCGCTCGCTGCTCGCCGCGGTCACCGCGACGCAGCGCACCACCTACTACGCCCCGTCGTCCGCCACCTCCCCGGTGCTGGCGCTCAAGCTCGACCCCGCGGAGGTGCCCGACCTCCCGGAGCCCCGGCCGGCGCACGAGGTGTGGGTCACCTCGCCGCGGGTGACGGGCGTGCACCTGCGGTTCGGCGCGGTGGCCCGCGGCGGGCTGCGCTGGTCCGACCGCCACGAGGACCTGCGCACCGAGGTGCTGGGCCTGGTCAAGGCGCAGATGGTGAAGAACACCGTGATCGTGCCGACCGGCGCCAAGGGCGGCTTCGTGGTGAAGAACCCCCCGCCGGACGGCGCCTCCCGCGAGGAGGTCGTCGCGGAGGCCCAGGCCTGCTACCGGCTCTTCGTCGGCGCCCTGCTCGCGCTCACCGACAACCTGGTGGACGGGGCGGTCGTGCCGCCGGAGAAGGTGGTCCGGCACGACGGCGACGACAGCTACCTGGTGATCGCCGCCGACAAGGGGACGGCGACCTTCTCCGACCTCGCCAACTCGGTGGCGCTCGAGCGCGGTTACTGGCTGGGCGACGCCTTCGCCTCCGGCGGCTCGGTGGGCTACGACCACAAGGCCATGGGCATCACCGCCCGCGGCGCCTGGGAGTCGGTGACCCGCCACTTCCGCGCGCTCGACCTCGACGTGCAGCGGGAGGAGTTCACCGTCGTCGGCGTCGGCGACATGTCCGGTGACGTCTTCGGCAACGGCATGCTCCTGTCGGAGCACATCCGGCTGGTGGCCGCCTTCGACCACCGGCACGTGTTCGTCGACCCGACCCCCGATGCGGCGGCGTCGTTCGCCGAGCGCCGGCGGTTGTTCGACCTGCCCCGCTCCTCGTGGGCCGACTACGACACCTCGCTGATCAGCGCGGGCGGCGGCGTCTGGCCGCGGACGGCGAAGTCGATCCCGGTCAGCGAGCAGACGCGCGCCGCCCTCGGCCTGCCCGGCGACGTCACGGCGCGCCCGCCGGTCGAGCTGATCCGCGCGGTGCTGCTCGCCCCGGTGGACCTGCTGTTCAACGGCGGGATCGGCACGTACGTGAAGGCCGCGAGCGAGAGCCACCTGGAGGTGGGCGACAAGGCCAACGACGCGGTGCGCGTGGACGGCAGGCAGCTGCGCGTCCGGGTCGTGGGCGAGGGCGGCAACCTGGGCCTCACCCAGCGCGGCCGGGTGGAGTACGCGCTCACCGGCGGCCGGCTGAACACCGACGCCATCGACAACTCCGCCGGCGTGGACACCTCCGACCACGAGGTGAACATCAAGATCGCGCTCAACCGGGTGGTAGACGAGGGGCGGATCGACGCCGCGGGCCGGGCGGCGCTGCTCGGCGAGATGGCCGACGACGTCGCGGCCGCCGTCCTCACCGACAACCACGCGCAGAACGCCACCCTCGCCGGGGAGACCGCTGCGGCCCGCAGCCTGCTGGACTCCCACGAGCGGTTCATCCGGTCGCTGGAGCGCTCCGGGCGGCTCAACCGCGCCGTCGAGGCGCTGCCCGACGACCGCGGGCTCACCGAGCGTCGGCGCGACGGGCAGGCGCTGACCGGCCCGGAGCTGTCGGTGCTGCTGGCCTACGCGAAGCTCCAGACCAGTGACGCGGTGCTGGCGTCGTCGCTCCCCGACGACCCCTCGCTGGAGGAGCTGCTGGTCGAGTACTTCCCGGCTCCGCTGCGCGACCGGTTCCCCGTCGCGATCACCAGCCACCCCCTGCGCCGGGAGATCATCGGCACCGCTTTGACCAACCGGGCGGTCAACATCGCCGGCGTCACCGGGCTGTACCGGCTCACCGAGGAGACCGGGGTGCCGCTGGCGACGGTGGTGCGGGCCCACACGGTCGCCCGCGCGGTGTTCGGCATCGACCGGATGTGGGACGCCGTCCGCCCGCTGGACAGCCAGGTCTCGGCCGCCGCCCAGGTGGAGGCGCGCACCGAGGGGACCCGGCTGGCCGAGCGGGCCACCCGCTGGCTGCTGCGCCAGCCCGACCTGACCGCCGAGCACCCGCTCCCGCTGGCCGAGGTGACGGACCGGTTCGCCGCACCGGTGGCCGAGGTGGAGGCCGGCCTGCCCGGCTGGTTGCTGGGCGCCGAGGCCGAGTCCTACGCCTCCCGGGCCGGGCGGCTGCAGGAGGCCGGCCTCCCCGCGGAGTTGGCCGCCCGCGTCGCCGCCGCGCCGCTGATGCCGGCCGCCCTCGACCTCGCCGTGGTCGCCGAGCGCACCGGGGCACCGGTGGCCCTCGCCGGCCAGGTGATGCAGCGGCTGGCCGAGCGGCTGGGGCTGGTGAACCTGCGTGAGCTGGTGATCGCCCTGCCGCGCGACCGCCGCTGGCCGTCGATGGCCCGCGCCTCGCTGCGCGACGACCTCGCCATGGAGCAGGCCTCGCTCACCGAGGACGTGCTCAGCGGACGCGCCTCCGACGCCGAGCGGCCCGACGAGCTGGTGGTCCGGTGGGAGGAGGGCTGGGACATCGCCCAGCACCGCGCCGCCGGGCAGCTCGCCGACATCACCGCGGGCGACCGGCAGGAGCTGGCCGAGCTGCTGGTCGCCGTCCGGACGCTGCGCGGGCTGCGCCGTCGCCGCCAGGCCCGCCGCCTCCCCCGCCCCGGCGAGCAGTAGCCGCCGGCGCCCGGTTTCTCGCCCGGATGCGCACGGCTGCTGTTCCGGGCGGGGTGATTCCCGCCGTCGTGTGCATATCGGCGGGTATCAGGCTCTCTAGGTGGGCTGCTAGAAAACCCTAGATCGCCCGAGTCGCGGGACGGGGGATTGGCCGGTGGCTGCGCGGGCACCGTCGAACGGACCCGTGCCGACGACCCGAGGACCGCCCGTGCCGCTCCGCCCGATCGACCGCACCGACGGCTACCTGCCCATCGAGGACCACGGCCTCATCGGGGATGGCGTGACCTGCGCGCTCGTGGGCCGCGACGGCAGCATCCCCTGGTTGTGCCTGCCGGCCTTCGACAGCCGGCCGTTCTTCGCGGGCATCCTCGACGCCGGGCGCGGGGGCAGCTTCGGCATCGCCCCGGCCGGCCTGCGGGAGTCGGCCCAGCGCTACCTGCCCGACACCGGGATCCTGGTGACCGAGATGCAGGGCGCCGGCGGGCGTCTCGAGCTGACCGACTGCATGACCCTGCGGTCGGGGTCGGACCTGGGTGAGCAGGTGGAGTCGGGCCGCGGAGAGCTGCTGCGCCTGGCCCGGGCGGTCGGCGGGAGCCAGGAGGTCGACGTCCACCTGACCCCGCTGGACGGCGTCCAGGTGCGGCGGGAGCTCGGTGCCTGGCGCATCCTGTGGCCGGCGCACCCGGAGCTGGAGCTCTACCTGTGGTGCTCCCACGAGCTCGCCGTCGACCGGGCCGGCGCCCTGCGCGCCCGGGTCCGCCTGGCCAAGGGGGAGCTGCTCACCTGCACGCTGCACTGGTCGGGCCAGACGCACACCCGGTCGCGGTCCGCGCCCCAGCGGCTGGTCGACCAGACCGCCGCCGCCTGGCGGAACTGGGCCGGCTGCATCCACTACGACGGCCCGCAGCGCGATCTCGTGCGGCGGTCCGCGCTCACGCTCAAGCTGCTCGACCACGCCTCCACCGGCGCGATCATGGCGGCGGCGACCTCCTCGCTACCGGAGGAGATCGGCGGCGTGCGCAACTGGGACTACCGCTACACCTGGATCCGGGACGCCGCGTTCACCACGTACGCGCTGCGCCGGATCCGGATGCACGAGGAGGCCGACTCGTTCCTCGCCTGGACGCTGCGCAACGTCGAGCGCGACGACCGGACCAGCATCGTCTACACCCTCGACGGCCGGCGGCCCGGCCTCGAGTGGGAGGACCTGGCCCTGTCCGGGTACCGCGGGTCGGGGCCGGTCCGGTGGGGGAACGGTGCGGCCCGGCAGGTGCAGCACGACGTCTACGGCGAGCTGCTCGACGTCGCCTACCAGTGGGTGCGCGCCGGCGGCGAGGTCGGGCCGGCGCTGTGGCGGGCGCTGTGCGAGCTGACCGAGCAGGCGATCGCCAACTGGCGGACGCCGGACAACGGGATCTGGGAGATCCGCGACGCCGGCCGCCCCTTCACCTACTCCGTCGCGATGTGCCACGTCGCCGTCGACCGGGCGCTGCGGATCGCGGAGCTCTGCGGGCTGCCGCATCCGCAGGGGGAGTGGCGGCAGGAGGCCGACTTCATCCGGGCCACCCTGCTCGAGGAGGCCTGGGATCAGGAGCGGGGCACGTTCACCGAGCACCTCGCGCCGTCGGGGCAGCCGAACCGGGGCGGCCTGGACGGCTCCCTGCTCACCCTGCCGCTGCGCCGGGTCGTCGCCGCTGACGACCCCCGCATGGTGGCGACCACCGAGGCGGTCCGCCGGCACCTCGACGCCGGGGACGGGCTGCTCTACCGCTACCTGCACGGCGACTCCCCCGACGGGCTGCCCGGGGGCGAGGGCGCGTTCCTGCTGTGCAGCTTCTGGCTGGTCGACAACCTGACCGGCCAGGGCCGGCTGGACGAGGCGCACCAGCTGTACGACTCGCTGTGCGGGCGGGCCAACGAGGTGGGCCTGCTCGCCGAGGAGATCGATCCGGGCACCGGGGCGTTCCTCGGCAACTTCCCGCAGGCGTTCAGCCATGTCGGGGTCATCACCAGCGGCTGGAACCTGGCCCGGGCCGAGGAGGCGCGGCGGTGAGCCGCTCCTTCCTCGTCCTCGGCGGCACCGGCGACCTCACCGGGCGGCTGCTGCTCCCGGGGCTCGCCGAGCTGGTCGACGCCGGCGTCCTGGAGCAGCCGGTCGTCCTGGCGGTGAGCCGGGAGGACTGGTCCGACGACGAGTACCGCGACTGGGCCCGCGCACGGCTGGCCGAGCACGCCGGCCACGTGCCCGAGGAGTCCCGCGAACGGCTGGTGGGCCGGCTGGGCTACCGGCACGGCGACGTCACCCTGCCCGCCGACCTGCGGGCCGCCCTGCAGCGGGCCGGCGGGGTGCCCGTGGTCTACCTGGCGCTGCCCAACACGGTCTTCCTGCCGACGCTCGAGGCGCTGGCCGAGGTGGGGCTGCCGGAGGGGGCGGTCGTCGCCGTCGAGAAGCCGTTCGGACGGAACCTCGACGACGCCCGGGCGCTCAACGCCGTCCTGCACCGGCTGGTGCCCGAGGAGTCGGTGTTCCGCACCGACCACTTCCTGGCGATGCAGACGGTGCTCAACATCCTCGGCCTGCGGTTCGCCAACCGGATGTTCGAGCCGCTCTGGAACGCCCAGCACGTGGAGCGGGTCGACATCGTGTTCGACGAGACGCTCGGGCTGGAGGGCCGGGCCGGTTACTACGACACCGCCGGTGCCCTGCGCGACATGCTGCAGAACCACCTGCTGCAGATGCTGGCCGTCGTGGCGATGGAGCCGCCGACGGCGATGGACGCCCGCTCGCTGGCAGCCCGCAAGGCCGACGTGCTGCGTGCCGTCCGGTCGCCGGAGGACCCTCTCCGCGACACCGTGCGCGCCCGGTACACCGCCGGCACGGTCGGCGGCCGGCCGCTGCCCGACTACACCGCGGAGGCCGGCGTCCAGGCCGACCGCGGCACCGAGACCTACGCCGAGTACACCGTCGGCATCGACAACTGGCGGTGGGCGGGCGTCCCGTTCCGGCTGCGCTCCGGCAAGGCGCTGGGCGCGGACCGGCACGAGATCGTGCTGCGCTTCAAGCCGGTGCCGCACCTGGCCTTCGGCCGGGAGGACGGCGAGGGCCCGCCCGAGCCCGACGTCCTCCGGCTCCGCCTGGACCCTGACGGCATCAGCCTGGAGCTGAACCTGAACGGGGCGGGCGATCCCTTCGACCTGGAGCGCCGGGCGCTCGAGGTGGACCTGCCGCCGGCCCGGCTCTCCGCCTACGGGCTGCTGCTCCAGGAGCTGCTGGCCGGGGAGGCGGCGCTCTCCATCAGCGACGTCGAGGCCGAGGAGTCGTGGCGGATCGTCGAGCCGATCCTCGCCGCGTGGGCGGCCGGCGACGTGCCGCTGCTGGAGTACCCGGCCGGCTCCGACGGCCCCGCGCAGTGACGCCTCCCGCCCGCGCCGTCCCGGAGTCCGCCGATATGCGCACGACGGCGGTTGTCCGCGCCGCACAACCGCACCCATCCGCATATCGGCGACTCTCGGGCCGTCTAGCTCTTCCGCTAGAGAAGCGTAGAACAGGTCAGAGGGCGGGACGGCGCTCGCCGAAGCGGGTGGCCTGCTCGAACGCGTGGCCGACCTCGAGCACCCGCCGCTCCATCCGCGGCGCGGCGACGACCTGCAGCCCGACCGGCAGCCCGTCCGGCGTGAACCCGCCGGGCACCGAGAGCGCCGGGCAGCCGGTGGGGGAGAGCAGCGTGCAGGAACGCATCCACTCCAGGTAGTTCTCCTGCGGCACGCCGCCGATCTCGGTCGGGTACTCGATCTCGACCGGGAAGGGGAGCACCTGCGTCGTCGGCGCGAGCAGCACGTCGTAGCGGGTGAAGAACTCCACGACCCGCTCGTGCAGCGCGGTGTGCAGCTGCTCGGCGCGGGACAGGTCGGCGCCGGTGAGCTTCGCGCCCAGCGCCGCGTTCCAGTGGATCGACTCCTTCACCTGGTCGGGGTGCTTGCGGGCCAGCTCGGAGAACGAGGCGTCGAACAGCCAGGCCCGCAGCGTGCCGAACACGTCGTCGGCGCCGGAGAGGTCGGGGCAGTCCTCGGTCACGTGCGCGCCGAGCTCCTCGAACACCGGCAGGGACGCCGACAGCACCGCCGTGATCGCCGGGTCGACCGTCACCCGGCCGCCCAGGTCCGGCGCCCAGGCCACCCGCAGCCCGTCCAGCCGCTCGGGCAGGGGGGCCAGGAACGCGGCCGGGTCGGAGTCCAGCGCGATCGGCACCCGCGGGTCGGGGCCCGCGAGCGCGGACAGCTGCAGCGCCACGTCGGCGACGGTGCGGCCCATCGGCCCCTGCACCGAGAGCGTCGACCAGCCCATCGGCGCCGGCCACGTGGGCACCCGGCCGGGCGTGGGCCGCAGCCCGACGACGTTGCAGAACCCCGCGGGGTTGCGCAGCGAGCCGCCCATGTCGCTGCCCTCGGCCAGCGGCACGAAGCCCGCGGCCAGCGCCGCGGCGGCCCCGCCCGAGGAGCCACCGGCGGAGAGCCCGTGCCGGTAGGGGTTGTGCGTCGCGCCGAACAGCGGGTTGAAGGTGTGCGAGCCGGCCGCGAACTCCGGCACGTTGGTCTTGCCGATCCGGATCGCGCCCGCGGACCTCAGCCGCGCCACCACCAGCTCGTCCCGCGCCGGCACGGTGTCGCGGTGCAGCGGCGAGCCCCACGTCGTCCGCATGCCACCGGTGGCGTGGGTGTCCTTGTGCGCGACCGGCAGGCCGTGCAGCGGGCCGAGCGGCTCCCCGGCCGCCTGGGCGGCGTCGGCGGCGTCGGCGGCGGCACGGGCGCCCTCGGCGTCCAGCGTCACGATCGCGTTGACCTGCGGGTCCAGCCGCTCTATGCGCGCCAGGTGCGCGTCGAGCAGCTCCCGGGCGGACACCTGGCGGTCGCGCACCAGCGCGGCCAGCTCCGTTGCGGGGCGGGTGCAGAGCTCGTCGTCGGTCACCCCCGGCAGCCTGCCAGAAGCCCGGGTGCGCGTGGTCGCGGCATCGGGGGAACGATGTGCGGTGATGACCGACGAACGAGCTCCCGCCGACGGCGACACCACCTTCGAGGACCTCGGGCTGCGCCCGGAGCTGCTGGCAGCCCTCACCACCCTCGGCTACGAGGAGCCCACGCCCATCCAGCGGGAGGCGATCCCGCCGCTGGCCGCGGGGCGCGACCTGCTCGGCCAGGCCGCGACCGGCACCGGCAAGACCGCCGCCTTCTCGCTCCCGGTGCTGCAGCGGCTGCCCGCCCACCGCACCGACCGCGCTCCCGTCGCGCTGGTGCTGGTGCCCACCCGCGAGCTCGCCGTCCAGGTGTCGGAGGCCCTGCACCGCTACGGCCGCGACCTGGGCGCCCGCGTGCTGCCCGTCTACGGCGGCGCCCCGATCGTCCGCCAGCTGCGCTCGCTGGAGTCGGGCGTCGACGTCGTCGTCGCGACGCCCGGCCGGGCCCTCGACCTGCTCAACCGTGGCGCGCTGCACCTGGGCGAGATCACCACGGTGGTGCTCGACGAGGCTGACGAGATGCTCGACATGGGCTTCGCCGAGGACCTCGAGGCGATCCTCGACGAGACCCCCCGGCAGCGGCAGACCGTGCTGTTCTCGGCCACGATGCCGCGCCGGCTGGACGCGCTGGCCCGGCGGCACCTCTCCGATCCGGTGCGCATCACGATCGCGCGGGAGACCGCCCGGCCCGGCGAGGCCCCCCGGGTCCGGCAGACCGCCTACGTCGTCCCGCGCGGCGCCAAGCCGGCCGCCCTGGGCCGCATCCTCGACGTCGAGGCCCCGACGGCGGCGATCGTCTTCTGCCGCACCCGCGAGGAGGTCGACTCCCTCACCGAGACGCTCAACGGCCGCGGCTACCGGGCCGAGCCGCTGCACGGCGGGATGAGCCAGGAGCAGCGCGACAAGGTGATGGGCCGGCTGCGCAGCGGGACGGCGGACCTGCTGGTGGCGACCGACGTCGCGGCCCGCGGGCTGGACATCGAGCAGCTCACCCACGTCGTCAACTACGACGTCCCGTCGGCGCCGGAGTCCTACGTGCACCGCATCGGCCGGGTGGGCCGGGCCGGGCGCGAGGGCATCGCCATCACCCTGGCCGAGCCGCGCGAGCACCGGATGCTCAAGACCATCGAGAAGGTCGCCGGCGCCCCGATCTCCGTGCAGACCGTGCCCACCGTCGCCGACCTGCGCGCCCGGCGGCTCGACCTGACCCGGGGCGCGCTCCGGGAGAGCCTGCTCGGTGACGACCTGGACCGGTTCCGTGTCGTCGTCGAGACCCTCGCCGACGAGTTCGACCTGATGGAGGTCGCGCTGGCGGCGGTCAAGCTGGCCCACGAGGCGGCGGGGCCGGTCGACGACGACGAGGAGATCCCGCAGGTCTCCTTCCGGCCCGAGCGCGACGACCGGGGCGGACGGCGGCCCGAGGGGCGGGGCGAGCGGCCTGCGCGCGGCCGCAGCTCCGGTGGGCCCTCGGCCCGGCTGTTCGTCGGGGTCGGCCGGGACGCCGGCATCCGGCCCGGCGACCTGGTCGGCGCCATCACCGGCGAGACCGGGCTGACCGGCCGCGACGTCGGGTCGATCGAGATCCACCAGCGGTTCGCGCTGGTCGAGGTGCCCGAGTCCGCGGCCGACGAGGTCGTGCAGGCGCTGCGGGCCACCATGATCAAGGGCCGGAAGGCCCAGGTGCGCCGCGACCGCGCCTGACCAGCCCCGCCTGCGCAGGGGCGGTCAGCGCGCCGCGGGGTCCGGCGGCACGGTGGGGGGCACGCGGGTCGGCCCGGCCTCCGCCGGCCGGGGGCGGTCCTGCGGGTGCAGCCGGACGGCGACCAGCGCGACGTCGTCCTCGGGGCGGCCGTGGACCAGCCGCTCCAGCAGCTCGTCGAGCAGCGGTTCCAGCGGCAGGTCGGCCAGCTCGGCCAGCGCCTCGCGCAGCCGCAGGATGCCCGCGTCGAGGTCGGAGTCGCGGCGCTCGACGAGGCCGTCGGTGTAGAGCAGCACCGTCGACCCCCGGTCGAGGGTGACGACCGTCTCCCGCCGCTGCGCCGCGGGGTCGACACCCAGCAGCAGGTCGCCGCTCCACTCGCCCAGCTCCGCGACCTTCCCGGCCGGGGTGATCATCAGCGGGGGGAGGTGGCCGGCGTTGGCCCAGCGCATCCGCGTCACGCCCAGGTCCACCTCGTCGGGGGTCTGCTCGAACCGGGCCACCGCCGCGGTGGCCAGGGTGGGGATCTGCAGCGTCGTCATCGAGGCGTCGAGGCCGCGCAGGACCTCCTTCGGCCCGGCGTCGCTGTAGGTGGCCACCCCGCGCAGCAGACCGCGCAGCTGGCCCATCGCCGCCGCCGCCTCGGTGTCGTGACCGACGACGTCGCCGATCACCAGCATCGTCGCGCCCCCCGGCTGCAGGAAGGCGTCGTACCAGTCGCCGCCCACCCGGGCGGCCTCGGCGGCGGGGAGGTACCGCACCGCGATCTCCGCGTGGTCGGGCTCCGGCGGCTCGGTGAGCAGGCTGCGCTGCAGCCCCTCGGCGAGCTGCTGCTGGGCGGTGTAGAGCCGGCCGTTGTCCAGCGCCAGGCCGGCCCGGTCGGCCGCCTCCTGGGCGGTCGCCACGTTCTCCGCGCGCAGCGGGGTGTCTTCGCCGTAGTAGATGGTCAGCAGTCCGAGCGTGCGGTTGCGGCCGCGCATCGGCAGGATGACGGCCTCCCGCGGGGCGAGCCGGGTCAGCAGGTCCTTCGCCTCGCCGGGCGGCAGGAGGGCCAGGACGTCCTTCCCGCTGCTGCGGTTCTGCCGCCCGGTGCGCAGCGAGTCCGCGGCGGGCGAGTCCGCCGGCATCGAGTCCATCCGGACCTGGCTGTAGCGCTCCAGCAGCGGGCGCTGCTCAGGATCCCGGTGCCAGGAGCCGACGTCGTGCGGGCGCCCCTCGGGGTCCACCACCGTGACGATGCAGAAGTCGGCGAGCGCGGGGACGACGAGCTCGGGCAGGTGGGACATCGCGCCCTGCTGGTCCAGCGCGCCGGCGAGGTCGGCGCTGACGCTGGCCAGCAGCGCCAGCCGCTGGGCCGCGCGCTCGGCCTGCTCCTCCATGCGCCGCCGCTCGGTGACCTCCAGGAAGTACACCGACAGGCCGTCGGGGCTCGGCCACGCCCGGAGCTCGTACCAGCCGTCCAGCGGCGGCGGGTAGTAGGCGTCGAAGGAGATGGGCCGGCCGGTACGCACCGCCTCCCGGTACCGCGTGTCGAACACGCTGTCGACGGCGTCCGGGAACGCCTCCCAGAGCTCCCGGCCCAGGAGCTCCTCACGGGTGGTCCGCAGCAGCCGCTCCGCCTCGGCGTTGACGTGGGTGAACCGCCACTCGCGGTCCAGGCTGTAGAAGCCGGCCGGCATGGCGTCGAGCGTGCGGGTGACCAGGGTCGCCGCCTCCCGCGCCCCGGTGATGTCGTAGGCGGCGCCGAGCGCGCGCGCGGCCCGGCCGTGCCGGCCGGCCACCGCCCGGCCGCGGGCGTGCACCCAGCGGGTCTCACCGTCGGGGCGGACCACCCGGTAGGTGGCGTCGTACTCGCCGCAGACCTCGATCGCCTGCTGCAGGGCCTCGCCCACCCACTGCCGGTCGTCGGGGTGCAGCCGCTCGTTGAACGCATCGATCGTCCGGTCGAAGCCCTCGACGTCGTAGCCGAACATGGCGATGAGCTGCTCGTCCCACGTGAGGACGCCGGTCGTCAGGTCCCACTCCCAGGTGCCCACGCCACCGGCCTCGGTCGCCAGCTCCCAGCGCAGCCGGTCGTTCTCGTACTGCCGCAGGAGGCTGGACAGCTCCAGCTCGGTCATCACCGAGGCGGCGAGCTGGCGGAGGACGGCGACCTCCGAGTCGGCCCACGGCCGGGGTTCGGGGTCGAAGACGCAGAGCGCGCCGACCGGGCTGCCGCCCGCGTCGGTGAGCGCGACGCCGAGGTACGAGCCGACGGTGCCGGAGCGCACCGGGGGCAGCCCGTCGACCCGCTCGTCGGTGCGGGCGTCGGGGACGACGAGGGCCTCACCGATGGGGAGCGCCGCGGTGATCGTGCACAGCGACTCCTCGAGCGGGCCGGTGCTCCCGACGTCGACCCCGTCGGTGCCCGCGGCGATCAGCTGGACGTCGGCCAGCAACGACACCTGGCTGCCCGAGGTCCCCAGGAGGTGCGCGGCGAGCGCGGCCAGGCGATCGAGGCCGGGCCCGTCGGCGAGCGGCAGCAGTCGCTGCGCGGCGTCGACCCGGACGCGGTCGCGCCGCAGCCGGGCCGCGGCCCGGCTGCCGGGGTCGTCCCCCGTCTGGGCCGTGCGGTCCGTTCCGTCCACCGAAGCCCTTCCACCCCGGCGGTCGCCGGATCGCAGACCAGCGCGCCGCGGCTGTTCGGGCCACGTGGTCCCCGCAGTTATGTCACGGAGAGCCGGTTGCGTGCAACCAACCCCGGCGACCGGGGGCGAGACATCGGCCTCAGGAGGCCGGCACCACCAGCGTGAACGCCGTGCCGCCGTCATGTTCCACGTGCAACCCCGCGCGGCGCAGCAGCCTCCGCAGCCCTCCGGGGTCCGACGGCTCGGCGGTCGTGGTGGCGAGCAGGCGGGCGAGCCGGCCCTTGTGCGCCTTGTTGAAGTGGCTGACGACCGCCCGGGTGCCGTCGGGACGCTCGCTGAGGACGGCGACGGTGACGGCGCCGGGGACCGGGGCGAGCGCGGCGTACGAGCCGCTGCGCAGGTCGACGACGAGCCCCTGCGTCCCGGCGAGCACGGGCCCGAGCGCCGGCTTCCACAGCGCCCGCAGCGGAGGCAGCCCGGGCAGGGCCGACCCGGCCGACAGCCGGTAGCCGGGGATCCGGTCGCCGCCGGCCACGAGGCCGAAGAGGGCGGATCCCACGGCCAGCCGGCGATCGGCCCGCGCACGCTGCGCCCGGGTCAGGGTGGTGACGTCCAGCGCGTCGTAGAGCACGCCGGTGTAGCGGTGCAGCGCGGGCAGGGTGCCGGAGGTGAACAGCGCCGCGTTGCGGGCGACCTCGTCGTCCTGCTTCGCCGAGAGCCCGAGGGCCGCGCGCGACGCCGGGACGTCGTCGGCGAGCTGCACCAGGGCTCCGGCGAGCGCGGTGCGCACCGGGGTGAGCTCCGGCGCGGTCAGCGAGCCGAGGTCGAGCGGGGCGCCGTAGCCCCCGGGGGCCTTGGTCTCCGACGGGGGGAGCAGGACGAGCACGGGACGCCAGGCTACGGGCCGGTCAGGCCAGGTCGACGACCACCGGGGCGTGGTCGCTGGCGCCCTTGCCCTTGCGCTCCTCGCGGTCGATGAAGGCGCCGGTGACCCGGCCGGCCAGCGCCGGGGAGCCCAGTACGAAGTCGATCCGCATGCCCTCGCGGCGCGGGAAGCGCAGCTGCGTGTAGTCCCAGTAGGTGTAGACCCCCGGCCCCGGCGCGTGCGGACGCACCACGTCGGCGTACCCGGCGTCCACGACGGCCTGGAACGCGGCCCGCTCCGGCGCGGAGACGTGCGTGGAGGTGCTGAAAACCGACATGTCCCAGACGTCGTCGTCCTGCGGCGCGATGTTCCAGTCGCCGACCAGGGCCACCGGCGCGGACGGGTCCTCGGCCAGCCAGCCCGCGGCGCTGCTCCGCAGCGCGGCCAGCCACTCGAGCTTGTAGGCGTAGTGCGGATCGGCGAGCGTGCGCCCGTTCGGCACGTACAGGCTCCACACCCGCACCCCCGCGCAGGTGGCGGCCAGGGCGCGCGCCTCGCAGGTGGTGTCCTCGCCCCAGCAGGGCTGCCCCGGGAAGCCGACGGTGACGTCGTCGAGGCCGACGCGGGACAGGATCGACACCCCGTTCCACTGCGAGTAGCCGACGCGGGCGACCTCGTAGCCCAGCGAGGTGAACCGCTCCTCCGGGAACTGCTCGTCCCGGCACTTGGTCTCCTGCATGGCCAGGACGTCGACGTCGTGCCGTTCCAGGAAGGCCGCCACGCGGTCGGCGCGGGTGCGGATCGAGTTCACGTTCCAGGTGGCCAGGCGCACGGGCCGGAGCTTACGGAGGGCTGCCGACGTCGACGGCGCCCGCGCCCGGCCGGCCGCGTCGCCGGATCGGGCGGTCCCGGCCGGGGGCGCGGCCGACCCCGCCCCCACCTGGCCGAACGGTGCCATCATGGCCGGATGAGCAGGCCGGACGGAGGGGACGCGGTATGACCGCCGGGGCGACGCCTCCT
The DNA here is from genome assembly GCF_054050855.1 of Blastococcus sp. SYSU DS0539. Lineage (NCBI taxonomy): Bacteria > Bacillati > Actinomycetota > Actinomycetes > Geodermatophilales > Geodermatophilaceae > Blastococcus > Blastococcus sp. SYSU DS0539. The sequence goes on along the minus strand of NZ_JBJHAF010000004.1, from coordinate 57,760 downwards.
GCTCGCGGCGGTGGTGCCACGGTCGGAGGGTCCCCGCAGGGCCGGCGGAGCTTCGGCGCGGCGCTCGGCTGGACCGTGCTGGGCGCACTGGTGCCCGGCACCGGTCTCCTCGCGGCCGGCCGCCGCCGGCTCGGTGCCGTCGTCCTGACCGTCTTCGTGCTGCTCCTGCTCGCCGGCATCTGGCTGGCCACCGGCGGGCAGCGGTTCGCCGCCCGCACGCTCGTCGACACCGACGCCCTGCTCTGGGCGACGGTCGGGGTGGGGGTGCTCGCGGTGGCGTGGACCGCCGTGGTGGTCGCCGGCTACCGGATGCTCGTCCCGCCCCGGACGTCGCGCGGGCGGCGCGTCGCCGGCGGCGTGGTCGTGGCGCTCCTCGTGGCCGCGATCGTCGCTCCGGCGGTGTTCATCGGGCAGCTGGCGGCGACGTCCCGGGACCTCATCGCCGGCGTGTTCGGCGACGACCGGAGGTCGGCGACCGTGAGCGACGGCCCGGACGACGACGCCGAGCTCTTCGGCGGCCGGGAGCGGGTGAACGTGCTGCTGCTGGGGGGCGACGGCGGCGAGGGCCGGGAAGGCGTCCGCACCGACACGGTGATCGTGGCCAGCGTCGACACCGGGACCGGTGACACGACGCTCATCAGCCTGCCGCGCAACCTCGAGGAGCTGCCCTTCCCGGCGGACAGCCCGCTCGGCGAGGTCTACCCCGACGGCTTCGACGCCGGGAGCGAGAGCGAGAGCCTGCTCAACGCCGTCTACCGCAACGGCCCGGCGTGGTACCCCGACGTCCTGGGCCCCACCGACGACCCCGGGGCCGACTTCCTGAAGCTCGGCGTCGGCGAGGCCCTCGGGCTGCGCATCGACTACTACGTGCTGGTGAACCTCGAGGGCTTCAGCCGGCTGGTCGACGCGCTCGGCGGGATCACGGTGAACGTCAACTACTACGTGCCGATCAACGGCGACCCGGGCACCGGGCAGTTGCCCGACGACTACATCGCCCCGGGGCCGGACAAGCGCATGGACGGCTTCACAGCCCTGCAGTTCGCCCGCGGCCGGTTCGGGCTCACCGACTACGACCGCATGGCGCGGCAGCGGTGCGCGATCTCCGCGATCGTGGACGCCGCCGACCCGGTGACGCTGCTGCAGCGCTACCAGGAGCTGGCCGCGACGACCGAGGACATCGTCAGCACCGACATCCCGCGCTCGCGGCTCGACGACTTCGTCGACCTGGCCTTCCTGGTCAAGGACGCCGAGATCCGCAGCCTGGTCCTCGACCAGACGGTGATCGAGCCCGCCTACCCCGATTACGACCTCATCCGGCGGCTGGTCGATGAGGCGATCGACCCCCCGCCGGCCACCTCGCCGTCGCCGTCGCCCGCAGAGGGCGCCGAGCCCGCGGAGGGCGCCGAGCCCGCGGACGGCACGGAGCCGGCGGACGGCACCGAGCCCGGCCCCGCGCCGGCCGAGGCGGCCGGTCCGGTCACAGACGTCGCCGACGCCTGCGCCTACGACCCCGCCCGGGCGGCGGAGGCCCGCGCCGAGGGCGAGCCGCCGACCCGCCAGGGCTGACCGGTCAGTTCGGAGCGGCGATCTGCAGCAGGTTGCCGCAGGTGTCGTCGAGCACGGCGGTGGTGACCGGCCCCATGGCCGTCGGCGGCTGGGTGAAGGTGACCCCCAGGGCGGTGAGCCGGTCGTACTCCGCCTGCACGTCGGCCACGGTGAACGAGTTGTAGGGGATGCCGTCGGCGACGAGCCCGGCCTTGTACGCCTTCGCCACCGGGTGCTCGTCGGGCTCGAGGGCCAGTTCCACGCCGTCGGGCTGCTCGGGTGAGACGACGGTGAGCCAGCGGTGCTCGCCGAGCGGGACGTCGTTCTTCGGCACGAAGCCGAGCACGTCGGTGTAGAAGCGCAGCGCCTTCGCCTGGTCGTCGACGAAGACGCTGGTCAGGGTGATCCGCACGATGCCCTCCTCAGGGGTCGATCCGCCACCGCTCGGTGACGGCGCGCAGCGGGGAGGTGTCCAGGTGGTGGTACTTGCAGCGCCCCTCGCGGCGGGTGCGCACCAGGCCCGCGGCCTCGAGCACGTCCAGGTGCTGGGAGACGGCCTGGCGCGAGGAGCCGACCCCGTGCCGGGTGAGCAGCCGGTTGACCAGCTCGAACAGCGTCTGGCCGTCGCGCTCTTGGAGCACGTCGAGGATGGCCCGCCGGGTGGGGTCCGCGAGCGCCTTGAACACGTCGCCCACGCCGGCAGGATAGGCAACCGTTCGCTTGCCTGACAAGGGACGGGACGCCGGGAGCGGGGGCGGCCTCGGGGTGCGCCGCGCCGCGGCGGAGAATGGCCGGGTGCCCGCTGCTGCCGTCCGGCCCGTTGCCACCGTCGACGCCGCGCTGCGCGCCGAGCTGCTCGCCTGCTGGACCGACGTGACCAACGCCGGGGGCGCCGTGGGGTTCGTGCCCCCGGTGACGCCGGAGGAGGTCGTCCCGTTGCTGGACAAGCTCCTGGAGGGGGTCCACTCCGGCCGGGACGTGCTCGCCCTGCTGGAGGTGGACGGCGAGACGGCCGGGTTCGCCAGCGTCGTCGGGTCGCTGAGCCCGCTGCGCCGCCACTGGGGCACGGTCCTGCGGGTGCAGGTGCACCCGTCGCGCCAGGGCCAGGGGCTGGGCCGGGTGCTGATGGACGGGGTGCACCGGATCGCCCGGGAGCGGGGGTGGGAGTTCCTCCACCTGACCGCCCGCGGGGGCACGGGGTTGGACGCGTTCTATCGGAGCCTGGGCTACGCGGAGGTCGGCCGGCTGCCCGGCGCGATCCGGGTCGCTCCCGGCGACGACCGCGACGAGATCGTCATGGCCTGCCCGCTCTGAGCGCCGCGCGGAGCTGTCAGACCTGGACGGGGGCCTCGCCCCTGGCCGCCATGCGGGCGCGCAGCCGCTCGCGGCTCTCCACGAACTTCGAGGCCTGGGCGTCCAGCCCGGTCAGGAACTCGGCCAGCTGCTCGCGGGCCTGCTCGCCTGCGGGCCCGAGGTCGCTGCGCTCGAAGACCTTCCAGGTGCGCAGGATGGGGCTGACGACCTCGTCGTGGTGCAGGCGCAGGTCGTAGATGCCGGCCTTGGCGATGATCGTGGAGTTCTTCCGGAAGTTCGCCATGTTGGCGCCGGGCATCTCGAAGTTCATGACCTCGGTGGCGACGGCCTTCATGGTCTCGTCCGGGTCGATGTCGAACGCCGCCGTGACGAGGTTCCGGTAGAAGATCATGTGCAGGTTCTCGTCGGTGGCGATGCGGGCCAGCAGCTTGTCCGCGATCGGGTCGCCGGTGGCCTTGCCGGTGTTGCGGTGCGAGACACGGGTGGCCAGCTCCTGGAAGGACACGTAGGCGACCGCCTCGAGCGGGGTCTTGTCGCCGGAGTCGTAGCCGGTGGTCATGTAGTCCATCCGGGCCCGCTCCAGCTCGACCGGGTCGACGCCGCGGGTGACGACGAGGTAGTCGCGCAGCGCGACGCCGTGCCGCCCCTCCTCCGCCGTCCAGCGGCCCACCCACTGGCCCCAGGCGCCGTCCCGGCCGAACCGGGTCGCGATCTCGCGGTGGTAGCTGGGCAGGTTGTCCTCGGTCAGCAGGTTCACGAACATCGCGGCCTTGGCCGTCTCGTCGAGCCGGGACTGCTCGGGCGACCAGTCCTCGCCGCCGAGGAAGGCGAAGTTCCGGCCCTCGTCCCAGGGCACGTAGTCGTGCGGGTGCCACTCCTTGGCCATCCGGATGTGCCGGTCGAGGTTCTCCGCGACCACCGGTTCCAGCTCGGTCAGCACGGCTGCCTGCGGGGACGTCTGGGACATCGGGACCTCCGGGTCGACTCGACCTGCGTCGTCGCAACCTGCGCCGACGGGACCTCCGGTCGTGCTCGTACGGGAGTTCCCCGTCCGGCCTGCCGCTACCCCTCCGCCGGGCAACCCGGCGGGACCGGACGCCCGGTGGCACCGGCAGGATCGGCCCGGCCCGCCGTCCCCGACCGGGGCGCGGGGCGGTTTGGCAGGGTGGGGGCATGACGCACCCGTCCCCCGGTACTCCCGTCTCCCGCACTGCCCGCCGCGAGCGGCTGGTCGGGCTGCTCGTCCTCGGGGTCGCCGTCGTGCTGCTGGTGTCCACCCCGACCTGGTTCGCCGGTGACCAGGCCGGCGTGGGCATCGGCCAGCTCGCCGTCGCCGTCGTGCTGGCGGTCGTCGGCGCCCTCCTGGTCCGGCGCGCCGGCCGCGGCTGAGCGCGCCCCGCGTCCGTCGCGGCGTCCGCCGCCGTTGCGACCGGAGGTGAGGCGCACCACACTCCGGCGACAGGTGGCGACGAAGGAGGACCGGTGAAGCTCGACAAGCAGGAGCTGGTGCGGATGCTGCGCACCGAGGGCGACAACGACACGGCCGAGCAGGTGGAGGGGCGGTTCGGCGACAAGATCGACACCGACCGGGACGGCGACGCCCTGGCCGAGATGGGCCTGGACCGCACCCAGCTGATGAGCAAGCTGGCCGGGGGCGGCTTCGGCACCACGCTCAGCCCCTGAGCCCGCAGACGACGGTGGCCCGGAACCGCGTGCGGTTCCGGGCCACCGGTCGTGCGCGCGCGGTCAGCCGGTGAAGGGGCGCTCCCGCGCCAGCTCCTCCTTGGCCACGCCGCGGATGTGCACCGCGTCCGGGCCGTCGACGATGCGCAGCGTGCGGGCGCTGGCGTAGAAGCGGGCGAGCACGGTGTCGTTGCTGACGCCGGCGCCGCCGTGCACCTGGATGGCGCGGTCGATGACGTCCAGGGCCACCTTGGGAGCGGCGACCTTGATCGCCGAGATCTCGGTGCGCGCGCCCTTGGCGCCGTACTTGTCGATCAGGTCGGCCGTCTTCAGCACGTAGAGCCGCGCCTGGTCGATCTCGATCCGGGAGAGCGCGATGGCCTCCCGCACCGTGCCCTGCTCGGCCAGCGGGCGGCCGAAGGCGACGCGGTTCTTGCTGCGCTCGACCATCAGCGCCAGGGCGCGCTCGGCCATGCCGATGGCGCGCATGCAGTGGTGGATGCGGCCGGGGCCGAGCCGGGCCTGGGCGATCATGAAGCCGTCACCCTCGCCGGAGAGGATGTTGCTGACCGGTACCCGGACGTCGGTGAACCGGAGCTCGGAGTGGCCGTGCTGGTCCTGGTACCCGAACACCGGCAGGTGCCGGATGATCTCCAGGCCCGGGGTGTCCCGGGGGACGAGGACCATCGACTGCTGCCGGTGCGGCGGGCCGTCGGGGTCGGTCTTGCCCATGACGATGAAGATCTGGCAGCGCGGGTCGGCGGCCCCGGAGGTCCACCACTTGCGGCCGTTGATCACGTACTCGTCGCCGTCACGCACGATCGAGGTCTGGATGTTGCGCGCGTCGGAGCTGGCGACGTCGGGCTCGGTCATCGCGAAGCCGGAGCGGATCTCGCCCTCGAGCAGCGGGTTCAGCCAGCGCTCCTTGTGCTCCGGCGTGCCGAAGAGCATGAGCGTCTCCATGTTGCCGGTGTCCGGGGCGCCGACGTTCATCGACTCCGGCGCGATGACCGGCGACCAGCCGGTGATCTCGGCGACCGAGGCGTACTCGAGATTCGACAGCCCGCCGACCTCGTGGTGGAAGAGGTTCCACAGGCCGCGCTTGCGCGCCTCGGCCTTGAGCTCCTCCAGCACGGGCGGGTGCTCGTGGTTGTCGTGGCCGCGCTCGGCACGCCACTGGTCGTAGACGGCCTCGGCGGGGAACACGTGCTCGCGCATGAAGTCCCATGCGCGGGCGCAGACGTCCTCGGCCTTGGGCGAGAGAGCGAAGTCCATGACGGGCAACGTAGCGCCGGACGTGATCGCCGTCGCATCGGGGGTCCGGCGGTGCGGCGGACGCGGGTGGAGCCGGGCCCGGACCGGGGCGGAGCCGGGCCCCGGCGTCCGGGTGGACGACGGGACCCGGCTCCGCCGGGGTGGCCGCGGGCGCGGCCGGTGCGGCCGGGGTCAGGCGCGCGTGCGCCCCTCGACGGCGTTGCGGACCGGACCCAGCGCGATCGCCAGGCCGGCGAGGGCGCTGACCAGGTGCAGCCAGTTGTCGGCCCAGTTGATGCTCAGGAAGTCCCATTCGGCGTCGACGGCGAACAGCCCGTAGACGAACGTGGCGCCGTACCCGATCGCCAGCAGCCAGCCGTACGTGCGGGCGCCGGAGAGCGTGCGGAACAGGGCGATGCCCGCCGCACCGATCAGGATGTGGACGATGTTGTGGAACGGGTTGATCTCGAAGCCGATGATCGTCTCGTCGCTGTCGTGCGCGAAGAAGTTGTCGAACCCGGTGATGAAGAACCCGACGATCCCGACGAGCAGGTAGATGACGCCGATGGCGAGCGCCAGCATCTGCGGCCAGGTCATCCCCGGGCGATCCGCCCCGGTGCGGCCCGCTGCTGCAGACATCTTTGTCCTCCCATGGTGGTCGACCCGCCGCGTTCTGACGGGTTGCACCGGGCCCTACCCTGGCTAGACCAGGCCTAACGGCGATCACCCGACGGGAGGACCGTCGTTGCCGAACTGTCACCGGACGGCCGCCCGCCGGCGCGGGACGGACCGGTTCAGCCCTGCGCGGGGCGGGGCGTCGCCTTCGCCCGGCGGACGACGAACGGCCCGATCGCCAGCAGGTCGACCGGCGCCGAGCCGAAGCACTCCAGCGCGTCCCGCGGGTCGTCGACCATCGGCCGGCCGGCGGTGTTCAGGCTGGTGTTGACCACCACCGGCAGCCCGGTGCGCCGCTCGAAGGCGGAGATCATCCGGTGCACCAGCGGCTGGGCCTCCGGGTCGATGGTCTGGATCCGCGCGGTCCCGTCGACGTGGGTGACCGTGGGGATGCGGTCGCGCCACTCGGGCGCCACGTCGTGCACGAAGAGCATGTACGGCGAGGGGATCGGCCCGCGGCTGAAGATCTCCGGCGCCTTCTCCAGCAGCACCATCGGCGCCACCGGGCGGAACTGCTCGCGGCCCTTGACGTCGTTCATCCGCTCGAGGTTGGCCTCGAAGCCGGGGTGGGCCATGAGCGAGCGGTGGCCCAGTGCGCGCGGGCCGTACTCGCTGCGGCCCTGGAACCAGGCGACGATGCCGTTGTCGGCCAGCACCTCGGCCACCGCCTCGGCGACGTCGTCCGGGCGCTCGTAGTCGATCGCCGCCGTCTGCAGGACCTGCTCGATCTCGTCGTCGCTCCAGCCGCGGCCGAGGGCCGCCCCCGGCATGGGCCGGGTGTCCTCGCCGAGCTCGCGGGCCACGTGCAGGGCGGCGCCCAGCGCCGTCCCGGCGTCGCCGGCAGCCGGCTGGACCCAGACCTGCTCGAACGGGCTCTCGGCCAGGATGCGGGTGTTGGCGACGCAGTTCAGCGCGGTGCCACCGGCCAGGGTGAGCGTCTTCTCGCCGGTCTGCTCGTGCACCCAGCGGGCCAGGTCGATCAGCACCTCCTCCAGCCGCTGCTGGACGCTGGCGGCCAGGTCGGCGTGGTCGGAGGTCCACTGGTCGCCCTTGCCCAGGCGGGGGGCGAACTCGGTGAAGTCGATCTTCTCGGTGCGGAAGCCGCCGTCGTCGGTGGCGCGGATCAGCTCGGTGAGGTCGCCGACGAAGCGCGGCTTGCCGTAGCTGGCCATCGCCATGACCTTGAACTCGTCGCTGCTGCGCAGGAAGCCCAGGTGGTCGGTGAGGTCCTCGTACATCAGGCCGAGGGAGTGCGGCAGCGCCTGCCCGGCCAGGATCTCCAGCCGGCCGTCGACGTAGCGCCCGGCCAGGTGGCTGTGCGCCTCGCCGCGGCCGTCGAGCACGAGCACCGCGTTCTGCCGCTGCGGGGCGGCCAGCCCGGCCGAGGCCGCGTGCGCGACGTGGTGCTTCACGAACCGGACCTTCGCCGGGTCGAGCCCGGGGAGGGCGTGCGCCAGGAAGTCCGGCGCCATCTCGGCGTACTTCTTGCGCATGACGTCGCCGTCGTCGAACAGGCCGGTCTCCTCCGGGGTCGTCATCAGGCCGGGGTCGAAGGAGTAGGCGACCGCGTCGAGCTCCTCGGGCCGGATGCCGGCCTCCTTCAGGCACCAGGCCGCGGACAGCTCGGGCAGCTCCCAGGCGCTCCAGGGCAGGGGCCGCTTGCCGTGCTTGCGCCGGCTGAAGCGCTCCTCCTCCGCCGCGGCCACGACCCTGCCGTCGACGACCAGCGCCGCCGCCGGGTCGTGGTAGATCGCGTTGATGCCCAGGACCTTCACGCTGCTGCTCCTCCCGACCGGGCGCGCGACGGGTGTGGCGCCCGGAAACCTGTGGTGATCATGAACCCGGTCCCGCCGTCCCGCAGGTCGGGGCGACGAGTCGCCGGTCAGCGCCGGCGGAGCAGATCGTGCTCCTGGACGGCGGCCAGGGCGAGGGTCTTGTAGCCGACGTCGTCGAAGAGAACCGTGATCCGGTCGTCCTCGACGCGCATCACGATCCCGGCGCCCCACTCGCTGTGCTCCACCGCCGTCTCGGCCGGGAACGGGGTGTCGGCGTCGCCCTCCGGGAGTTCGTGGGCGGTGCCCGCCGAGCAGTTGTCGCAGTTGCCGCACGGCTGGTCGAGCTGCTCGCCGAAGTAGCCCAGCAGGAACTGCCGGCGGCACTCCGTGGTCTCGGCGTAGCCGCGCATCATCTCCACCCGGCTCTGGTCGACCCTCTCGTGGTGCTCGGCGAGCTCCCGGGCGGCGGCGGCCGCCTCCCCGGGCGCGGGGGCCCCCTCGGCCAGGGAGGCGGCGCCGTCCTCGTCCACGACGACGGCGGAGACCTGCTCGAGCAGGTTGAGGGCGCGGGCCAGGGGGGTGGCGGCTCGGCCGGTCTCCTCGCGCAGGGTCGCCACGTCCACGCCGTCGGCCAGGCCCGCGGCCGGCGCGGCGGCGACCAGGCCCGCCACCTGCTGCAACTCCTCCTCGGCGGGGGTGCCGGCGGCGAAGAAGCGGCGCAGGCCCAGGTCCTCCTGCCGGTAGACCAGGACGGCGAGCGCGTCCTTCCCGTCGCGGCCGGCCCGCCCGATCTCCTGGTAGTAGCTGTCCACGGAGTCGGCCGGCTCGGCGTGGATCACGAAGCGGGTGCCGGGCTTGTCGATGCCCATGCCGAAGGCGGTGGTGGCGACGACGACGTCGAGCTCGTCCGCCATCCAGGCGCGCTGGGTCTCCTCGCGGTCGGTCTTCTTCTGCCCCGCGTGGTAGGCCTGCGCGCGCAGCCCGCGGTCGGTCAGCGCGGCGGCGACCTCCTCGGTGCCCCGGCGGGTGGCGCTGTAGACGATCCCCGGCCCCCGGCCCTCGCCGATCTCGGCGAGCACCCGGTCGAGCACGCCCTGCTCCTTGGCGTGCGCGTCGGCGTAGTGGTCGACCTCCAGCCGGATCTCCGGGCGGTCGAAGCCGGCGACGACGACCTCGGGCCCGCGCATGCCGAGCTGCTCGACGATCTCGGCGCGGACCGGCGGCGCGGCGGTGGCGGTGAGCGCCAGCACGGTCGGGTGGCCCAGCTGCTCGATCACGCCACCGAGGCGCAGGTAGTCGGGGCGGAAGTCGTGACCCCAGGCGGAGACGCAGTGCGCCTCGTCGACGACGACCAGCGCCGGGTCCGCCGCCGCGATCGCCTCGACCACCTCGGGCTTGGTCAGCTGCTCGGGCGCGAGGAAGAGGAAGCGGACCGTTCCGTCACCGACTCCCTCCAGGGCGTTCCGCTGGTCGGCGGCCGACAGGCTGGAGTTCAGCTGCGCGGCGCGCCCCGCCTCGCCGGGGAGCTCGGTGAGGCGCTCGACCTGGTCGCGCTGCAGCGCGATGAGCGGCGAGACGACGACGACCGGACCGTCCAGCAGCTGCCCGGCGACCTGGTAGACCGCCGTCTTCCCGGCTCCCGAGGGGAGGACGGCGAGGGTGTCCCGCCCGCCGACCACGGCCTGCATCGCACGCTCCTGCCCGGGGCGGAAGTCCGCGTAGCCGAGGACGTCGCGGGCGAACTCGCGGATGCGGCGGGTGCGGACAGCTGCGGTGGCGCCGGCGGGGTTGTCCCGCTCGGAGGAGGGAGGCACCGGCTGCCTCTTTCCGGCACGGGTCCGGGACAAACGGTGTGCAGGCCCACTCGGCGTGCCCGCGGGAACGCCCCCGAGGCTCCGTCAGCCGAGCGCCGGGTGGTCCGGGCCGACGTCGGCGCGCTCGGCCGCCGCCCGGCCGGCGTACCAGCCGCCTGCGTCGACCGAGGCGCGGCCGCGGCCGGCCCGGACGTGCGGGAAGAGCTCCGCCACGGCCGTCTCGACGGCCTCCTGCCGGGACCGCAGCACGGGCAGCAGGTCCACGCCCCGGTCCGCGGCGGCGTCGGCGGTGGCCTCCCGGCGAGCGGTCCGCAACCGCTCCCCGACCCGGTGGGCGTAGCCCAGCAGGAAGGCCCGGCGGAACGACCGGGACGCCGGCCGGCGGCCGTGCTGCCGCTCGGCGGTGGCGAGCGCCTGCGACACCTGGAGCAGCAGCGACGTGAACAGCAGCTCCACCGCGTCGAGGTCCGGCCGGACGCCGACCAGGTTGGCGATGCCCAGGCCCTGGTACCAGACCAGCCGGACGTCGTTCGCGTCGGCGACCGCGGCCAGCAACTGCATCTTGGCGCGCACGTAGGGATCGGCGACGTGCACGCGACGGGCGCCCACCGCGACCCGCGCGGCGCCCGGCGCGGACCCGGCGCCGAGCAGCGCCACGTCCAGCGCGTGCCGGGCCATGAGTTCCTGCGCCTTGGCGGTCAGCGCCTCGGCCTCGTCGGGGTAGTCGGTCCCCTCCGCCTTGGCCAGCAGGCCGCGGACGCGCCGCAACGCACGGTCGTCGTCCCCGACGGGGCGGGCGGGGCGCGGGCGGGCGGTCCCCCAGCTCGACGGCGGCGGCACCAGCGCCTCCAGCCGCGCCGTCGTGGCCAGCATCCCGGACAGCAGCAGCACGGTGCGCCAGCTCTCCGCGAGCGACCGTCCCTCCGCCCGGTGCCAGGCGGCGACCACCGCGTCGTCCCCGCTGCCCGTGGCGCCGAGCTCGCGGAGCTGGTCGACCCAGGTCTCCGGCGCGCGCGCCAGCGCATCGGTCCGCCGCGCGTGCGCCCCGATGAGCGCCGCGGCCAGCGACGCGGCCCCGGCGGTCGCCTGCCGGCGGGCGGCGTGCACGACGTCGGCCGGCTGCCAGCCCCGCTCCCACGTCCGGTCCAGGGCAGCGAGCAGGCTCCGCGTGGTGCGGCCGCCGCCGTCGACCGGGAGGGCTCGGGCGGCTAGCGTGGCCGCCAGTTCCCTGGCCACCGCCGGGTCGGTCAGCATCGCGCTGCGGTGCTGCAGCAGGTCCGTGAGCCAGGCGTCGTCGATCACGTCGGGCATGCTTCCCGTTCCCGCCGACGAGGGCGGGCGGCGCCTGTGGACACCGGGGCGTCGTCCACAGGCGGTCTGGGCAGTGTCCGGGTGCTGCCGCCGACCGGGCGCGGAACGCATCGACGGAAGGGGACCGCATGACCGGCGGCGGGGTGCCGGGCGTACGCGGCCGGCGGGCCGGGGAGCTGGCGGTGGTCGCCGTCGCCCTGGTCGTGCTGGCCGGCGGCTGGTGGGCCCGGGCGCGCTGCCTGGGCGGTGGCTGGGCGGGCGGCGAGCAGTACTACGGCTACTGCTACTCCGACGTCGCCCCGCTGTGGTCCCGTCGCGGGCTGGCCGAGGGAGCGGGGCCCTACGGGGCCGAGCCGCTGGAGTACCCGCCGGTGCTCGCGGTGCGGATCTGGCTGGCCGCCGTTCTCGCGCACGCGCTGCCGGGCACGGCGACCGTCGTCACCTTCGCCGCCACCAACGGGCTGTTCGTGGTGGCCGAGGTGCTGGGCGCGCTGGTCCTGCTGCGGCGCCTCGGGCTGGGGCCGTCCCGGCTGCTGTGGTGGGCCGCGGCGCCCACCCTGTTCCTGTACGCCTTCTACAACTGGGACACGCTGCCGATCCTGCTGCTGCTCGGGGCGGTCCTGCTGCACCGACGGGGACGGCACACCGCGTCGGGCGTCCTCGCCGGGCTCGGCGCGGCGGCGAAGGTGTTCCCCGGGTTCCTGGTGCCGCTGGTCGTGCTGGCGCTGCTGGCCCGTCGCCGTCCCCGCGCCGCCCTGCTGCACGGCGGCGCCGCCGGCCTGGTGTTCGTCGCGGTGCACGTGCCGGCCTACCTGCTCGCCCCGGACGGCTGGGACCGGTTCTACGAGCTCAGCAGCGCACGCGGCATGCACGTCGACAGCCTCTGGTTCCTGCTCGCGCGGCTGGGCGGCCCGGAGCCCGGGCCGGCCGCGCTGAGCGTCCTGAGCCTGGGGGTCTTCGCGGTCACCGCCGTCGCGGTCGTCGTCCTGGGCGCCCGCCGGCGTCGTCCCGAGGAGTGGTGGCAGCTCGTGCTGCCGGTGCTCGTCTGCTTCGTCCTGGCCAACAAGGTCTACTCGCCGCAGTACACGCTCTGGCTGGTGCCGCTCATGGCCCTCGTCCTGCGCCGGGCCGCGCCGTTCGTCGCCGTCGTGCTCAGCGACGTCCTGGTGCACGCGGTGGAGTTCCCGCACCTCGCGGCGCGCGCGGGCCTCGGGGAGGGGCTGCCCTACCCGGTGCTGGGCGCCGCCGTCGCCCTGCGCGCCGCCGCGCTGGTCTGGGTCGCCGTCGAGGTGGTGCGCCACCCGCCGGGCTCACCGCCAGGACGGCAGCCAGTACCGGAGGTCGAGGGCGTCCCGGTCCAGCGGGATCCCTAGCCAGATCGGGGCGAAGAAGACGAAGCAGGCCACGGCGAGGACGGCCAGCGCGCCCCCGACCAGCCGCGGCCGGGGCGCCACCTGGACGGCGCGCACGAGGCCCAGGGCGATGAACGGCACGACGGGCGCCATGTAGAAGAAGTAACCGGGCTTGCCGGCGGCCAGCCAGGGCAGCCAGAGCAGCACCAGCGGGACCAGGATCGTGGCGGCGACGCCGTCCCGGCGGACGACGGCCCGCCAGAGCAGCACCGGGTAGGCCAGCAGCGCCGGCCACCACAGCGCGGGGCTGCCGACCATGGTGATCCGCGCGACCGTGCCGGGGGGCACCTCGCACTCGCCGGCCTCCTGCTGGGAGGTCGTGCAGCTCTCGGCGTAGACGAGGATCGGGCGCTCCAGCCAGGCCCAGCCCAGCGGGTCCGAGCGGTACGGGTGGGTCGCCTCGAGGTCGCGGTGGTACTGGACGAGGTCGACCTGGGTCTGCCACCAGGTCTCCAGCCGGTCACCGGCGCCGGTCGCGCAGTCGCCGGCCTCGCAGGCGCGCGTGCCGGCGTAGCTCTCCTCGTAGTTGGCGAACCAGCCGGCGTGGGCGGTCACGTACACGGCCGCCGGCAGCACCAGCATGCTGAGCGCGCCACCGGCGGCGACGGCGGCCGCGCGGCGGGTGCCCCGCGCGAGCCCCTCGCTGCGCCCGGCGAGCTCGGTGCCGAGCACGAGGAGACCGGCGGCGGCGATGGCGAGCAGGCCGGACCACTTCGTCGCGACCGCGAGCCCGAGTGCCAGGCCGGCCAGCCACCGGTACCGGGAGCCGAGGAAGGACCGGCGGAGGGCCTCGCCGGGTCCCCGGCCGGGCCGCCGGGCGTCCCGGTCGAGCAGCACCAGCCAGAAGGCGAGGACCACGCACAGGCTCAGCGTGGCGTCGAGCATCGCCATGCGGCTGGTCGTCACCGTCAGCCCGTCCAGTGCCACCAGCAGGGCCGCGAGGGCGGCGGGGGCGGTGCGCCGGAACAGCCGCAGGCCGCAGAGGTGGACCAGCAGGACCGTGAGCGACCCGGCGAGGGCGACGCCGATCCGCCAGCCGAAGGGGGTGTAGCCGAAGATCTGGATGCCGAGGGCGATGACCCACTTGCCGAACGGGGGGTGGGCCGGGCGCTCCTCCTCGACGCCGCGGGTGACGTAGTCCAGGGAGTCCGGGCCGTAGTACTTCTCGTCGAAGAACAGCCGGTCGGGATCGCCCAGGTCCCACAGCCGCACGGCAGCGGCGACGCAGAACAGGACCAGCGGCACCACGAACGCCGACCGCGGACGGCGCCTGGTGGCGCCGCCCGCGGTCCGCTGCTCCGCCGACGTGGCGGCGGTGCTCACCGAGTCAGTTGTTCGTCTCGGTCTCGAACTCGCTCTCGGTCTCGGTGTTGACCTCGGTCTCGGTCTCCACGACCTCTTCCTCGGTCGCGGTCTCGGTCTCGGTCGGCTCGAGGGTCTCGGTGACCTCGGTCTCGAGCTGCTCGGTCTCCGTGAGCTGCTCGGTCTCGGTGACCTCGACGGTGCCCTCCTCCTCGCCGCAGGCGGCGAGGCCCAGGGCCAGGAAGCCGGAGAAGGAGGCGGCGGCGATGCCGCGGGTGAGCTTGTTCATGTCGTTCCCCTTTGGTCGGAGCGTGGGATCTGCGGTCGGTCCTGTTCCATGTCCGCTGAGCCGCTCCCTATTCGGCATCTCCTGGTAACGACTTGATGACGAAAGAACCTGCGCAACGATCCGGCGACATCGGGCGTCAGAAGCGCGGGCCGCGGGTACTGGAGCGACCCTTCGTCCCCGATGCATCCGCGCGTGCGGGGGAAAGCCGGTTACGGCATCCGCAGCTGCGGATCTAGGCTGCGGAGGTGCCCGCCAGCTACCGCATCGCCGAGGCCGCCGCGCTGCTCGGCGTCAGCGACGACACAGTCCGCCGCTGGATCGACTCCGAGCGGCTGACCGCCTCCCGCGAGGGTGGCGGGCCGGCCGTCGTCGACGGCGCGGAGCTCGCGCGGGTCGCCGTCGGGCTGCGCGACGCCCCCGAGCCGGGGACGACGCCGTCGTCGGCCCGCAACCGGCTCACCGGCATCGTCACCAGGGTCGTGCGCGACACCGTGATGGCGCAGGTCGAGCTCCAGGCCGGGCCGTTCCGGCTCGTCTCGCTGATGTCCCGCGAGGCGGCCGACGAGCTGGGGCTGGAGCCGGGGGTGCGGGCAGTCGCCACGGTCAAGGCCACCCAGGTCAGCGTGGACGTGCCGTGAGGCGCCGGCCGGCCGCGCTGCTCCTGCTCGGCGCGCTCCTGCTGGGCGGGTGCGGGAGCACCGGCGGTGATGCGCCGCCCGGCGTGGCCGAGGGCGGGCCGGGAGGAACCGGCGATCCCGGCATGACGGGCACGCTCACCGTGCTCGCGGCGGCGTCGCTCACCGACGTGTTCGCCGAGCTGGAGGAGCAGCTCGAGGTCGCCAACCCGCAGCTGGAGGTGCGGGTGAGCTCCGCCGGGAGCTCCGCGCTGGCGGCCCAGGTGCTCCAGGGGGCCCCGGCCGACGTGCTCGCCACGGCGGACGAGGCGCAGATGGCGCGGGTGGTCGACGCCGGGCTGGTCGCCGACCCGGAGGTGTTCGCGGAGAACCCGCTGGTGCTGGTGACGCCGGCGGAGAACCCGGCCGGCGTCGAGCAGCCGGCCGGCCGGGCCGGCATCCCCGGTCTGGCCGACCTGCTCCCCAGGGACCTCACGCTCGCCGTCTGCGCGCCGGAGGTGCCCTGCGGGGCGGCCGCCGAGCAGGTGCTCACCGCCTCGGGCGCCCGGGCCACCCCCGACACCTACGAGGACGACGTCCGTGCGGTGCTCACCAAGGTCGTCCTGGGAGAGGTGGACGCCGGGCTGGTCTACCTCTCCGACGTCCGCGCCGCGGGGGACGACGTGCGCGCGTTCGACTTCCGCGAGTCGTCCGCCGCGGTCAACCGCTACCCGATCGGCGTCCTCGAGGGCGCGGGCGACCCGGCGGCGGCGCAGGCGTTCGTCGACCTCGTCCGGTCCCCGGAGGGGCAGCAGGTCCTGGCCGACGCCGGGTTCCTGCCACCGTCGTGAGCCGCGCCGGCGAGACCACCCGGGTGCCGGCGCCGCTGCTGGTCCCGGCCTCGCTCGCCGTCGCCTTCCTCGTCCTGCCGCTGGCCGGGCTGCTGGTCCGCACGCCGTGGTCCGAGCTCGGCACCCAGCTGGCCGCGCCCGGGGTCGGCGAGGCGCTGCGGCTGTCGCTGGTCTCCGCCACGCTCGCCACCGCCCTCTCGCTGCTGCTCGGCGTCCCCCTGGCGTGGGTGCTCGCCCGCTCCCGAGCGCGGGGCCGGTCGGTGCTCCGGGCGCTGGTGACCGTGCCGCTGGTCCTCCCGCCGGTGGTCGGGGGCGTGGCGCTGTTCCTCGTGCTCGGGCGGCAGGGGATCGTCGGCGCCTGGCTCGACGACGCCTTCGGGCTCACCATCCCGTTCACCACCGCCGCCGTGGTGATCGCCGAGACGTTCGTGGCCATGCCGTTCCTCGTCATCAGCGTGGAGGGCGCGCTGCGCGCCGCCGACGGCCGCTTCGAGGAGGTCGCGGCCACGCTCGGCGCCGGCCGCTGGACCAGCTTCCGCCGCGTGACCCTGCCCCTCGTCGCGCCGGGGATCGCCGCCGGCGCGGTGCTGTGCTGGGCCCGCGCGCTGGGCGAGTTCGGCGCCACCATCACCTTCGCGGGCAACTTCCCCGGCACCACGCAGACGATGCCGCTGGCGGTCTACCTGGCGCTGCAGCGGGACCCGGACGCGGCGGTCGTGCTCTCGGTGGTCCTGCTGGCCGTCTCGCTGGCCACCCTCCTGCTGCTCCGGGACCGCTGGCTCGGCCGGGCGCCGGCATGAGCCTGGCCGCGACGGTCGACGTGCGGCGGGGCACGCTGCACCTCGGCGTGCGGATCGAGGTCGCCGACGGCGAGGTGCTCGCCGTCCTCGGACCCAACGGGGCCGGGAAGTCCACGCTCGTGCGCATCCTGGCCGGGCTGCTGCGCCCCGACTCCGGCCGGGTCGTCGTCGACGGCGAGGTCTGGGACGGCGACGGCGCGTACGTCCCCGCCCACCGGCGGCGGCTGGGCATGGTGTTCCAGGACGCGCTGCTCTTCCCGCACCTGAGCGTGGCCGACAACGTCGCCTTCGGGCTGCGGACCCGCGGCACCGGCCGGGGCGCCGCGCGGGCGGCCGCCGGGGAGTGGCTGGCCCGGGTGGGGCTCGAGGGGCTCGGGAGCCGGCGGCCGGCCGAGCTCTCCGGCGGTCAGGCGCAGCGGGCGGCGCTGGCCCGCGCGCTGGTCGGCGACCCGGCCCTGCTGCTGCTCGACGAACCGCTCTCGGCGCTGGACGCGCGCACCCGGCTGGTGGTGCGCGCCGAGCTGCGCCGGCACCTGGCGGGGTTCGGCGGCAGCACCGTGCTGGTCACCCACGACCCGGTGGACGCGATGGCGCTGGCCGACCGCGTCGTCGTCGTCGAGGAGGGCCGGGTGGTGCAGGCCGGGACGCCGGCCGACGTCAGCCGCCGTCCGCGCACCGACTACGTGGCCCGGCTGGTCGGCCTGTCGCTGCTGCCGGGCACCGCCGCGGCCCGGGTGGTGCGGCTCGACGGCGGGGGAGCGGTGGCGGTGGCCGAGGAGGCGGCCGGCCCGGTGTTCGCGGCCGTCCGTCCCGAGTCGGTGTCCCTCTACGCGGCCCGCCCGGACGGCAGCCCGCGCAACGTCTGGCCCCTCCGGCTGGCGGGGGCGACCCCGCACGGCGCCACGGTGCGGTGCGAGCTGACCGGCGAGGTCCCGCTGATCGCCGACGTGACCGCCACCGCCTTCGCGGAGATGGGGCTGACCGCGGGCGCCGAGGTGTGGGCGAGCGTGAAGGCCTCCGAGGTCGCCGTCTACGCCCGCTGACCCACCCCGGCACCCTTGGTCGCGCGGGAGGGGCTGGGAGAGTGGCGGGATGACCACCGCCGCCGTCGTCCTCGCCGCCGGGGGCGGCCGCCGCTACGGGATGCCGAAGGCGCTCGTCGAGTACGAGGGCAGCCTGCTGGTGGAGCGGGCCGTGGCGACGGCGGTGGCCGTGTGCGACCCGGTGCTGGTGGTGCTCGGGGCGCGCGCGGTCGACGTCTGGCGCAGCGCCCGGCTGGAGAGCGCCGTCGTGCTCGCCAACAAGGACTGGGAGACCGGGATGGCCTCCTCGCTGCGCACCGGCCTCGACGGCCTGCGCGGCTGGCCCGGGCGGATCGACGCGGCGCTGATCACCCTGGTGGACATGCCCGGCATGACGGCCGGGGCGCTCGCCGCCGTCGCAGCGCACGCGGCGCCGGACGCGCTCGCCGTCGCCACCTACGACGGCGTGCGGGCCCATCCGGTGCTGCTCGGGCGTGACCACTGGGCGGGCGTCGCGGAGACGGCCACCGGTGACGAGGGGGCCCGCCGGTACCTGGCCGGCCGGGACGTCGTCGAGGTCGACTGCACCGGGCTGGCCGATCCGGCCGACCTCGACGTGCCCCCGCCCGGGGCCGGGTGAGCAGTCGCGGTCGTTCCTGACGGCGTGTCCGCGCGCGCCGGCGACCACGACTGCCCGGTCGACGGCGGGAGTACCTTCGGCCCCGTGATCGCCCGGGTCGTCGATGCGCCGCTGTCCGTCGCCGAGCACGAGGACGCCGTCGCGGACAAGGCGGCCGGCGCGGTCGTCTCCTTCGCCGGCGTGGTCCGCGACCACGACGGCGGCCGGTCGGTGACCGAGCTGGAGTACGTCGGGCACCCGAGCGCGGCCGACGTACTCACCGAGCTAGCCGAGGAGTTCGCCGCCCGTCCCGGCGTGCACGCCGTCGCCGTCAGCCACCGAGTCGGCCTGCTCGGCATCGGCGACGTCGCGCTGGCCTGCGCGGTCAGCACGTCACACCGCGGCGAGGCGTTCAGCGCCTGCGCCGAGCTCGTCGACGAGGTGAAGAAGCGGCTGCCGATCTGGAAGCGGCAGGTATTTACCGACGGCGAGGAGGAGTGGGTCGCCTGCCCGTGACGGCCGCGCGCGGGCCGCTCGCCGCCTGGGCGTGGTCGGACGAACGGCTCGGCGCGGGGACCTCCGGCCCGGTGCCGTTGCTGGACCGGCCCGGCTGGCGGGCCCTGCGGGCCGACGCGACCGGGCTGGTGGTGGCGACGCTGTTCGCCCTCCTGGCGATGACGCCGTCGATCCTGCCGCGGAACTGGGTGTTCCAGCCCGTCGTCAGCGGGGTGTCCGCCGCCGCGGGCTACGGCGTCGGGGTCGGCCTGGGCTGGCTGCTCCGGCGCACCGGCGTGTACCGGAGGACCGCGGCGCCCATCCGGCGCCGGGCACCCCGCCTCCCCCGCCGGGCGTGGGCGGCGCGGCTCGTCGCGGTCCCCACCAGCCTGGTCGTCGTGCTGGTGGTGGCGTCGGACTGGCAGCGGCAGACCGCCGCGCGCGTGGGGATGGAGCCGGAGACCAGCGCCGGCTGGTTGCGCGCCGCACCGCTGATCGTCGTGCTCGCCGCGACCATCGTCGCCGCCGTCCGCGGCCTGCGCCTCGTCGCGCGCGGGATCTCCGCGCTGCTGCGCCGCTGGATCAGGCTGCCGCGGGGTGTCGCCCAGGGCGTCGCCGCGGTGGCGGTGGTGCTGCTGACGGTCGGGATCGTCGACGGCGTGGTGCTGCGGTGGGCGCTCACCGCGGCGGACACCAGCTTCAGCGTCGGCCACGAACTCCTGGCCGTAGGTGCCGAGCGTCTCCCACGGGGACAGTGACGACGGCGAGCCCGACCGCTCCGGGAGCTGCGGCTGCTCGACCCCTTCGGGCGTCGTGTCGTTGGCGGCGGCCCGTCCCGGGAACGCATGGCGACGGCGGCCAGGTCTCCGCGGACCTGACCAACGCGGCGTCACCACCGATGGGGTACGGGCACAACTACGGCGCCCAGCTGGTCGATGCGTGGACGATCATCGCGCCACCGCCGGGCTGGACGGCGGCCGACACCGAGCGCGCCCGCGCCGTCTTCCTCGACTGACGCCGGGCCGGCTCACCGCGCGGCGGCCGCGGCCAGCAGCCCGAGGCTGTTGGTGCCCAGGTGCAGCCCGACGGGGGCCAGCAGGCTGCCGCTGCGGAACCTGAGCCAGGCGAAGACCAGTCCGCCGAGGCCGGTCACCAGCACGGTTCCGGCAGCGGAGGCGCTGCGCAGCAGCGGCGCCACCTCCGCCCCCGCGCGCAGGGCCGGGCCGAGGTGCCAGAGCCCGAAGGCGAGTGCGGTGACCGCCCCCGCCGGTCGGGCCGGCAACTGCCGCCGGGCCAGCGCCAGCAGGACGCCGCGGAAGGCGATCTCCTCGCACAGCACGGTGCCGACCGGGATCAGCACCACGGCGCGCGCGACGACCTCGCCGGTGGTCATCCCGGCGGCCGCGGACCCGGCGAGGGCGGCGCGCCCGGCGGGCGTCGCCAGGGCCACGAGGTACCCGGCCGTCGCGACGGCGAGCGCCGCGCCGCCCCAGCGGGCACCTGCGCGCCAGGTCGCGCGGTCGACCCCCAGCTCGCGGGACGTCAGCCCGGCCCGGCGCGCGACCGACACCAGGGCGACGGTCGCGGCGACGTTGGCCAGCGTCCGTACCGCGGGAGCCGTGGGCAGGGCGGGGACGACGACGGCGCTCCAGGCGAGCAGCCCGGCGGAGGTGGTGGCCAGCGGCCACCAGCGACGGCCCACCGTCATCGCGGGCCGGGCAGCACGGGGCACCCCGGTCCGCGGCTCACCCGGCGAACTCGCGGACCGGGACGCCGGGCACGTCGACGTCGACGCGGAACAGCGAGCCGGCGCGCGGGTCGTCGTCCGGGCCCAGGTCCTCCCGCGAGGTGGTGACGAACAGCTGGTCGAGCGCCGGGCCGCCGAGCGTGCAGGCCGTCACCTTGGGCGTCGGGATCTCGACCACCGCGTCACGCCGGCCGTCGGCGTCGTAGCGGTGCACGGCCCCGCTGCCGTACAGGGCCACCCAGACGCCGCCGGCGCTGTCGACGGTGAGGCCGTCGGGGTTGCCGTCGTCGGGGAAGCGCACGAACGGGCGGCGGCCGGTGAGGCCGGTGTCCCGGTCGTAGTCGAAGACGTCGATGCGGTGGGTGGCGGTGTCGGCGTAGTAGGCCCGTGACCCGTCCGGGCTCCAGTCCAGGCCGTTGGAGACGGTGAGGTCGCCCAGCACCCGGGAGACGGTGCCGTCGGGGTCCAGCCGGTACAGCGCGGCGTCGCCCGGCCGCTGGTCGTAGGCCATCGATCCGCACCAGAACCGGCCGTCGGGGTCGCAGCCCCCGTCGTTCATCCGGATCGAGCGGTCGTCCCACACCGGGTCGAGCGTGGTCTGCGTGCCGTCGGCGTCCAGCAGCGCGAAGCCCCGCTCGACGGCGACGACCGCTCCGCCCCCGCGGCGGGGCCGCAGCGCCGCCGCGACGTCGCCCACGTGGGTGCGGCGGGCCGTTCCGTCCGGGTCCAGCGCCAGGACGTCGCCGGCGAGCATGTCGACCCACCGCAGACCACCCCAGGAGGCGGACCAGACCGGCCCTTCGCCGTGGTGGCAGACCGGACCGGTCAGCTGCTGTGCGCGCACCCGGTCAGCACACCATCTCCGCGCCGGGCTCGCCCGGCAGCCCGGGCGGATCCCAGCCCGCGGCCATCAGCGTGCTGAGCATGCGCGCGGCGGTCTCCACGACGGCGAGCTCTCGGGCGGCGCTGCGCGGCTTGGCCCGGTAGGCGACGCCGCACAGCGTCCCGAACAGCTGCAGGTCCCGGGTGACCAGCGGGATGCCGACGTAGGCGGCGACGTCGCGCAGGGGCCCCGACGTGCGCGAGGCGTACTGCGGCACGGCGGCCGTGACCGTGGCCAGCCGGGGAGCGTTGCCCTCGATCATCTGCCGGCAGAAGCTGCGCTCCCACGGCAGTTCCATGCCGGGGCGCACGGCCCGGTCGGGATGGGCCAGGAGCACGATCTGGCGGTCGTCGACCACCTGGGTGACCAGCCAGACGTCCCACCCGACGTGGTCGGCCAGGAACGCGAGCACGCCCTCCGCGGCCGAACACCAGTCCGGCCACGGCGCGACGTCCGCGATGCCCGCCGGAACCATGCCGTCCGTTATTCCCCGGAACGGCGGCGGCCAACCGCCAGCGGGGCGGGATCAGCGGGCGCCGGCGAGCCCGTCGTCGTCGCGATTCTCGTCGCGCTCGGCCTCGGCCTCCTCGGCCTCGGCCTCGAGCCGGTGCGCCTCGCCGTCGATCTTCGCGGCGGCGTCGCCGTGCGACTCGCCGTACAGCTCCTCGGCCCGGCCGTACAGTTCCTCGACCTTCGCCTTCGCCTTGTCAAAGATGCTCATGGGTCGCATTCTCCTGGACCCGGCAAGCCCCGGCGCAGGCGTCAGCCCCCGGCGAACGGCGGGAGGACGTCGACCACCGACCCCGGCGCCAGCGTGGCCGCCCGGTCGCGGGTCTGGGTGCCGTCGACCAGGAACGAGCAGGCGGTGAGCACCCGCTCCAGCCGCTCGCCGTGGTCGGCCACGATCTGCCCGACCAGCTCGTCGAGGCTGCCGGCCTCCCGGGCCTCGGTCTCGACGCCGGCGGCCGCGCGGGCCCCGGCGAAGTACCGCACCGTCACGGTCGCCGCGGCCGAGGGGTGGGCGGAGGACACCGGCCTCAGCCCCCGATCGCGGACATCGGGCGGACGGGCTGGAGGAACGAGGGGTCGTCGATGCCGTGGCCGGGCAGCTTGCCGAGGGTGGCGATCCGCCACCGGTCGGCGATCTCCTGGTCGGTGGCCCCCGCACGCAGCGCCGTCCGCAGGTCGGACTCGTCCCGGGCGAACAGGCAGTTGCGGATCTGCCCGTCGGCGGTCAGCCGGGTGCGGTCGCAGGAGCCGCAGAACGAGCGGGTCACCGAGGCGATGACGCCCACGGTCGCCGGGCCGCCGTCGACGAGCCACCGCTCGGCCGGCGCGGAGCCGCGCTCCTGGGTGTCGGGGGTGAGGGTGTGGGCGGCGCTGAGCTGCTCGAGGATGTCCTCGGCGGTGACCATCTCCCCGCGGGTCCAGGCGTGGTGGGCGTCCAGCGGCATCTGCTCGATGAACCGCAGCTGGTAGCCGTGCGCCAGGCAGTAGTCCAGCAGCGGCAGCGCGTCGGCCTCGTTCAGCCCGCGCATGAGCACCGCGTTGACCTTCACCGGGGTCAGCCCCGCCGACTGCGCGGCGGCCAGCCCGGCGAGGACGTCGTCCAGCCGGTCCCGGTGGGTGAGCTGCTTGAACCGGTCCCGGTCGACGGTGTCCAGGCTGACGTTGATCCGGTCCAGCCCCGAGGCGGCCAGCGCCGGGGCCACCCGCGCCAGGCCGATGGCGTTGGTGGTGAGGCTGACCTCCGGGCGCGGCTGCAACGCCGTGACCGCGGCGACGATGCCCACCAGGCCCGGGCGCAGCAGCGGCTCTCCGCCGGTGAAGCGCACCTCGCGGATGCCCAGCTGCTCGACCCCGATGCGCACCAGCCGGACGATCTCCTCGTCGGTGAGCACCTCGACCTTGGGCAGCCAGTCCAGCCCCTCGGGCGGCATGCAGTACGTGCAGCGCAGGTTGCAGCGGTCGGTGAGCGAGACCCGCAGGTCGGTGGCGGTGCGGCCGTACCGGTCGACCAGGCCGCCGGAACCCGCGGCTCCCGCGCCCACGGCAAGCCGCACCGTGGGATCGGGGAGCGAGGCGCTGGTCATGGGCCGAATGTAGCCGCGACCGCCGACGGATGTGGGCCGGAGATCACGGCGACCCCGCCGGGGGAGCGTTGCTACGGTCGCACAGCCACCCGAGAGACCGGCGGAGGACGTCCCGCACTCGCCTGTGGCCAGGAAGCGCGAGAGAACCGTGTCGGCCCGCACCGTCTTCAGTCCCTACCGTCGTCTGTTCGCCGTCCCGGGAGCCCTGCCGTTCTCCCTCGCCGGCTGGGTGGGGCGCCTCCCGGCGCCCATGCTCGGCCTGGGCGCGGTGCTCCTGGTGGAGCAGGAGACCGGCAGCTACGGGCTGGCCGGCGCGGTGTCCGGCAGCCTGGCGCTCAGCTACGGCATCGCGGGTCCGCAGTGGGCCCGCGCGATGGACCGGCGCGGGCAGGGCGCGGTGCTGCGCTGGGCGATGGCCGCGTTCCTGCTCGCCGGCGTCGGCTTCGTCGCCACCGTCGTCGCCGGCGGGCCGCTGTGGAGCTGGTTCCTGCTGGCCGCGGCGGCCGGGGGCAGCAGCCCGAACATCGGCTCGCTGGTGCGCGCCCGGTGGTCGGCGGTGCTCGACCCCGCCGGGCGGCAGACCGCGTTCGCCTTCGAGGCGGTCGCCGACGAGGTGGTGTTCGTCGTCGGCCCGCCGCTGGTGACGCTGCTCGCCACGCTGATCGCCCCGTCCGTCGGCTTCCTCACCGGCGTGGTCCTGGGCGCCGTCGGCGGGCTCTGGCTGGCCGCGCTGCGGGGCACCGACCCGCCGGCGCACCCCGTCGTCGCCGGGTCGCGGGTGCCCTGGTGGGCGGTGCTGACGCCGACGCTGCTGGTCGTCGTCGTCACCTATCTCGCGGTGGGCACGGTGTTCGGCGCGATCGACGTCGTGGTGGTCGCCTTCGCCGAGGCCCAGGGGGCGCCCGCGCTGTCCGGCGCGGTCCTGGCCGTCTTCGCGGCGGGGAGCCTGCTGGCCGGGCTGGCCTACGGCCTGGCGCCGCTGCCCGGCACGCTGGCCGCCCGGTTCGTCGCGACGGCGGTCGCCTTCGGCCTGGCCGCCCAGCTGCTGTGGGGCGTCGGCTCCCTGCCCGTGCTGGTGGGCTGCGGGTTCCTCGCCGGCCTGACCATCGCACCCGTCCTGGTCTCGGGCACGTCCCTGGTGGAGTCCCGGGTGGTCCCGGGCGTGCTCACCGAGTCGCTCGCCTGGACCATCTCCGGCCTCACCCTCGGGGTCACCGTCGGATCGGCGCTGGCCGGCGCGGCGGTGGACGCCTGGGGCGCCGAGGCCGCGTTCGCGGTGCCCGCCGGCGCGGCCGCGGCCGCCGCGCTGCTCGCGCTGGCCGGCGCCCGGGCGGTGCGAAACGGGACGGCGGCAGGTGGGGTCGGCCACGTCCGGGTTGAGCGACCGGTCGGCGGGTAGCCGGGGACGAGGCCGATCGCGCGCAACCGATCGCGCGGCCTCCCCGACCGGAAGGAATGCCTGTGGCTGCCACGCCCGCCCCCGGAGTGCCCACCATCGCCCTGAACAACGGCGTCGAGATCCCGCAGCTGGGCTTCGGCGTCTACCAGATCCCGCCGGACCAGACCGCCGAGGCGACCCGCACGGCGCTCGAGATCGGCTACCGGCACATCGACACCGCGCAGATGTACGGCAACGAGGCCGAGGTCGGCCAGGCCGTGCGCGAGTCCGGGATCGACCGGGCCGAGGTCTTCGTGACCAGCAAGCTGAACAACAACCGGCTGGAGCGCGACGACATCCTGCGCTCGTTCGACCAGAGCCTGGAGGCCTTGGGCTTCGACTACCTGGACCTCTTCCTCATCCACTGGCCGCTGCCCGCCGCGAGCGACTACGTGGCCCGCTGGAAGGCGCTCGAGGAGATCTACGCCGGCGGCCGCGCGAAGGCGATCGGTGTCTCCAACTTCCAGCCGCACCACCTGCGGAACCTGTTCGCCGCGTCGGAGGTCCGGCCGGCCGTGAACCAGGTGGAGATCCACCCCTACCTCGTTCAGGACGAGCTGCGCGCCTTCGACGCCGACCACGAGATCGTCACCGAGGCGTGGGCGCCGATCGGCCAGGGGAAGGTGCTCGGGGACCCGGTGCTCGGCCGGATCGCCGAGCAGCTGGAGCGGACCCCGGCCCAGGTGACGCTGCGCTGGCACATCCAGCGCGGGGACGTGGTATTCCCGAAGTCGGTCACCCGCAGCCGGGTGGAGGAGAACTTCGCGATCTTCGACTTCGAGCTCGACACCCAGCAGATGAACGCCATCACCGCGCTCGACCGCGGCGAGCGCGGTGGTCCGGACCCGGACCAGTTCAACTGGATCCCGAGCTGACTCGACGTCCTGGCTCACCTCATGGGGTCCTGGCTCGGCGTCGACCGTGAGCCAGGACTCCTGATGACCAGGTCACCTGATCATCAGGGGGCTCAGCTGGTCGCGGTGCGCAGGAGGGCGGCGCGGACGACGGCCACCACGGTGGCGTCGTCCACGCCGTCCTCCCGCGCCGCCCGGGCCAGCGCCTCCGCGGCGGCGCGCACCCGGTCCTGCTGGACCCGGACGCCGCCGGTGACGACGGTGCCGGTGCGCCGGCGGCTGGCCACCAGCCCGGCCGCCTCCAGCTCCGCGTAGGCCCTGGCCACGGTTCCGACGGCCACCCCCAGGTCGGCGGCCAGCGCCCGCATCGTCGGCAACCGGCTGCCGGAGGGGAGTAGGCCACCGTGCACGGCAGCGGCGATCTGGCCGCGGATCTGCTCGTACGGCGGCGTCGGGCTGCCGACGTCGACGGTGAGCGCCGGTGGTTCCGGGGTCATGCCGCGGCCGGCACGCGGTCGGCCGGGACCCCGGGTGCGCGCCAGCACGCGACGACCGCGCCGCCGAGCATGCCCGCCAGGCCGGCCAGGGTCGCCGTCGCGGGGGCGCCGTCGTGCCATGGGCCGGCCGAGCCCGTGTGCAGGCCGTGCAGCGCGGTCCCGCCCACGAACAGGAGTCCTCCGGCGACGAGCAGGGTGACGCCGGCGGCGATGCGCAGCACGCGGTGCGCGGAGGCGCGGCGCAGGGCGTCCTCGATCCGCTCGTCCTCGGTCGCCACCGCCGGGCGCAGGGCGACCACCCGGAGGGCCAGCGCGGCAGCGACCGCGAGCACCAGCAGCCCGGCGGCGGCCGGCCGCCCGTAGAAGAGCCCGGGGAAGGGGCTCGCGGAGGCGGAGGAGAAGGCGTCGGCCGCGTAGCTGACGCTGCGCCCGTCGGGTGCGGCGAGGAGCGCTCCGCCCACGATGGTGAGCACGGCGAGGCCGGCGGCGAACGCGCCGGTGCGCACCAGCCACCGCGGCGCGGCGTGGAGCGGCCCCCGCCGCACCAGCCGGGCCCGCCGCACGTCCCCGGCCGGCCGCGGCCAGGTCAGCTCGCCGAGTGCCAGGACGACGACGTGCACGACCCCGAACGTCAGGAGCGTGAGCAGGATGGTCACGCCCAGCCCGCCCGGCGCGGTGTTGCCGACCTCGGCCTCGAGGACGACCAGGGCCGCGGCTGCACCGAGGACGTACGCGGCGGCGGCGGTCCGGGTGGCGTGCCGGCGGGCGGCGGCGACGGCGTGCTCCCGGCTGGGTGGCGACCGGCGCGCCGCCCCTGCACCGACGACCGCGGCGAGGACGAGGAGCAGCAGGAGCGGCACGCCGGCCATGTCGACCTCCACACAATCAATGGCTCAAGGAATTGAGACATTGGTTGAGTGGTCGGCCGGTGTCAAGGGGCCGGGCGGTGTCCCGACGTGCTGGTGCTGCTTGCCGGCTGTCTCCCGCCTGCAGGGGGAAGGGGAGGCGTCCTGGCTCACCGTCCGGGGTCCTGGCTCACCGTCCACAGTGAGCCAGGACCCGGAACGATCAGGTCACCTGATCATCGATCGGTGGTGACGAAGTCGATGAGCTCCTCGACGCGGCCGATCAGGGTGGGCTCGAGGTCGGTCCAGACCTTCACGCGGGCGAGGATGCGCTGCGCCCACACGTAGCCGGTGTCGTCCTCCCACCCCAGCCGCTTGCAGACGCCGGCCTTCCAGTCCTCGCCCTTCGGCACGGTCGGCCACGCCGCGATGCCGACGACGGACGGCTTGACCGCCTGCCAGATGTCGATGAACGGGTGGCCGACGACGAGCGCGTGGTCGCCGGTGACCTGCGCGGCGATGCGCGACTCCTTGGAGCCGGTCACCAGGTGGTCGACGAGCACGCCGAGCCGCCGTCCCGACGACGGGCGGAAGTCGCGGACGATGCCCGGCAGGTCGTCGACGCCGTGCAGCGGCTCGACGACGACGCCCTCGATCCGCAGGTCGTGGCCCCAGACCTTCTCGACCAGCTCGGCGTCGTGCTTGCCCTCGACGTAGATCCGGCCCTCGCGGGCGACGCGCGCCCGGGCGCCCACGACGTAGGTCGAGCCCGAGGCGCTGCGCTGCGGGCCGGAGGGGGCGTGCTGCTTCGGCCGCACGAGCCGGACCGGCCGGCCGTCGACCCAGAAGCCGGGCCCCAGGGGGTAGGCGCGGACCTTCCCGAACCGGTCCTCCAGGTGGACGACGTCCTTCTCGCAGCGCACCACGGCGCCGACGAACCCGCTGCTGGGGTCCTCGACGACGACGTCCTTCAGGGCTTCGACCTCGGGGGTCGGCTTCTTCTGGGTGCGCGGGTGGACGAGGTCGTCGTACGGCGAACGGGGAGGCACGTCCCCCATGCTGAGCACGCCCGGCGCCCCGTCGCGGGCGGCGCGCCGATCGGCCGCGCACCCGATCTGCCGGCCCCCGCGCGGGCGACACGCCCGGGCAGTGGAGATTTACGCAAGGTGACGACTGATACGGCCGTTGCCGCGCGCAACGCCCGACCCGGTTGTGCCCCACCATCCCCCGCCTGACCTGCGTCGATGCCGTCGATCGGGCGTCGGAGCAGCCCGGAGCGGGCCGGCCGGGCGGGGTGGGCGCCCCGCCCGGTGCGCAGTCGATCTCGCTGGTCTCGTTTCGCGGCGATCATCCCGGTCACCCATCTCTGCGACGAACGAATCCCGAGCCTGGATAGGAGCGACAAGACGATGATCGGAACCGAGACCATCAGCCGAGTGATCGGCCAGGACGTCTACGACACCGAGGGTCAGAAGATCGGGTCGGCCTCCGAGGTGTACCTCGACGACGAGACGGGTCAGCCGGAGTGGGTCACGGTGAAGACCGGACTGTTCGGGACGAAGGAGTCCTTCGTCCCCATCCGTGACGCCGACCTCACCAACGACGGCGTCCGCGTAGCGGTCAGCAAGGACCGCGTCAAGGACGCGCCGAAGATCGACACCGACGGTCACCTCTCCCCGCAGGAGGAGCAGGAGCTGTACCGGTACTACGGGCTGGGCACCGGCACGACCGAGACCACGGGCCGGACCGAGACCACGGGCGTCGCCGGCACCACCGGCCGGACCGACACCGCCGGCACCGTCGGCCACGACACCTCCGGGCCCACCACGGACAACGCGATGACGCGGTCCGAGGAGCACCTCAACGTGGGCACCCGCACCGAGGAGACCGGCCGGGCCCGCCTGCGCAAGTACGTGGTCAGCGAGAACGTGACCGAGACCGTCCCCGTGACCCACGAGGAGGTCCGCCTCGAGCGCGAGCCCATCACCGACGCCAACGTCGGCAACGCGATGGACGGGCCCGCGATCAGCGAGGAGGAGCACGAGGTCGTGCTCCACGGCGAGCGCCCGGTCGTCGAGAAGGAGGCCGTCCCGGTGGAGCGCATCCGCATGGACAAGGAGACGGTCACCGAGCAGACCCAGGTGAACGAGACCCTCCGCAAGGAAGAGGTCGAGGTCGAGGGTGGCGACGAGAACCGTCGCGTGTGACCCTCTCCCGGCGTACGCGCCGGGGCACTGACGCACGGCGGCCGACCGAGACCAGACTCCGGTCGGCCGCCGTCGTCGTGCGCGGGGCGGCTCAGCTCCGCAGGCAGGTGGCGAGGGCCCCCACCATCAGCGGGACGTCGCGGGCCGAGGCGAGCTCCCGGCACGAGTGCATGGCGAGCATCGGGGCGCCGATGTCGACCGTGGCGACGCCCAGCCGGGTCGCCGTCAGCGGGCCGATGGTGCTCCCGCACGGGAGGTCGGCCCGGGTGACGAAGGTCTGCACCGGGACGCCGGCCTCGTCGCAGCGCTCGGTGAACCAGCCGCCGGAGGCGGCGTCGGTGGCGTAGGCCTGGTTGGCGTTCACCTTCAGCACCGGCCCCCCGCCGAGCTCCGGCCGGTGCGCCGGCTCGTGCCGCTCCGACCGGGTCGGGTGGACGGCGTGCGCCATGTCTGCCGACACCAGCACGGAGCGGGCCAGCGCGCGCTGCGCCGCCTGCGCGTCCGCCGGATCGGTCGCCGCGGCCAGCCGCCGGACGACGTCCTCGAGGAAGCTGCCGCGCGCGCCGGACATCGAGCCGCTGCCCACCTCCTCGTGGTCGTTGCAGACCAGCAGCTGGGTGCGCGGCCCCGCCGGCGCCGCGAGCAGCGCCAGCAGCCCGGAGTGGCAGCAGGCCAGGTCGTCCAGCCGGGGCGCGGCCACCCAGGAACCGTCCGCCCCGGCCCGCGACGAGGGCTGCGTGTCGGCCAGCACCAGATCGGTCCCGACGACGTCGCCGACGCCGACCCCGGCCGCGGCGGCGAGCGCCTCGGTGAGCCCCGGCCCGGTTCCGAGGTCGCGGTCCCAGACCGGCACCAGGTGCTGCTGCGGGTCGAGGGTCAGCCCCTCGCGGACGCTGCGGTCCAGGTGGATCGCGAGGGAGGGCAGCCGCAGCGGCGCGCCGGGCAGCCGGACCAGTCTCGTGTCGCCGCCCCGCAGGACCAGCCGCCCGGCGACGGTCAGCTCCCGGTCCAGCCAGGTGTGCCAGAGGCCGCCGCCGTAGGGCTCGACGCCCACCAACCGGTACCCCGACTGCCGGACGTCGGTGCGCGGGCGCACCTTGAACGTCGGCGAGTCGGTGTGCGCGCCGACCAGCCGCAGGCCGGTCTCCGCCAGCGGGCCGCTGCCCATCCGGAAGGCGATCAGGCTGCCGTGCCGGAACACGAAGTGCTGTCCCCCGGGCGCCGGCGCCCAGGAGTCGCCCTCGGCGAGCTCGGTGAACCCGGCGGCCCGGAGCCGGCGCGCCAGCTCGGCGACGGCGTGGGCGGGGGACGGCGAGGCGTCGACGAACGCCCGCAGGTCGTCGCCGAGGGCGAGCTCGTCGGTCGGGGCGGCATCCGTCGTCGGCATGCCCGCCATCGTGCCCGACGCCCGGACGACGACCGGGGGCGCGGGAGGGACCGCGCGGGTGGGATGCTCGCGGGGTGAGCCAGCCCACCGTCCCCGGGAGTCCTGCCGAGCTGTCCGCCGCGCTTGAGGGCACCGGCTACCTGCCCGACGAGGGGCTGACCACCGCCGCCTACCTGGCGCTGGCCATGCACCGCCCGCTGTTCCTGGAGGGGGAGGCCGGCGTCGGGAAGACCGCGCTGGCCCAGGCCCTGGCGCAGATCACCGGCCGGCCGCTCTACCGGCTCCAGTGCTACGAGGGGCTGGAGGCCAGCCAGGCGCTCTACGACTGGGACTTCGGCCGCCAGCTGCTGCACCTGCGGGCCGCCGAGGCCGCGCAGGCCGCCGACGACCCCGCGCGGCTGGAGGCCTCCCTGTACGACCGCCGGTTCCTCCTGGCCCGGCCGCTGCTCCAGGCGCTGGAGGACTCGCCGAGCGTGCTGCTCGTCGACGAGGTGGACCGCGCCGACGACGAGTTCGAGGCGTTCCTGCTCGAGGTGCTGAGCGACTTCACCATCTCCATCCCCGAGCTCGGCACGGTCCGGGCCGAGACGCCGCCGCTCGTCGTGCTCACCTCGAACCGCACCCGCGAGGTGCACGACGCGCTCAAGCGGCGCTGCCTCTACCACTGGCTGGCGCACCCGGACTTCGACCGCGAGGTGGCGATCCTCCGCCGCCGGCTGCCGCAGGTCACCGACCGGCTGGCCCAGCAGGTGGCCCGGGCGACGGCGACGCTGCGCACCCTCGACCTGCTCAAGCCGCCCGGGGTCGCCGAGGCCATGGACTGGGCGACGGCGCTGCACACGCTGGGGGCCCGCGACCTCGATCCCGATCTCGCCGCCCGCACGCTCGGCGCGGTGCTGAAGTACCGGGAGGACACCGAGCGGGTGCGGTCGCTCGCGCCGGAGGCCCTCTTCGGTGGCTGACGGTCCGGGGACGCAGGTGGCGCGCGACGTCGTCGACACCGTGCTGGGGTTCGCCCGCACGCTGCGGCACGCCGGCGTGGCCGCCTCGCCGGACCGGGTGGAGGCGATGCTCGGCGCGCTCGCCCACCTCGACGTCCTCGCGCCCCCTGCCGTCTACTGGGCCGGCCGGCTGACGCTCTGCTCGGGCCCCGACGACCTGGACCGCTACGACGCCGCCTTCCTCGCTTGGTTCTCCGGGCAGCGGCCGCGGCCGGCCCCGCCCAGTGCCCAGGTGCCACCCCGGCTGGCCGTGAGCGCGCCGCTGGACGCCGGCACCGGGGAGGGCGACGACACCGACACCCCCGACCTCGCCGCGCGGGCGAGCGCCGACGAGGTGCTGCGGCACCGCGACGTCGCCGGGCTGACGGACGCCGAGCGCGCGCACCTGCGCCGGCTGTTCGCCCTGCTCGTGCCCGCCTCGCCGATGCGGCCGGCCCGGCGGCGGCGGCCGGCCGCCCACGGCGGGGTGCACCCCGCCCGGACGGTGCGGCGGGCGCTGCGCGACGGCGGGGAGGTCAGCCGGCTGATGCACCGCCGGGCGCGGCCGCGCGTCCGCCGCGTCGTGCTGCTGATCGACGTCTCCGGGTCGATGACCCCGTACGCGGACGCCCTGCTGCGGTTCGCCCACGTCGCGGTGCGGGCCCGGCCGGCGTCGACCGAGGTGTTCACCATCGGCACCCGGCTGACCCGGGTCACCCGCGAGCTGCGGCTGCGCGACCCCGACCGGGCGCTGGCCGCGGGCGGTCAGGCGATCCCCGACTGGTCCGGCGGCACCCGGCTCGGCGAGGTGCTCAAGGCCTTCCTGGACCGGTGGGGCCAGCGGGGCACCGCGCGCGGAGCGGTGGTCGTCGTCTGCAGCGACGGCTGGGAGCGCGGGGACGCCGCGCTGCTGGGGGAGCAGATGGCGAGGCTGCGGCGGCTGGCGCACGCCGTGGTCTGGGTCAACCCGCACAAGGGCCGGGACGGGTACGAACCGCTCACCGGTGGGATGCAGGCGGCGCTGCCGTCGGTGGACCACTTCGTGGCCGGGCACAGCATGGCCGCCTTCGAGGAGCTGTCAGGAGTGATCGCGCGTGCGTGACGTGTTGGACGACCTGGTGGGCTGGTGGCAGGCGGGGGAGACCGTCGGCGTGGGGACGGTGGTGGGCACGTGGCGTTCGGCGCCGCGGCCCGCCGGCGCGTCGATGCTCGTGGGGCCGGACGGGACGGCGGTGGGCAGCGTCTCCGGCGGCTGCGTCGAGGGCGCGGTCTACGAGGAGGCGAAGGACGCCGTCGAGACCGGCGAGCCCGTGCTGCGCCGCTACGGCGTCAGCGACGACGACGCCTTCTCCGTGGGTCTGACCTGCGGCGGGATCCTCGACGTGTTCGTGGAGCCGGTGTCGCGGGAGTCGTTCCCCGAGCTCGGGGAGGTCGCGGAGTCGGTGGGGCAGCACGAGCCGGTCGCCGTCGTCACCGTGGTCGCCGGCCCGGACGACCGGCTGGGTCGCCGCCTGGTGCTCTGGCCCGACCGCGCCTCGGGGACGCTGGGCTCCGGACGGCTCGACGACGCCGTCGCCGCCGACGCCCGCGGGATGCTGGCCGCCGGGCGCACCGCCCTGCTGCACGTGGGCCACGACGGCGAGCGGCGCGGCGACGACCTGACCCTGTTCGTGAACTCCTTCGCCCCGGCGGCCCGGATGGTCGTGTTCGGCGCGATCGACTTCGCCGCCGCCGTGGCCCGGGTGGGGGCGTTCCTCGGCTACCGGGTGACCGTCTGCGACGCCCGGCCGGTGTTCGCCACGCCGAAGCGGTTCCCGGAGGCGCACGAGGTGGTGGTCGAGTGGCCGCACCGCTACCTGCAGGCCGAGCTCGAGGCCGGGCGGATCGACGAGCGCACGGTGCTGTGCGTCCTCACCCACGACCCGAAGTTCGACGTCCCGCTGCTCGAGGTGGCCCTGCGCGCGCCCGTCGCCTACGTGGGCGCGATGGGCTCGCGGCGCACCCACGACGAGCGGCTGGTGCGGCTGGCCGAGGCGGGGCTCACCGCCGAGGAGCTGGGCCGGCTCTCCTCGCCGATCGGGCTGGACCTGGGCGCCCGCACCCCGGAGGAGACCGCGGTGTCGATCGCCGCCGAGATCATCGCCGGGCGCTGGGGTGGCACGGGGGAGCGGCTGGCCGAGACCGCCGGCCCGATCCACCGCACCGCCGAGCGGTGAGCGGGAGCCCCATCCTCCCGTACCGCTACGACGTCGAGGTCGTGGGGCTGCTGGCCTCGCCGGTGCACCGCTACGACGGCCGGCCCGGGACGGCGGTGCCCGAGCAGGCGGAGGACCGGCGGGAGCGGCTGGAGGTCCGGGCCGGGATCGGCGTCGTCGGCGATCGCTACGCCGGCCGGCCCGCGCACCGGGACGCCCAGGTGACGGTGCTGGCGGTGGAGTCGCTCGAGGCGCTCGCCGCGGAGCTGGGGGTCGCGCCGTTCGACCCGTTGCCGGCCCGGCGGAACGTGGTGCTGCGGGGGGCCGAGGTGGAGGCGCTGCGCGGGGCGGAGTTCTCGCTCGACTGCGGCGAGGGGGCGGTGCTCCTGCGCGGCGGGCGCCCGGCCAACCCGTGCGCCTGGATGGACACCGTGCTGGCGCCCGGTGCCCACCGCGGCCTGCGGGGGCGCGGCGGGGTGCGGTGCGCCGCCCTGTCCGATGGGGCGCTGCTCCCCGGATCGGCGGTGCTGCGCAGCGCCGTCCGGCTGGATCCCGCGGCGGCCGGCCGGGTCCGGCGCCCGGACCTCCGGCACCGCGGCTGACGAGGGGGGGGTTCCCGACCGCATCGGGGCAACCGCGGCCTCCTCCGCGGTGCCACCCGTCAGGCCAGCAGCTCGCGCACGGCCGCCGGTGCCCGGGAGGGGCGGTCCAGCCGGGCGACCCCGCCACCGCCGGCCGCGGCCAGGGCGGCGCAGGACGCGCTCGCCTCCTCCTCGGCGGAGAGCGCCATGACCTGCAGCCGGGCGGGGATGCGGGCCAACGCCCGCGCGGCATCGACCGGGTCGGGGCTCTCGGTGGCGAGGCCGTCGGAGAGCAGGAGCACCTGCCGGTCGGCGGCGCGGGAGCGGACCAGCTGGCCGGCCGCGGTCCGCAGCGCCAGCTCCAGGTCGGTCGTGCCCCCGCCGCGCAGGTCGCAGAGCCGGTCCACGACGAGGTCCACCCGGGGGTCGGCGGACATCGGGCGCAGGACGACGGCGCGCGACCAGAACGCGACGACGGCCAGCTCGTCCCCCGGCCGCATCCGCTGCACCAGCGCCGAGGCGGTCAGGACCGCGGTGGCCAGCTCGTCGCCGGCGACCGAGCCGGAGGCGTCGACCAGCAGGACGACGGCCCGCCCGGTGGACCGCCAGCCGCGGGTGCGCAGGTGCTCGGCGCGCCAGTGCGGCTCGGCGCCCCGCGCGGCCAGCGAGGCGTCCAGGTCGACGTCGGACCCGGTGGAGTCCCGGCGGGTCACCAGCCGGCTGGTGCCCGGCCGGTCGGCGACGCCGCTCCTCGGGCGCCCGACGGGCAGCCGCGCCGCCAGGGCGCGCGCCGCCGACCGCAGGGCCGGGTCGAAGGCGCGGGCGGCCGCTGCCAGGACCCGGGCCGCGGCGTCCGGATCACGGGCGGCGAGCTCGGCGACGGCCGCGGCGTCCAGCTCCCCGGCCTGCGGGGAGACCGCATCGAAGTCCGGGTTGCTGCGGGAGAGCTGGTCGCGGCTGGCGCGCCGGGCGGCCTGGGCGCGCAGGAGCTCCTCGAC
This sequence comes from Blastococcus sp. SYSU DS0539, assembly GCF_054050855.1. NCBI lineage: Bacteria > Bacillati > Actinomycetota > Actinomycetes > Geodermatophilales > Geodermatophilaceae > Blastococcus > Blastococcus sp. SYSU DS0539. The sequence continues at coordinate 22,280 of NZ_JBJHAF010000004.1, read as the reverse complement.
CTCGGCGGGGTCGCTGACCACCTTCGGCGGCGACCCGCCCGGTCGCTCGACCCCGGGCTCCGGCGGCCCGGGCTCGGCATCGGGAGCCTCGGGCGTCAGCCTTTTCCCAGCTCGTCCCCCGCCCGCCGCCAGATGTCGGTCACGACCCCCTCGACCGCGCGGGAGACCCCGTCGCCGAGGGTGACCTTGCCGGTCATCGCGGCGAGAGCGGCGTCCAGGCCGGTGTCCTCCTCGACGGAGCCCGCGCCCCGGACCGCCGCCAGCTCGAGGGCGATCAGCACGGTGTCGATCGCCCCGCGCACGGAGGCGCCGATGCGCAGCTCCGGGTGGTCGCGGGTGATCCGGACCGCGCGCACAGCCCTTGCGACGAGCTCGGGCGGCCCGTCGGTGACCGAGGTGACGACGGCGAGCTCGGCCGCCTCGTCCTGGTATCCCATGGACACCCGGCAGGACCGGTCGTACAGCGCCGGGGTGACGCGGGCGGTGCCGACGGCGTCGAACGGGTTCATCGCCGCGACCAGCCGGAAGGTGGGACGTGCCGCGACCCGGCCGAAGCGCGGTACGTGCATCTCGCGCTCGGAGAGCACCCCGAGCAGGACGTTCATGGTCTCCTCGGGCACGCGGTTGAACTCTTCGACGTAGAGCAGCGCACCCTCGGTCATGGCCCGGGTGAGCGGGCCGGGCACGAAGTTCTCCGGGCGGTAGTCCTCGGTGAGCACCCGCGACGCGTCGTGGTGGCCGACCAGCCGGGTGGGGGTCAGCTCGGCGTTCCCCTCGACCAGCACCAGCGGGACACCGGCGCCGTCGGCCAGCGAGCGCAGCAGCGTCGTCTTCCCCGTCCCCGGCGGCCCCTCCAGGACGACGTTCCGCCCGGCGGACAAGGCGGCCGCGACCACCTCGGCCTCGCGGATGCGGGCCACGACCCGGTCGCGCGCCACGCCGACCATGCCCCCGACGTTCAGCCGCGCCGCCGTCGTCGTGCCCATCCGATCTCCTCCTCCTGCAGACAGCGACCGGGGTGCCGCTCCTCGCGGAGCGACACCCCGGTCGGGTGCTCGATCAGTCGTAGACGATCACTCCGCGGAGGTTCTTGCCGGCGTGCAGGTCCTCGTAGCCCTGGTTGATGTCGTCGAGCTTGTAGCGCTTGGTGATCAGCTCGTCGAGCTTGAGGTTCCCCTCCTGGTAGAGGCGGAGCATCTTCAGCATGTCGGCGCTGGGGTTCTGGTCCCCGAACAGGGCGCCGCGGATCTCCTTGGTAAACAGCGCCAGCATGCTCGGGTTGATCGGGATCCCGACGTCGGTGAGGTCGCCGAGGCCGGTGATGACGACCCGACCGCCCTTGCCGAGCGCCTCGACCCCCTGGGCGACGTGCTCGCCCTTGAGCACGCCGACGGTGATCAGCACCTTGTCCGCGCCCTGCCCGTTCGTGACGCTGCGGCCGAACTCGGCGGCTTCCTCGATGCTCGCGAAGGCGTGGGTGGCGCCCAGCTCCATCGCCTTCTCGCGCTTGAAGGGGACGGGGTCGACGGCGACGACGTGGCTGGCGCCGGCGTGCGCCGCACCCTGGACCGCGTTGATGCCGATGCCGCCGACGCCCATGACGATCACCGTGTCGCCGGCCTTGACCTCGCCGGCCTGCACGGCCGTGCCCCAGCCGGTGCCGACGCCGCAGCCGACGAGGCAGGCGACGTCGAGGGGGATGTCGTCGGGGATCTTGACCGTGGAGCGGACGTCGACGGTGGTCACCTCGGCGAACGTGCCCAGCCCGCACATCTGGCCGACCGGGGTGCCGTCGGAGGTCTGGAAGCGGAAGCTCTCGGCGTCGTCCCAGCGGGAGCCGATCAGGAGATTGGCGCCCGAGTCGCAGATGTACTGCTGGCCGTTGGCGCAGTACCGGCAGCGGCCGCAACCGGGGAGGAAGGAGAAGACCACGTGGTCGCCCTCCTTGAAGTCCTTGGTGCCGGGGCCGACGGCGGTGACCACGCCCGCGCCCTCGTGGCCGCCGAGGAACGGGTAGTGGCCGACGGGCATGTCGCCGGTGGCGATGTGGTCGTCGGAGTGGCACATCCCGGATGCGGCCAGCTTGACCTGCAGCTCACCCGTCCGGGGGTCGTCGGCGACCAGATCGGTGACTTCCCACTGGCCAGGGGCGGAGCGCAGGATCGCGCCGCGGGTGTTCACGGGCACAGAAACCTCCTCGTCGAGGGCTGTTCACGCATGCGCGAACGCGCACGTCCGGCGCCTACGCTATGCCCTGCGTCACATCGGGCACAGAGGATGCAACGTTGTCCCGTCGTGGTGCAACGGGCAGCGGGAGTCGGGGATGATGGCGAGGTGTCGGGCGCCCCGGTGGTCGTGGTCGGCGCCGGCCCGGTGGGGCTGACCGCGGCCCTGCTGCTGGCCCGCCGGGGGCTCGCCGTCGTCGTCCTGGAGCGGCACGCGGCGCCCTACCCGCTGCCGCGTGCGGTGCACCTCGACGACGAGGTCTTCCGGGTGCTGCAGGCCGCCGGGGTGGCCGACGACGTCGCCGCGCTCTGCCGGCCGATGGCCGGGCTGCGGCTGCTGGACGGCGGGCACCGGGTGCTCGCGGAGTTCCGCCGCGCCCCGGACGCCGGGATGCACGGCTGGCCGCAGGGGTCGTTCGTCCACCAGCCCGACCTCGAGGCGGTGCTGGACGGGGCGGCGGCGTCGACGCCCGGGATCGAGGTGCGCCGCGGCGCCGAGGTGATCGGGCTGCAGCAGTACGGCACGGGGGTCACCGTGCGGGTGGCCGACCGGGCGACCGGAGCGGAACGGTCCGTCCGCGCGGCGGCCGTGCTGGGGTGCGACGGCGCCAACAGCACCGTGCGGGAGCTGATCGGCGCCCGGATGGAGGACCTCGGCCCGGCCGACCGCTGGCTCGTGGTGGATGCGCGGTCGGCCGAGCCGCTGCCGGTCTGGCCGGGGGTGCACCAGGTGTGCGACCCGCGCCGGGCGGCGACGTTCATGCCGGTCACCGGCGACCGCTACCGCTGGGAGTTCCGGCTGGCGCGGGGGGAGACCGCCGAGGCGCTGGCCGACCCGGCCCGGCTGGCGTCGCTGCTGGCGCCCGTCGCCGGCGCGGCCGACGTCGAGGTGCTGCGCGCGGTCGCGTACACGTTCCGGGCGCAGGTCGCCGATCGCTGGCGCGACGGGCGGATCCTGCTCGCCGGCGACGCCGCGCACCTCACGCCGCCGTTCGTCGGTCAGGGGCTGGGGCTCGGGCTGCGCGACGTCCACCAGCTGGCCTGGAAGCTGGCCGCCGTGCTGCGCGGAGAAGCGTCCGACACGCTGCTGGCCACCTACCAGGCCGAGCGCGAGCAGCACGCCCGCGCGCTGATCCGGGTCGCGCTGCTGCTGGGCGCGCTGATGACCGGTGGCGGCCGCGGCGGCGCCGTCGCCCGTCGGGCCGTGCTGGCCGCCGTCCGGCGGATCCCGGCGGTGGCCCGGCTGGCGACCGACAGCCGGACGCCGCCGCTGCCCCGCGGCCCGCTGGTGGCGCGCCGGGGCCGAGCCGGCCGCCGGCTGGCCGGGACGCTGCTCCCCCAGCCGGAGGTCGTGGTCGACGGCCGTCCCCGCCGGCTGGACGACGTCCTCGGGGACGGCTACGTCGAGATCACCGCGGACCTGCGGGTCCGGCGGCCCGACGGGACGGCGTTCCGGATCGAGGACCCGACCGGCGTCCTCCGGCGCTGGCTGGACGGCGTCTCGCTGGTCCGCGTCCGCCCCGACCGCATCGTCCGGTCCGTCCGGGTGTGAGCGGCCGGCCCGGCCGCTGAACCCCGGCGGGGCCGGCCGGTCAGGCCTCGCGGTGGCGGGTGCGGGCCGGCGAGGTGCCCAGCGTGGCGTTGGCCACGGCGACGTCACCGAGCTGGCGCTCGAAGCCGGGCGGGACGACCAGGTCGTCCCGGGACAGGTCCGAGACGTTCGGCCGGCCGAGCCCGACCATCGCCGAGCCGAGCCCGTCACGCAGCAGGTCCAGGACGTTCTCCACGCCGGCCTGCCCGTTCGCGCCGAGGCCCCACAGGTAGGCGCGGCCGATCATGACGGCCTTCGCGCCGAGGGCGAGGGCCTTGGCGACGTCGCCGCCGCGCCGGATGCCGCCGTCGAGCAGCACCTCGATCTGGTCGCCCACCGCCTCGGCCACCGCCGGCAGCGCGCGGATCGAGGCCGGGGTGCCGTCGAGGTTGTTGCCGCCGTGGTTGGACACCGAGATGGCGGTGACGCCGGCGTCGACGGCGCGCTTGGCGTCGTCGACCCGCATGACGCCCTTGAGCATGAACGGACCGTCCCACTGCGCGCGCAGCCAGGCGACGTCCTCCCAGGTGGGCATGGGGGAGGCGTTCCACATGCCGTAGGCGCCGAAGAAGGTGGGGGCGTCGTCGCCGGGGTTCGCCACCATGTTCGGCACCTTGAGGTCCGGGATCTTCCCGGTCCGCGCGAAGTCGAGCAGCCAGCGCGGCTTGACCAGCACCTGCGGCGCGTACTTCCGGGCGGCCTCGAAGTCGATCTTCTCCGGGATGAACGGGCTGCCCCAGTCGCGGCCGTAGGCGAAGGACCAGTCGAGGGTGGCGATCATGCCGACCGCGCCGGCCCGCTTGGCGCGCTCCATGCGGCCGAGCATCTCCTCGCGGGTGCCCACCCAGTACATCTGGAAGAACGTCTGCGGGTTGGCCGCGACGACCTCCTCGATCGGCTTGCTGGCGAACGAGGACAGGCCCATCGCCACCCCGCGGGCGGCGGCGGCGCGGGCGACGGCGACCTCGCCGTCGGGGTGGACGGCCTGCACGCCGGTGGGGCTGATCATGATCGGCATCGACATGGACTGGCCCATGACGGTCACGCCCATGTTCCGCTCGTTGGCCAGCCCCGCGGTGTGCGGCGCGAAGCCGAGCTCGGCGAAGGCGGCGAGGTTGTCCTCCAGCGTCAGCCCCCGCTCCGAGCCGGCGACCAGCGCGCCGTACACGCCCTTGGGCAGCCGCTTCTTCGCGCGCCGCTGCGCCTCGGCGACCGATTCGAACCATGCGTTGGCCATCGTGACCTCCTAGTCGGCGCCCGGTCGACCGGGCTGGCGGGCCGGCCCGACGGCCGGTGGCACTGAGTGCCAGGCTACTGCCGGAGGTGAGACCGTGGCCACACCGGGCGCCTCAGGAGCGGAGGCTCGGGAAGCCGGCCGCCATCTCGTCGAGGGCCAGGCGCAGGTGCGCGGCGAGGCTGGAGTCCTCGTCGGCCAGCCACGCCTCGAACGCGGTGGTGGCCGCCGCCCGGGTGCTCGCGGCGACCAGCCGGGGGAGCAGCCCGGCCGGCGAGGTCCCGGTCCGGGCCGCCACGTGCCCGGCGACCACGCGGTCGACCTCGGCGAACCGCAGCTGGCTGTGCGCCAGGAGCGCCGGCTCGGTGAGGATCAGCCGCATGCGCTCGCGCAGCAGCGGCAGCTCGGCGTCCGGGTAGTCGTTGACCTCGACGTAGGCGGCGCAGACCGAGGTGAGCACCGGCTGGGCGGGGTCGGCGGCGGCCAGCAGGCCCGCGAGCCGGGCGACGTGCCCGGGGAAGTCGCCCCACACGGCGTCGGCCTTGGTCGGGAAGTACCGGAAGAAGGTCCGGCGGCTGATGCCGGCGGAGTCGGCGACCTCGTCGCTGGTGACGTCCTCGAAACCGCGGACGGTGAACAGGTCCAGGGCCGCGCGCTCGACGCGGGCGCGCCCCGCCGGCAGCGCGGCCGGCGCCGTCCTCGCATCCGCCACGTCCGCGATTCTGCCCGGGGGGCGGGCAGGGACCGGCGGGCGGACACGCGGAGTCCCGCTGTTGCTCCTGGCACCGGGTGTCACTAACGTCCGCCACGACCATGTGACCGCGTTCACGGAGGCCCCCATGCCCGAGTCCACCCAGACCGACCTGGCCCACGTCGAGGCCGCCCCCGAGGCGCCTGCCACCGAGGAGGCCCTCGTCGAGGAGTCGCTCGTCGAGGAGGTCTCCATCGACGGCATGTGCGGGGTGTACTGATCGACGCCCCGGCCGGCCCGGCGACCCGGGGGAGCTGCGCGTTCGACGCGGAGCTGCCCTGGCGCCGGGCCCGATCCGTCGCGCTGCGGCCCGAGCCGTTCGGCGCGCTCGTCTACCACTTCGGCAACCGGAAGCTGTCCTTCCTGAAGTCGAAGACCCTGGTCGCCGTCGTCGAGGCGCTCGCGGAGCATCCGAGCGCGACCGCCACGCTGACCGCCTGCGGCGTGAGCGAGGCGCAGCGCCCCGCCTACGAGAAGGCCCTGGCCGACCTCGCCCGCTCGCAGATGATCGAACCCCGGGAGACCCCGTGACCGCCGTCCTGCCGTCCCGTCCCGCCGTACCGGAGCGCCCGGTCGGCGGCCGCCTGATCGACCAGTTCGAGTACGGCCTGGACGCCCCCATCTGCCTCACCTGGGAGCTCACCTACGCCTGCAACCTGGCGTGCGCGCACTGCCTGTCCTCGTCGGGACGGCGCGACCCGCGCGAGCTCTCCACCGCCGAGGCCGAGGCGGTCATCGACGAGCTGCAGCGGATGCAGGTCTTCTACGTCAACGTCGGCGGCGGCGAGCCCACGGTGCGGCCGGACTTCTGGCACCTGCTCGACTACGCCATCGGCCACGACGTCGGCGTCAAGTTCTCCACCAACGGCATCAAGCTGGACAAGACGCGGGCCGCGCAGCTGGCGCGCACCGACTACGTCGACGTGCAGATCTCCCTGGACGGCGCCACCGCCGAGGTCAACGACCGCGTCCGCGGCACCGGCTCGTACGCCACCGCCATCCGGGCGCTGGAGAACCTGGCCGAGGCCGGGATGAAGGACTTCAAGGTCTCCGTCGTCGTCACCCGGGAGAACGCCGGGCAGCTCGACGCGTTCAAGGCGCTCACCGACTCCTTCGGCGCCCAGCTGCGGATCACCCGGCTGCGCCCCTCGGGCCGCGGGGCCGACGTCTGGGACCAGCTGCACCCCACCCAGGCCCAGCAGCGCGACCTCTACCAGTGGCTGCTGGCCAACGGCGACGACGTGCTCACCGGCGACTCGTTCTTCCACCTGTCCGCGTTCGGCGAGGCGCTGCCGGGGCTGAACCTGTGCGGTGCGGGGCGGGTGGTCTGCCTGATCGACCCGGTCGGCGACGTCTACGCCTGCCCGTTCGCCATCCACGAGAACTTCCTCGCCGGCAACGTCCGCGACGAAGGTGGCTTCCAGCGGGTGTGGCAGTCCTCGGAGCTGTTCGCCGACCTGCGCAGCCCGCAGACCGGCGGCGCGTGCACCAAGTGCGCGCACTTCGACGCCTGCCGGGGCGGCTGCATGGCGGCGAAGTTCTTCACCGGCCTGCCGCTGGACGGCCCCGATCCCGAGTGCGTGCAGGGCTACGGGGAGACGGCGCTGGCCGCCCGCGACGTCGAGCTGGTGGCCCCCCGGAGCTCCGTGGACCACTCGCACACGGGCCCGGTCCGCGGCCAGCCCACGCTGCTCGGGATGCCCGCGCTGCCCCCCGCCAAGATCTGCGACGAGTCCCCCCTGGCGGGCCTGGACCTGCGCTGATCCCCTCGCGCCGGCCCTCCGGGGCCGGCGCGGGGCGGCCTCCGACTAGAGGTCGACCTTCTTGTTGTCGCCGGAGTCGATGCGCTCACCGGTGGCCTTGGCCTTCACGAAGCTGAACGCCGTGGCCAGGCGACCGCCGGGGCTGTCCCAGTACTCCGCCGAGTCGCCCTCGACCTTGATCAGCACGACGTCGGGGTCCTCGGGGCCGTTCGGGAACCACGCCTCGACGGCGCCGTTCCACAGCTCCTTCTTCTTGGCGGTGTCCTCCACCACGCGGGCGTGCCCGGTCAGCGACACCCAGGTGCCGCCGGAGCCGACGCCGACGTTGACCTGCGGGGACGCCGCGACGTGCGCCACCGGGTGCGAGCCGCGCTCGGCGAAGAACCACAGGTCCCCGTCGAACTCGACCTCCTGCAGCGTCATCGGCCGGCTGGTCAGCTTGCCGTCCAGTGCGATGGTGGTGAGGAAGCCGAAGCGCTCCCCCTTGATCAGCTCGGCGACCTTGCGGGTGTCCTCTGCGCTCATGCCCGGCTCGTGCCCACCGGGGGGCGGCCCGACACCCTCACCCCGCGTCGAGGTAGCGCCAGGCGCCGTCCTCCCGCGCGAACCGGCTGACCTCGTGCTGGTCGCCGGACTCCCCGCCGGACCGCCAGTGCGCCCGGAACTTCACCGTGCCCTCCGCGGCGAGCAGCCCCCCGCCGGTGGTGGCGAGGACGTCGAGGCCGGTCCAGCGCACCCCCGGGTCCAGCTCCACCGACGGCGGGCGGGTGGTGGAGTGCCAGCTGGCCAGCAGGTAGGCCGCGTCGCCGACGGCGAAGGCGCTGTAGCGCGAGCGCATCAGCTGCTCGGCGGTCGCCGCCGGGGCGGATCCGTCGTGCCGCGGCCCGCAGCACTCGGCGTAGGGCAGGCCGGTTCCGCACGGGCACCGGCGGGGCGTGGGTCGGGTGCTCATGCCCGGCGAGTCTGCCAACCGTCCCGTCCTGGCTACGCTGCGGCGATGCCCTCCCTGGCCGGCGCCGTGTGGCCGGAGCTGCCCGAGCGGCCGCTGCTGGTGGTCCCGCTGGGCGCGGTCGAGCAGCACGGCCCGCACCTGCCGCTGGCCACGGACACCGTCCTCGCCACGGCGGCCGCCGAGGCGGCCGCCGACCTGCTGGACGGTGCGCTGCTGGCCCCCGCGCTGGCGTACGGGGCCAGCGGCGAGCACGAGGACTTCCCCGGCACGATCTCGCTCGGCACCGAGGCGCTGACCGGCCTGCTCGTGGAGTACGGGCGCTCGGCCTGCCGCTGGGCGGGGCGGGTGCTCCTCGTGAACGGCCACGGCGGCAACCTCGACGCGCTGCGGTCGGCGGTGCCGCGGGTGCGGTCGGAGGGGCGGGACGTGGCCTGGTTCCCGTGCGCCTTCGCCGGCGCCGACGCGCACGCCGGCCGGACCGAGACGTCGCTGATGTTGCACGTGGAACCGGACGGGGTGCGGCGGGACCGGGCCGCGGCGGGCGAGACTGCGCCGATCGGGGAGCTGCTCCCACGGCTGCGGGCCGAGGGCGTCCGGGCGGTCAGCCCGAACGGGGTCCTGGGGGATCCGGCCGGTGCCGGCGCGACGGAGGGTGCCCGGCTGCTCGAGGGGCTGGTCGACCGGCTGGCCGCCGCTGCGCGGTCCTGGCGGATCGACGACGCGGGGCGGCTCCAGGGGTAGGAGTGCCCCGGAGCCGCCGCGCCGGAGGGCGGAGTGCGCCGGTCAGCCGAGCGCCTCGGCGAACTGCGGCACGGCGTTCTCCAGCGCGTACTGGATGCCCAGCGGCGAGCCGCTGGAGAAGGCGCTGATCAGGTCCGGGTCCTCGAGGACGACGGCGCGGCCGTCCTGCACCGAGTCCAGCGTCTGCCACAGCGGGCTGGAGGTGAACTCCGACGCCTCGACGAAGATCGGGAAGGCGACCGTGAGCTCGGCGTCGAGCAGCGAGAGCTGCTCCTCGCTGACCGGGACGAAGAAGTTCTCCGTCGCCAGCTCCTCGATCGCGGCCTTGTTCTCGAAGCCGAGCTGCTCCATGAAGTCGACGCGGGCGTCGCCGCGCACGTAGGCGCCGAAGCCCTCGGAGGTGAAGGCGCCGACGGCGACCTCGGTGCCCTCGAACTCGGGGTGCTCGGCGGCGGCGTCGGCGAAGGCCTGGTCGACCTCGGCCTGCAGCTCCTCGGCCTCCTCGCTCCTGCCGAGGGCCTGGCCGATCATCTCCAGCTGCCGCTCCCAGCCGGTCTGGTACGGGCCGACGCCCTCGGGCTGGCCGATGGTCGGGGCGATGGCGCTCAGCGCCTCGTACCGGTCCTCGGTGGCGGCGGACTTGGTGTCGAGGATCAGGTCGGGCTCCAGTGCGGCGATCGCCTCGTAGCTCGGCTCGATCGTCTCGATGATCTCGGGCGCCTCGTCGTAGCGCCCCTCGGCCCACGGGCCGACGCCCTCGCCGCCGAAACCGAGCCAGTCGCTGGCGCCGATCGGCTGCACGCCGAGCGCGAGCGCCGTCTCGGCGTCGCCCCAGCCGAGCGCGACGACGCGGGTCGGCTCCTCCTCGACGGTGACGTCGCCGAAGGCGGTCTCCACGGTGGCCGGGAACGCCGACGACGACGGGGTGCCGGTCGTCTCGCCACCGGAGGGGGCGGCTTCGTCGCCGGAGCCGCAGCCGGTGACGACGAGGGCGGCGGCCGCGAGCGTGGCGGCGCCGCGGAGGGCGGGACGGACGAGCATGCGAACTCCTCGAGGACCAGGTAAGGGTGACCTAACCACATGGGTCCGGGGTCTGGCTCGGGCGGGCGCCCCGCCGTCCGTCCGCGCGGTCCGGCCGCCGCGGTTAGGGTCCATGGGCGGAACCGGGCCGGGTCCGGACTTCGATCGCGAGCACGGGGGCGGACGGGATGAGCGGGGCAACCGCGGGCCAGGAGGGCTGGCTGGTCGTCGTCGACCTGCAGCACGTCTTCGGCGACGAGTCGTCGCCCTGGACGGCGCCGCGGTTCGAGGAGATCCGGCCGCGGGTCCGCCGGCTGGTCGAGGCCTTCGGCGACCGGGTGGTGTGGACCCGCTTCCTCGCGCCGGCCGAGCCGGCCGGCGGGTGGAAGGAGTACTACGCGCAGTACGACTTCGCGCTGCAGCCACCGGATGCGCCCTGCTACCAGATGGTCGAGGACCCGGGCGGCGCCCCGGTGGTGGATGCCACCACCTTCGGCAAGTGGGGCCCGGAGCTGGCCGCGGTCGTCGGGGAGGGCCCGCTCACCGTCGCCGGCGTGGCCACCGACTGCTGCGTCATCTCCACCGTGCTGCCGGCCGCCGACGCCGGGGTGCACGTGCGCGTGGTCACCGACGCCTGCGCCGGAGCCGGCGACGACGAGCACCAGCGCGCCCTGCAGGTGATGGCCGGCTACGCGCCGCTGGTGTCGCTGGCCACCACCGACGAGGTCCTGGCGCGGGCGTGATCCCGCCCGGCGACCGGTTGCCCGACGGGTTCGCCGTCCGGCTCGACCCCCGTGTCCGCCGTCGGGACGGCGGAGCCACCCTGCTCGGCGGCTCGCCGCTGCGGCTGCTGCGCCTGGCCCCGCGCGCGGCCGCGCTGCTGCCCGGCGACCGGCTCGAGGTGCGGGACGCGACGAGCGCCGCGCTGGCCGCCCGGCTGCTCGACGCCGGCCTGGCGCACCCGGACCTGACGCCGGACCCCGACGGGGCGGGCGTCACCGTCGTCGTCCCCGTCCGGGACCGGCCGGCGGCGCTGGCCCGGCTGCTCGCGGCGCTGCGCGCCGACCCCGGCACCGCCGGTCTGCCGGTGGTCGTGGTGGACGACGGGTCGAGGGTGCCGGTGGCCGCCGACGGGGTCCGCGTGCTGCGCGCCGAGGTCTCCCGGGGGCCCGCCGCCGCCCGGAACGCCGGCCTGGCCGCGGCCGGCACCGACCTGGTCGCGTTCCTCGACTCCGACTGCGTCCCCCGGCCCGGCTGGCTGGCCCGGCTGCGCCCGCACCTGGCCGATCCGCGGCTGGCCGTCGTCGCCCCGCGGATCGGGCCGCTGCCCGGCGGTCCCCGGGGTCCGGTGAGCGCCTACGAGGACGTCGCCGGCGCCCTGGACATGGGGCCGCGGCCGGCGGCGGTCCGGCCGCTGTCCGGGGTGTCCTACGTGCCGAGCGCCGCGCTGCTGGTCCGCCGGGCGGCCCTGGGCGCCGGGTTCGACGAGGGCCTGCGGGTCGCCGAGGACGTCGACCTCGTCTGGCGGCTGACCGCAGCCGGCTGGCGGGTGCGCTACGAGCCGGCCGCGGAGGTCGCGCACCAGCACCCCGCGCGCCTGGCCGACTGGCTGCGCCGCCGGGCCTTCTACGGCACCGGGGCGGCGCTGCTCGCCGCCCGGCACGGAGGCGCGGTGTCGCCGCTGGTGATCGCTCCGGAGACGGCGCTGACCTGGGCGCTGCTGCTCGGCGGCGGCCGGTGGGGGAGGCCGGCCGGTCTCGCCCTGCTCGGGGCCACCGGCGTCCGGCTGGCCCGCCGCCTGGCCCTGCCGGGGGAGCCGGTGCCCGTCGGCCTCGCCGCGGGCCTGGCGGTGCGGGGGCTGGCCGCATCGGGGCAGTCGCTGGCCCGGGCCGCCACCCGGCACCACTGGCCGGTGGCCGCGGTCGCCGCCGTCGCGTCGCGGCGGGCGCGGCGGTGGCTGCTGGCCGCCGCCGCCGCGGATGCGCTGGTCGCCTGGTGGCCGCACCGGGACCGGATCGGACCGGTCCGTCACGGGCTGGCCCGGCGGCTGGACGACCTCGGCTACGGAGCCGGGCTGTGGGCCGGGGCGCTGCGCGCCCGGGATCCGTGCGCCCTGCTGCCGGTGCGCCCGCCCCGCTGACCCGTCGGGGGAATTCGCCGGACGGCGGAATGCCCGCCGGGCCGCGCGCCTTGTCGTCGCCGTACTGCGGTCCGACCAGCGTGGGTCCCGCGCCACATCGATCGACGGGGACACCGTGACCGCCACCCAGGACCAGACCGCCACCCAGGACCGGACCGCCGGCCAGGAGCCGATGACCGCGCCGGCGGCCGCCGGGGCACCCGCGCGGCCGGGCGCCGCGCGCACCGCCCTGACGCTGGGCGCGTTCGTCGCGCTCGGACCGCTGACGATCGACATGTACCTGCCGGCGCTGCCCAGCATCACCAGCGACCTGCTCACCACCTCGGCGACGGTCCAGCTGACCCTCACCGGCACGCTGATCGGGCTGGCTCTCGGCCAGCTGGTGCTCGGGCCGCTGTCGGACGCGTACGGCCGGCGCGGGCCGCTGCTCGCCGGCACCGCGCTGCACGTGATCGCCTCGCTGCTCGTGCTCGTCGCGCCGACCATCGCCGTCCTCGGCGGGCTGCGGGTGCTGCAGGGCGTCGGCGCCGCCTCCGGTGCGGTCATCGCCCTCGCCGTGGTGCGCGACCTGTACGAGGGGCGGGCCGCGGCGACGATGCTCTCCCGGCTGTTCCTCGTGCTCGGCGCGGCGCCGGTCCTGGCGCCCACCATCGGCGGGGAGATCCTCCGGTTCACCACCTGGCGCGGGGTGTTCGCGGTGCTGGCCGGCTACGGCCTGCTGCTCCTGGTCGTCGGCTGGGCGACGCTGCGCGAGACCCTGCCCCCGGAGCGGCGGCGCAGCGCCGGGGTCGGCGGCACACTGCGGATCTACCGCGGCCTGCTGCGCGACCGCACCTACGTCGGGCTGGTCCTCGTCGCCGGGCTCACCATGGCCGGGTTGTTCAGCTACGTGTCGGGCTCCTCGTTCGTCTACCAGCGTGACTTCGGGCTGGACGAGCAGCAGTTCGGGCTGCTGTTCGGCGCCGGCGCCTTCTGGCTGATCGCCGCCACCCAGCTCAACCCGCTGCTGCTGCGCCGCTGGTCGCCCCAGCAGCTGCTCGTCGCCGGGACGGTGGCCGGCGCGCTCGCCGGTACCGCGCTGGTCGTGCTGGCCGGCACCGGGACCGGAGGCCTGGTCGGCGTCACCGGGTCGCTGTGGGCGGTGCTGTTCGCCTGCGGGCTCGCGCTGCCCAACGCCCCGGCGCTGGCGCTGTCCCGGCACGGCGAGGCCGCCGGGAGCGCGGCGGCCCTGCTCGGCGCGATCCAGTTCGGCGTCGGCGCGGCGGTCTCCCCGGTCGTCGGCCTGCTCGGCAACGACGCGGTCGCGATCGGGATCGTCGTCGTCACCGCGCTGGCCCTGGCGCTCGTCGTCCTGGCCGCCGTCGTCCGGCCGTGGCAGCTGCCCGCCGTCCAGGAGGAGCCCGTCCCGGCGGGGTGACACCGCAGCCCGGGAAGCGGATCACTGGTGGAACGGGCGCGGACAGGTCACGATGGCCGTGCCATGAGCCACCTCCCGCGGGCCACCCGGTGACCACCGCCGTCAACCCGTGGCTGGCGCTGCCGGACGGGGCGCCCTCCGCCGCCCGCACCCGGCGGCTGCGGGCCGCGCACGAGCTTCTGGTGAGCGGCAGCGAGCTGCCCCCCGACGACGTCGTCCGCTCCGTCGTCCGCGACTCCTGGCGCCGCTCCCTCGGCAGCGGGGTGGACCCCGGCGGCGGGCTGCCGCCGGTGGAGCTGCTCGACGCGGAGCTGCTCGCCTACCGGGCGGCCCACCCCCTCGCCCCGGTGCTGCCGGTGATCCGCCGGCTGCTGGTCCAGGACGCCGAGGCGGACAAGATGATCGTGGCGGTCACCGACGCCGCGGGGCGCATGCTCTGGGTGGAGGGCGACCGGCAGCTGCGGGCGCAGGCGGAGGGCGTGAACTTCGTCGAGGGCGCCCGCTGGTCGGAGGACGTGGCCGGCACCAACGCCCCCGGGACGGCGCTGGCGGTCGACTCCGCGGTGCAGATCTACGGCAGCGAGCACTTCCGGCTTCCGGTGCAGGCCTGGAGCTGCGCGGCCGCGCCGGTGCACGACCCGGTGACCGGCGCGGTGCTGGGGGCCATCGACGTCACCGGCGGCGACACCGTGGCCAGCCCGCACGTGCTCACCCTGGTCCGCGCGACCGTCGCCGCCGTCGAGTCGGAGCTGCGCTGGCTGCACCGCGAGCGGCTGACCGCCGGTCCGGCAGCGGCTCCGCCGGCGCCGGCCGAGGCACGCCTGGAGGTCCTCGGCCGGGAGCGTGCCCGGCTCACGCTGCCCGCCGGACCCCTGGAGCTGTCGGTCCGGCACTCCGAGCTGCTGTTCCTGCTGGCCGAGGCGGCGGCCTCCGGCCAGGGCCGCAACGCCGCCCAGCTCGCCGCGGAGTGCCACGCCGGCGACGCCGCCACCGTCACCGTGCGGGCCGAGCTGTCCCGGCTGCGCCGGCTGGTCGGCGCCGACCTCCTCGCCTCCCGCCCGTACCGCCTGGTCGGCCGGCTGCGCACCGACGCCGAGCAGGTCCGCCGGCTCCTCGCCCGCGGCGACGTCGCGGCCGCGCTCGAGCGCTACGCGGGCCCGGTGCTCCCCGGCTCGCACGCGCCGGGCGTCCGCTCGGCCCGCGACCGCCTCGCCGCGCAGCTCCGGCGGGCCGTGCTGACCGGCCACCGCCCCGAGCTGCTGCTCCGGTTCGGCCAGCTCCCCGAGGGCCGGGACGACCCCGGTGTGTGGCACGCGCTGCTGGGGATCCTGCCGGCCGGCTCGCCGCGGCGGACGGCGGTCGCCGCCCACCTGCACCGGCTGCGCCTGGCCGGCCGCGCACGCTGACCCGCCCGGGACGGGAATGCTGAGGGCGGCTCACGACTTCGCTGCTGAGTGACCGCCGCACCCCTCGCCGACCGACCACCCGCGAGCCCGCTCCGGGTCGTCGTGGCCATCGTGGCGCTGGCGCTCGGCGGGTTCGCGATCGGCACCACCGAGTTCGTGACCATGGGCCTGCTGCCCGACATCGCCGAGGGCATGGGGGTCGACATCCCCTCGGCCGGCCACGTCATCTCGGCCTACGCCCTCGGCGTCGTGGTCGGCGCCCCGGTGATCGCGGCGATGAGCGCCCGCCTGCCCCGGCGCGCCCTGCTGGTCGGTCTGATGGGCGCCTTGCTGGTCGGCAACGTGCTCACCGCCCTGGCGCCGGGCTACCCGACGCTGCTGGGCGCCCGGTTCCTCGCCGGCCTGCCGCACGGCGCCTACTTCGGCGTGGCCTCGCTGGTCGCCGCGTCGCTGGTCGCGCCTCGGCTCCGGGGCCGCGCGGTCAGCTCTGTGATGCTCGGGCTGGCCGTCGCGCTGGTCGCCGGCGTCCCGGCCGCGACCTGGCTGGGTCAGGCGGCCGGCTGGCGCTCGGCGTACTGGCTGGTCGTCGTCCTGGCCGTGGCCACCGTGGCGGCCGTGCTCGTCGTCGTCCCGCCGTCACCGGGCCGGGCCGACGCCACGGTCCGCGGGGAGCTGAGCGCGCTGCGCCGGCCGCAGGTGCTGCTCACCCTGGCGGTCGGCGTCGTCGGCTTCGGCGGCATGTTCGCGCTCTACAGCTACATCGCCCCCGTCGTCACCGACGTCGCGGAGCTCTCCCGGGGCACCCTGCCGGTGGTCCTGTTCGTCTACGGGATCGGCGGGATCATCGGGACGGCGCTGGCCGGGCGGCTGGGCGACTGGTCCCTGTTCCGCTCGCTGGTCGGCGCGCTGGTGGCGCTCATGGTGCTGCTCGCCGCGGTCGCCGTGGTGGCGTCCTGGGTGCCCGGCCTGGTGGCCGGGGTCTTCCTGGTCTCGGTCAGCGGCTCGACCCTGGCGATCCTGCTGCAGCTGCGGTTGATGGAGACGGCGGGGGAGGCCCAGATGCTCGGGGCCGCGCTCAACCACTCGGCCCTCAACCTGGCCAACGCCCTCGGCGCCTGGGTCGGCGGGCTGGTCATCGCCGCGGGCCTCGGCTACCGGGCGCCCAGCGCCGTCGGCGCCGCGCTGGCGGCCGCCGGGCTGGTCCCGCTCGCGGTCTCCGCCGTCCTGCTGCGCCGGGAGCGGGCCGCCGCCGGGCCCGCCCCGGCGGCCCCGGTCGCCGCGCCCGCGACGGAGGAGCCGGCCGCCGTCCGCTGACCACCGGCGAGATGTGCACGAACCGCCGCCGCGGAGGGGTGGTGCAACGCCGCTGCAACGTCGCCGGCGGCCGGTGCACCGCGCTGATCACGCCGTCCTTCGACCTCCCGTGCAGATAAGCGTGGCCTAAGTCACTCCTTTCGGGTCAGACTCCGCGGCAGGTCCACGGTCGACCGTGGGCGCATCGACCCCCTGCAACGAGGCGGAGGACGGATGACCCGGATCAGCGTGCGGGTGGACGGGGCGTCGTACGACGACGACGTCGAGCCCCGGACCCTTCTCGTGCACTACCTGCGCGAGCAGCTCGGCAAGGTCGGCACCGTGGTCGGCTGCGACACCAGCAACTGCGGCGCCTGCACCGTGCACCTCGACGGCGAGGCGGTGAAGAGCTGCACCGTGCTGGCCGTCCAGGCCGACGGTGCCGAGGTGACGACCATCGAGGGCGTCGCCGGCGCCGGCAGCGGCAACGGCACGTTGCACCCCATGCAGAAGGCGTTCCACGAGATGCACGGGCTCCAGTGCGGCTACTGCACCCCCGGCATGATCATGGCGTCCCTCGACCTGGTGAAGGAGAACCCCGACCCCAGCGAGGACGAGGTGCGGGAGGGCATCGAGGGCAACCTCTGCCGCTGCACCGGCTACCAGAACATCGTCCGCGCCGTGCAGCAGGCGGCCGCCGAGATGCGCGGGGGCGGCAACGGCTCCGTCGCGCCGGCCGAGGTCGACACCGCCGCCGCGCCGCACGTGGTGGGGCAGGCATGACCGCCGTCGAGGAGCGCACCGGCACCCCGGCGCCCGAGAAGGAGATCGGCAAGGCGCGCCGCCGCAAGGAGGACGCCCGGCTGATCACCGGCAAGACCACCTGGACCGACAACATGGTGCTGCCCGGGATGCTGCACCTGGCGGTCGTCCGCTCACCCGTGGCCCACGCGCGGATCACGAACGTCGACGTCAGCGCCGTGCGGGAGGCCCCCGGCGTCATCGCCGTCTTCACCGGCCGGGACCTCGCCGAGGAGCAGGGCTCGCTGCCCTGCGCCTGGCCGGTCACGCCGGAGATGGTCAACCCCGGGCACCCGTCGATCGCCGTCGACCAGGTCAACCACGTCGGCGAGGCGGTCGCGGTGATCGTGGCCCGCAGCAAGACCGCGGCCCAGGACGCCGTCGAGCTCGCCGACATCGACTACGAGCCGCTGCCCGTGGTGCTGGACATGGAGGCCGCGGTCGCCGACGGCGCCGACCTCGTCCACGACCACACCGAGTCCAACACCAGCTACCACTTCGTCTTCGACGCCGGCGAGATGGGCACCGGCTCGGACACCGACCAGGCGTTCGCCGAGGCCGACGTCGTCGTCAGCCGGCGGCTGATCCAGCAGCGGCTGATCCCGGCCTTCATGGAGCCGCGCTCGGTCGTCGTCCAGCCGCAGGGCGACAACTACACGATGTGGTCGGCCACCCAGATCCCGCACATCCTGCGGGTGATGGCGGCGATGGTCACCGGCATCCCCGAGCACAAGCTGCGCGTCGTCGCCCCCGACGTCGGCGGCGGGTTCGGCGGGAAGCTGCAGGTCAACCCGGAGGAGATCCTCTGCCTCCTGATCGCGCGGCGGCTGGGCAAGCCGGTCAAGTGGACCGAGACCCGCAGCGAGTCGCTGATGACCGCCCACCACGGGCGGGACCAGATCCAGTACGTGGACATCGCGGCCGACCGCGAGGGGAACCTCAAGGGCCTGCGCGTGCGGCTGCTGGCCGACATGGGCGCCTACCTGCGGCTGATCACGCCAGGCGTCCCCGCGCTGGGCGCGTTCATGTACCCGGGCATCTACAAGTTCCCGGCCTACCGCTTCGAGTGCGACGGGGTGTTCACCAACAAGGTGCCCACCGACGCCTACCGCGGCGCCGGGCGCCCGGAGGCCACCTTCGCCATCGAGCGGATCATGGACGAGCTCGCCGTCGAGCTGGGCATGGACCCGCTGGAGCTGCGGCGCAAGAACTGGATCAACGCCGACGAGTTCCCGTTCACCACGGTGGCCGGGCTCGCCTACGACAGCGGTGACTACGAGGCCGCGACGCAGCAGGCGCTGGAGCTGCTCGGCTACGACGAGCTGCGCGCCGAGCAGCAGCGGCGGCGGGAGTCCGGCGACCGGGTCCAGCTGGGCATCGGCATCTCCACCTTCACCGAGATGTGCGGGCTGGCCCCCTCCCGGGTGCTGGGCTCGCTCTCCTTCGGCGCCGGCGGGTGGGAGCACGCGTCCATCCGCATGCTGCCCACCGGCAAGGTCGAGGTGGTCACCGGCTCGACGCCGCACGGCCAGGGCCACGAGACGGCGTGGAGCCAGCTGGTCGCGGACTCCCTCGGGGTGCCGTTCGAGGACGTCGAGGTGCTGCACGGCGACACCGCGATCTCCTCCCGCGGCCTGGACACCTACGGCTCGCGGTCCCTGGTGGTCGGCGGGTCCGCCGTGGTCAAGGCGGCGGACAAGGTGATCGCCAAGGCGCGGAAGATCGCCGCGCACCTGCTCGAGGCCAGCGAGGACGACCTCGACTTCGAGGCCGGGAAGTTCTCCGTGCGCGGGACGCCGGGCACCGGCCTGGGCATCCAGGAGATCGCGCTGGCGATCTTCGCCGCGCACAACTACCCCGAGGGCGTCGAGCCCTCGATCGACGCCGAGGCGACCTTCGACCCGGAGAACTTCTCCTTCCCGCACGGGACGCACCTGTGCGCGATGGAGGTCGACACCGAGACCGGGTTCGTGAAGATCCGCAAGTACGCCTGCGTCGACGACGTCGGCACGATCGTGAACCCGCTGATCGTCGAGGGGCAGGTGCACGGCGGCCTGGCCCAGGGCATCGCGCAGGCGCTGTACGAGGAGGCCGTCTACGACGCCGACGGCAACCTCACCACCGGCACCTTCGTCGACTACCTGGTGCCGGCTGCCTCCGACCTGCCGCACTTCGACACCGGCAACACCGTGCACAGCGCGCCCGGCAACCCGATCGGCGCCAAGGGCGTGGGCGAGGCGGGCTGCATCGCCAGCACGCCGGCGGTGGTCAACGCCGCGCTCGACGCCGTCCGGCACCTGGGGGTCACCGACATCCGCATGCCGCTGACCCCCGAACGCGTCTGGCGGGCCATCCACGACGGCGGCGACGGCGGCGAGCGCGCCACGGCCCGCACCAACGCCCAGGCCGTCGACTCCTCCGACGCCCCGTCCACCACCGGAGGTGCCCTGTGATCCGCGAGAGCGACGAAGGAGTCGAGCCATGATCCCCGCCCCGTTCGCCTACGCCCGCCCCACCTCCGTCGACGAGGCGCTGCAGGCCATCGCCGAGGGCGGCGAGGACGTGAAGGTCCTCGCCGGTGGGCAGTCGCTCATCCCGGTGATGCGGCTGCGCCTGGCCGCGCCGGAGACCGTCGTCGACCTGGCCCGGGTCGCCGAGCTGCGGGGCGTGCGGGAGGAGGACGACGCGATCGTCGTCGGCGCGATGACGACGCACTCCGACGTCCTCGCCGATCCGCTGATCCGGCAGTACGCGCCGCTGGTCGCCGAGGCGACGGCGACCGTGGCCGACCGGCAGGTGCGCCACCGCGGCACGTTCGGTGGCGCGCTGGTGCACGCTGACCCGGCCGGCGACCTGCCGGCGGTGGCGCTGGCCCTCGACGCCGAGTTCGTCATCGTCGGCCCGGGCGGGCGGCGCACCGTGCCTGCCACGGAGTTCTTCGTCGACTACCTGACCACCGCGGTGGAGGAGGGGGAGCTGCTCGTCGAGGTGCGGCTGCCCAAGCTCGCCGGGTCGTGGGGGATGCACTACGAGAAGTTCAACCGGGTGGCCCAGGCGTGGTCGATCGTGGCGGTGGCGGCCGCGGTGCGCCGGGAGGACGGCCGGATCGTCGAGGCGCGGATCGGGCTGACCAACATGGGGCCGACCCCGCTCCGGGCCCGGCAGGTCGAGGAGGCGCTGGCCGGCGCGGAGGCGACCCCCGACGCGGTGGCGGCCGCTGCCCAGCACGCCGCTGCCGGGACCGATCCGAGCAGCGACCTCAACGCGCAGGCCGATTACCGGCAGCATCTGGCCACGGTGCTGACGCGCCGGGCGGTGAGCGCCGCCGCCGGGCTGTAGCGTCGAGCTCCCGCCGGTCAGAACAACCGTCCGTCGCGGCGTCCCGCCGCCCGGTCGCTCCCTTCCAGGAGGTCCTGCAGTGCAGCTGGAGAACTCGTTCACCGTCCCGGTGCCCGTCGACGAGGCCTGGCGGGTGCTGCTCGACATCGAGCGGATCGCGCCCTGCATGCCGGGCGCGGCGCTGGACTCCGTCGACGGCGACGACTTCACCGGCCGGGTGAAGGTCAAGCTCGGCCCGATCAACCTGACCTACCAGGGCAAGGCCTCCTTCATCGAGAAGGACGAGGCGGCGCACCGGGCGGTCATCGACGCCCGCGGCAAGGACCAGCGGGGCAACGGGACCGCGGCCGCCGTGGTCACCGCGAAGCTGGCCGCCGAGGGGTCGATCACGCGGGTCGACGTCCTCACCGACCTCAACATCACCGGCCGGCCGGCCCAGTTCGGCCGCGGGGTGATGACCGACGTCGGCAACAAGCTGCTCGGGCAGTTCGCGGACAAGCTGGCCGCCCAGCTCGGCGAGGGCGATGCGCAGGGCGACGCCGAGCGGGCGAGCGCCGCGGCGGACGAGGGTGCGGCACCGAAGGCGGCGGCGGCGAAGGCGGCGGCGACCACCACCGGCGCCGTCGAGGAGGTCGCCGCGTCGGCGGAGCAGGCCGCCGGCGAGGGTACGGCGGCGAAGAAGGCCGCGGCCGCGACGAAGAAGGCCGCCGCCTCGGCCACCGACAAGGTCTCGGCCTCGACGGAGGACGCCGCGGCGGAGCAGGCGGCCCCGGCGAAGAAGGCGGCGGCGAAGCCGGCTGCGTCCGAGGCCGCGTCCGGCCCCGCCACCGCTCCGCCGGCCGCGGCCGGGAAGGAGACGGCGACCACCGAGACGCCGGCGAAGGAGACCGCGGCGAACGTGACCGCGGCCAAGGCGGAGCACGCCGACACCGCGCCCGCCGGGAAGGCGCCGAGCGCGCCGCCGAAGGGCACCACCGCCCCGCCGAACCGGCCCGCCACCGGTGCTCCGTTGCGGAGCGTCCCCCGCACCGGGCCGTCGGCCCGGCCGGCGCAGGCCGAGCCCGAGCCGATCGACCTGCTCGAGGTGGCCGGCGGCGCCGCGATGGCGCGCTACGCGGGCCCGGCCGCGGGGGTCGCCGCCGTCGTCCTGATCGTCATGCTGCTCGTCCGGCGCCGCCGCCGCTGAGTCCGCCACGAAGCCCGCCGGTCCGGTGGGTGCCCGTGACCACCACCCTCGAGTCCGCCCTCCAGGCAGGCACCCGGTGGCGGTCGGATCTGCCGGCAGTGGCGTCCCGCGGGTCACCGGTAGCGGTGGCACCGGAGCTCCTGATCGGGGCCTGACCTCGGGAAACTGTCGGACCCCACCGGTAGGTTCGCTCATGTGTTCGAAGGTGGTGGGTTCGGGGTCGGCTTGACGGTCGATGTCCTGGACGTGCCGCCGTGGCCGGCCGAGCTGACCCCGCCGGGGGTCTCGGTGCGGCCGACCCGGCTGGGTGAGGCGATGCCGGTCGCGGCCCGCACCGATGCCGAGATCGCGCTGGAGCTGCGGCGGATCCAGCAGGCGGAGTCGGCGCTGGCCGCCTACCGGGCCGAGCTGATCTGCGAGC